>NZ_JBFRFN010000001.1:0-472339 GCF_052114825.1 Paenibacillus sp. 2TAF8
CTATTTAGCCCCCTAGAGAACTTGGACACTAAGAGAGTGTATGCGGTACACTACTAGTGACAAGGGGATGAGGAAGTTGAGACGAAATAAGCATTCAAAAGAATTTAAACTGCAGGTCATCAAAGAAGCGCTGGAAACAGGCAATAAAGCGGCCGTTGCAAGACGCTATGAGATTGCAGCAAATATGCTTCATCGGTGGATTAAAGAGTATGAAACTGGCAAGTTTGGAGAAGATTCGCTGGATGCCGTAACCACCTTAGAATCTAAAGCACTGGCTCAAGAGAATAACCAGTTGAAACATCTTCTTGGAGAGCAGGCTCTTGAAATTGCAATTCTTCGGGACTTAATAAAAAAGAAAAACCCTCATTTGCTGACAAAATTGAAGTAGCCGATTTCTACATCGAAAAGGGATATGCGATCCGACTTGTTTTACGGCTAATCAGCATTCCAAAATCGAGCTACTATTACAACAAAAATGGTAAAGTAGCGAAGAAAATGGTGAGTGAGGGACGCCCAGCCCCCGGTTATTCCTATCAAGAAAGTGGCGTACGTGTAGCCGACGAACAGATTGAAGAATGGCTGATGGAGCTGATTTCAGGCGATGGCTACAACTATGGGTATCGTAAATTAACCGTTGATCTAAAGCGTACGTACAAGTTGATCATTAATAAGAAGAAGGTCTATCGCCTCTGCAAAAAGCTTGGTTTGTTACGCCCCCAACGTAAAATAAAGACAAAGCATCCCAGAAAACTGGCTTGTAACCGAATGATTACAGGGTCGAATCAGCTATTCGAAACGGATATTAAATATGGCTATATCGCAGGTGAAGATCGTTTTTTCTTTATTCAATCCTTCATCGATGTGTATGATCGATCCATTGTTTCCTATCACATCGGACTTCGTTGTGAAGCTCAAGACGTGGTACGGACGTTACAACAAGCCTTGTTGAAGCGCCAGCTATTCGATGCGACTTTAAAACCTGTAGTGCGTTCGGACAATGGCTCGCAGTTTGTTTCTCATGCATTTGAAATGGCTTGTGAGAGCTTTGGGATTCTACATGAACGAATTCCACCACGAACGCCTAATATGAACGCTCACATCGAGTCATTCCATCGGATTCTTCAAGATGATTGTCTATCTCGTTATGACTTTTCCACCTATGGTGAGGCCTATGAGGCGGTCACTGAGTTCATGATCTTCTATAACGAAAGAAGAATGCATTCCAGTATTAAGGACCTGGCTCCTTTGGATTTCTACAACCAGAACCTGATTCAGCCCATTCCAATTGAGGCAGTTCGATTGTAAATTGAAAAACTATGAAAGATGGAGATTAAGAGAGCATGTGTCCAAACTTAAGGGGTTAATCCGAGTCAATAGGTAGTCATGCTGGATATACCGAGTTATATTTCATCAAAAGAAATACTGCTTCATCTGTTGTCTGATCTATACGCACAGTTAAATGAGATCAAATGGATTTTCGGTTGGCCTCTTTGGACACTGGGCCACGATCGTCCGGGACCATAGTTGCAAACCACGTTGCTATTAAAGTGGCGATGATAATTCCGTTATGAGGTAGTTCTGTGAGTATGTAATCTTGTACAACCAAAACCAGAATTGAAATACATAAAACGACCTGGAGTACTCGTCCTGTGGATCGTTCAACATTGTTGGAACGTCCAGAGAACCATTTTAAGATATAAAATATAAGACCAAATAGCAGAAGCGAACCAAGCAGCAGAATTGCAAGCATTTACTGAGCACCTTTCTGTGGAGAAATTGGATAGTATGAGTACCTTCGTATAGAACATATTAGTTTCCTGATTATACCACATTGCATTTCAGAGCTAAGAGTTTATTGATATTACTTTTAAGAGAAAATGGTTATGTCAGTAGAGGCGTTAGTCCTCCTGTTTGACTTGATGCCCCCCCTTTTTAGTTTTCACAGGATATCCTTTGCTTTCCTGCAAGGGGAAGGGTAAACTGGTGCATACGAGTAGGTAGATACAATGTCGCAGCGCGGGATGGATGAAGATGATCTGACGCTGTTATTGTGATTTTTTTCAGATAGATAGATGTGGAGGAAGATGGGTTGGAAATGTTTACGATGCTGCTGGGGTTGTTTGAGCGGGCGGCGCTGCTGATTATATTTTTGTTTTTTCTGTCACGGGTGCCGCGATTCAGGCAGATTTTGCAAAAGGGCAAGTTAAGATGGCAGGAGTACACGGCCTTGACCTTGCTATTCTGTGCGTTTGCCATCTTTGGTACATATACCGGCATTAATGTAGAAGGATCACTCGTCAATGTGCGCATTATTGCTATTTTGTCGGGTGGCATATTGTTTGGTGCACCTGTAGGCATTATTACGGGGATTGTCTCCGGGTTGCATCGGTATCTGATTGATATGGATGGCATTACTGCCATCCCGTGCCTGATCACAAGTATTCTGGCGGGTCTGGTATCAGGTTATATTCACAAATACACCGCTAAATCCAAGCGCTGGATGATCGGCATTGGGGCAGGCATGATTATTGAAGCGCTCACGATGCTGCTGATTCTTCTTTACTCGTATCCTGATCCTCTGGGAGCAGATATTGTTTCAAAGATTGCATTGCCGATGATTCTGGGTGAGGTGAACATTGGTCTGATCGTGCTTTTGGTACAGAGTGTGGAGGGGGAAAAAGAGTTAATTGCAGGTCGCCAGGCCAAGTTGGCATTGGAGATTGCCAATAAGACACTGCCTTATTTCCGCTCTATTGATGAGGATTCGCTCCGTAAAATATGCAAAATCATTCAAGAAGATATTCAGGCCGACGCGGTAGCGATTACGGATACCCGGAATGTTTTGGCTTATGTTGGTTTTGGTGAAGAACGCTATCATATTGGCAATGAAATTATTAGTGAAATGACAAAGAAGACGATATCCAGCGGGGAAATTATGATAAGCAATGATGTAACGGACGAGAAAACCCCCGATATCCACTCGCTACTCATTATACCACTCAAAGAACGGGGCGATGTGACGGGGGCACTCAAAATCTATTATCGCAAGGCCTATAAAATTACGTATCCACTGCAAACGATGGCTGTAGGACTCTCGCAGATTATTTCCACTCAGATGGAGGTGTCTCGTGTAGAGGAGATTAAGGCTGCGGCGAACAAAGCGGAATTGCGCGCATTACAGACAACAATTCATCCTCATTTTTTGTTTAATGCGCTGAATGCCATCGCATCGTCTATACGCACTAAGCCGGATCGTGCGCGGGAACTGATCGTCAACCTCTCAGGTTACATGCGCTACAATCTGGAGCTGTCGGACGAGTTAATTGATATTCATAAGGAACTGGAGCAAGTCCGTAACTATGTCGAGATTGAAAAAGCGCGCTTTGGCAGCAGACTCACGGTTATCTATGAGATTGATGAAGTGGCAGTGCATATTCCAAGTCTTGTTATTCAGCCGCTTGTAGAAAACGCGATTATTCATGGCATTCTGAAGGTCAAAGGTCCCGGAACCGTGCGGATTCGGGTACAGGATCATCCTGATTTTGTACGTGTTAGCGTGAGCGATACAGGTGCAGGCATTAGCGTCGATATTATTGAGAAGGTCTACCATGACCGCATGCCGGGCAACCAGATTGGACTGTACAACGTGCATCGGCGCGTGAAACTAATATACGGAAAAGGTCTAACGATTACAAGGCTGGAGCAAGGGACCGAGATTTTATTTGATGTACCCAAAGGAGATGTCATAACAAAGTGATGATGGAGCGATGAAAGCGTCAGATACAGGAAAGTTGCACGCAGTCGACAAAAGAAGAATGAGAGCACTGATTGTAGAAGATGAAATTCCGGCAAGTGAGGAATTGAGTTATTTGATTCAGGAGCATAGCCAGATTGAGGTTGTGGACTGTCTGGAAGATGGCTTGGATGTGCTTAAGTTTTTGCAGGAGCAGGAAGTGGATGTACTTTTTCTCGATATTAACATTCCTTCGCTGGATGGCATGATGCTGGCTCACTATATTGGCAAGTTTGCACGTAAACCTTACATTGTATTTACGACAGCGTATAAGGAGCATGCGGCTGAGGCTTTTGAACTGGAAGCATTTGATTACATTTTGAAGCCCTATGATGAGAAACGGATTGCAACCATGTTGCACAAGCTGGAGCTGACCTTCAAGCGGGATCAGGAGCAAAGTGAGAGCAGGTTTGGTGAAGTGCAAGGGGAAGAGCAGGCATATCGACGTGTGCAAGGTTATGAATCAGCAAATGGACTTGGAGTGGAACAAGGGTATGCCGAAAGACAAGCTCTGCTTCATACTGGCACATCGCAGGCACCTCAAGGACTGGAGCAGCGACCGACATCTTCTAATTCTCCAGCACAGGCGGCGGATTATCTGACAGGGACACGGGTCAATTTGCTGCGCAATGACAATATCATTGTCACTGATTCAGCGGACATCTATTATGCAGAGGCTCAGGAGAAAGTCACCAAAGTGTATACCAAAAACGGAGAGTTCACGATGCCGGTTAGCATATCGGATTTTCACAGCCGCTTGCCGCAGGATACCTTCTTCCGCTGCCATCGTTCCTATCTCGTTAACCTCTCTCAAATTCGTGAGATTGTGCCTTGGTTTAACAATACGTATCTGCTCCGTCTGCGTGATCTGGAAGCGGAAGTGCCAGTCAGTCGTGGCAAAGTCAAAGAGTTCAGGCAGCTCATGCGTATATAACGGCATTTCATTCCGTATCTGATGCAACTCATGCTCAGAACGGCTCCATGAATCCCCTTTCATGTATGATGGTCTTGTGAACGCATTCAAGTACCTTACCTTGGAATGGTACAAGAGAATGTTCAACATGTTACAGACATCGGCAAAGGGGAGATTACGATGAAAGCAGCTATTTCATCCGCTTCATCAGCATCTAATTCAACAACGACATCATCTATAAAAATGAACCGCTGGCTTATTGTACTGGGTACGATTATTGTACAAATGGGGCTTGGCACCATCTACACCTGGAGTTTATTTAATCAACCGCTGTCTGATCGTTTCGGATGGGACGTCAGCTCGGTCGCGATAACTTTTTCGATTACGAGTTTTGCTTTGGCCATTGCTACTTTGTTTGCAGGACGATTGCAGGAGCGCTGGGGTCTCCAGCGTCTGATCCGTGTAGCCGGGATTGTGCTCGGGGTGGGACTTATTCTGAGTTCCCAAGTTAGCTCTTTAACGCTGCTCTATCTGCTGGCTGGTTTTGTGGTTGGTTTTGCGGACGGTACGGCATATATCACGTCTTTGTCCAATCTGATCAAGTGGTTCCCTGAACGCAAAGGACTGATCTCGGGTATCTCGGTGGGTGCCTTCGGTACGGGCAGTCTGTTGTTTAAATATGTGAACTCCGCCCTGATTGGTGCGGTTGGTCCGGCACAAGCCTTTATGTATTGGGGTATGATCGTGCTTGTACTGGTTGTCGCAGGATCATTCCTGATCCGTGAAGCGGTGGTTCGTGAGCAGTCTCCGGCAAGTGCCAAAGAGGGTTCGGGTGTGAAGACAGCAGAAGTTCGTCATGAGTATACAGTTAAAGAAATGCTTCGCACGAAAGAAGCATATATGCTCTTCGGTATTTTCTTCACGGCTTGTATGAGCGGTCTCTATCTGATCGGCATTGTTAAAGATATTGGCGTGCAGCTCGTAGGTCTTAATGTAGCAACGGCTGCGAATGCGGTCGCGATGGTTGCGATTTGTAACACGGCGGGCCGTATTATTCTGGGGGCTTTGTCGGATAAAGTGGGACGGATGAAGGTCATTGCCGGAGCACTGCTGGTTACAGCTGTAGCGGTCATGACGCTGAGTCTGGTGCCGCTGAACTTTGGAATCTTCTTCGCTTGTGTGGCGGCCATTGCCTTCTGCTTCGGTGGTAACATTACGGTTTTCCCAGCCATTGTGGCCGATTACTTCGGTTTGAAAAATCAAAGCAAAAACTACGGCGTCATCTACCAAGGGTTTGGATTGGGTGCTCTGGCCGGATCTTTCATCAGTGCGTTGCTGGGCGGATTCCATCTCACCTTTATTGTTATCGCCGTACTTTGCGCGGTATCACTCCTGATGGCACTGATTATCACACCTCCGGGCACAAGCCGGCGGGCACGAGCTTCGCATGAAAAACAGATGCAGCTTAATCCGTCTTCCCGGGCAAGCTAAGTTGTAGTTGTATCGTTGTACACGTCCGCGTATACGATCACAACGTCACAGAGACGTTGCGATTAGACATCGCATTGGGTCAAGAACGAATATAAAACCAAGATCAGATTCATGTCAAGCGGTCTCAGATGAGACCGTTTTTTGCTTTTTGAAAAAGCTCACAAATGCCCAAATCCCTCGCTGTCAACTGTAGTAGTTACGTAACGAGGCTGACGTACATCCCTAGATGTGCATTGATACCTCTGCTTCTGTTATACTCAAGGTGAAGCGAAGACAAACTGCGCTTCGATGACGTGGTATCCTGATCCACAACTGCTACACGATTACATTGAAATGATCTATCCCAAGGAGGCATATTCATGAACTTTGTAAAATACACAGAACCGGACTTTGAACATTATTATGCACTCGTTTCCAATGAGGACGTCATGAAGCAGATTACCGAGCGTGCGATTCCGGAGGCAGAAGCGAGAACACAGTTCGATTCCATGCTAGATTATAACCTTCGTTCGATATGTGGGCACTATCGGGTGACCACGCAGGATGATGCAGGTGTGGCCTACGCCAAATTGATTCTGGATGAAGATAATCCAAGCCGGGCAGAGATGGGGTATATGATTCTGCCAGAGCATTGGGGCAAAGGTCAGGGTACAGCCATTGCATCCCGCCTGATTATTCAGGCTCAGGCTGCAGGCATTGAGGTTCTATATGCCGTTATTGATCCTTCCAATGCGGCATCCCGTCAGATTTTGCTTAGACAGAACTTTGAATCGACTTGGGTGGGGGACTATGATGGACTGCCTGGGGAGATTCTGGAGTTGAATCTGAGTCCTAACAGATAAAGACGTTAGATACACATGAAAGTCATGGTAAAACAAGTGCTTTGAATGATTAATGGCTATTCTTAACCTTTTCAGAGATAAAGTATATAGTCTCATTTACATGCTGCAGCCGCTTATAAAGCGGCTTTTTTCTGTGCAATCTATATAAGATAGAGCAGCCCCTAAATTACATGTAAAAGGAGAGCATATGATAAAATCATTGGAATGGATTACGCATCCTCCGTTTAACCCTATTCATAATAAGCTTTATACTCCATTTGAGTTGCTTAAGGGTTTTAATGCGGATGATGCACGAAGTCTATTAGTCACGGCAGATTTTCGGTGTTTTACATATTTTCATCAGCAAGGAGGTACAACTGTCTCAGATCCTTATGCTGCGATGATGGAGGCTGTGCATGATACATCCGTTGTTCGCGAAATGAACGGATTTCTGGCAACGGAGTTACAGGCAGGCCGTCGTCCTGTTGCAATTATGGGAGGACATCGCGAGAAACGCGGAAGCGAAACATATCGTAAAGTAGCACGAATTGCCCAGAAGCTATCAGAGTCTGGTTTTATTGTCGTTAGCGGTGGCGGACCCGGTTGTATGGAAGCAACGCATCTTGGTGCTCTTCACGCTGGACGGTCAGCAGACAGCCTTGAATCTGCAATGAATCGTTTGGAAAAGGAAGCATTCGCTGAATTCCCGCAAAACATGAGCAGTATCATCGGTAAAGATGGGCAGACATTTAATGAAGAATTGTTAAGTAAGCTCCATAAATGGATGCTCCCCGCATGGGAAATAGCAAATGAACTCAAGGATCAACTCAGCCCACTTAATTGCAGTTTGGCACTGCCGACCTGGCATTATGGCCACGAGCCGTTTACTCCGTTTGCTACCCACGTTGCGAAATACTTTCTCAACAGTATACGGGAAGATGTGCTTCTTACACTGGCTTCATGCGGTATCATTTTTTCGGAGGGGCGGGGAGGCACAATCCAGGAAGTGTTCCAGGACGCTGCTCAAGTCTATTACCGTGAGAATGACGCGTATAATAAGGCTCCAATTACTTCAATGCTGTTTCTTGACAGCCAGTTCTGGACAAATTCAGAATCCCTGAATGAAAGGCTGCACATGCCAGTGATGGGTTTGCTTTATCAACTTTTTGTTGGTACGAAAAATATGACAGAAGAGGAATTTAAACGTTATATTCGCGTTGTCGATGATGCTGATGAAGCTGTTAAAATCATTATTGAAAATGCACAATCCGCGAGTCAGGTCGTGCACAAACTTGCCAGAATTGGCATTAGCAATATTGATTCGGAGCTTATGGCTGAAAGAGCAGAAGATTTTGTTAACCAGCGAGGAAACAAGACTGAAATATGATTCATGGAATTTGGAAAAAATGAAGGAACAGTCCCCATCGTGATCCACGAACGACCTGATTCAGAGAATAGAACAAAGTCCCCATAAAAGCTGTTACTCTAGCAGCTTTTTTGTTTTCCCGGTAGAAATTCGTGTAACTTCACGTACCACAGGGTAATGCATAGGATAGTATAAGGTGTCTTGCTTGAGACAGCGTTGTGTTGTATTGCAGGGCTAGTATATCGTGTAAGATACTTCTATAGATAAAAGTGGAGGAGATGACATATGAGTGATTCAACGATGGAACGACTGAATGCCCTGTTGCCGGAATGGCTGGAGACCAGCCGACTGCATACGGGACAGGGAAAAGTAGCCTCCTATATTCCTGAGCTGGTCAAAGCATCGCAGGATGATCTGGGGATACATATTATGGACGCTGAAGGCAACCATATGTCTGCCGGAGATTGTGGTGTTCCTTTTACGATGCAAAGTATCTCTAAAGTGTTCACCCTCATTCTAGCCTTAATGGATCATGGTGAAGAAGCGGTCTTCTTTAATGTAGGAAAAGAACCAACAGGTGATGATTATGATTCGATGATCAAGCTGGAACTGGTTGAACCAGGCATTCCGTTTAATCCCCTCATTAATGCGGGTGCGATTACCGTATCCTCTCTCGTTGGTGGTGACTGTAAGGAAGAGAAGTCCCGCCGTATTCTCGAATTTTTCCGCAAGTTAGCAAATAATGAACGACTGGGTTATAACGAAGATGTTTTTCGCTCCGAATCGGAAAGTGGTCACCTGAACCGCTCCCTCGCCTATTTTCTCAAACATAACGGTGTCATCAAAGATGAGGTAGAAGATGTGCTTGCCGTGTATTTCCGCCATTGCTCCATTGAAGTGACCTGTGCTGACCTGGCTCGCATGGCGCTTGTTCTTGCTTACGATGGAACCGATCCGATTACAGGCGAAGAACTTATTCCCCGTCGTTACGTGCAGATTGCCAAAACCTTTATGACCACCTGCGGGATGTACAATGCTTCTGGTGAATTCGCCATCGAGGTTGGTTTGCCTGCCAAAAGCGGCGTTTCCGGTGGTATTCTGACGCTGGTTCCGGGACAATTCGGCATCGGTGTGGTTGGCCCCGCACTCAATCGTAAAGGCAATAGCCTCGCTGGCGTTCACTTGCTGGAGCGTCTGTCCAAAGAGTTTGACTGGAGTTTCTTCTAATATTAAAAAAGCAACGTAATGGTTACCCTTCTAAGCAGTGGATGAATCAGATTACGGGCATTTTGCTTCTTTTGAACGAGGCGGGGTGCACGAACATCGGTTTATCGACTGCTTTTTTATTACCCTAGAATAATCGTAGGGATTCAGTCCTGTACTACTTAAAGCTGCTGCATCTATCATGGAGGTTCCACAATATAAGCATGTGAAGAAATGCTCATTTACTATACTAAATTCACAATCTCACTCATCCATCCATTCACCTGCCGGTGTTACACCTGTAATGAGATTCATCTGAAGATCCCGACTTCCGTCATCGGTTAACAATTTGAGCGTACGGGCAGGGCGATCCAGTCTAAGCACACGTCCGGTAAAACAAACATCGTCATGCTCATGGAACAGGGTAATGGTAACGCGGTCGCCAAGTACCATAGAGTTACTAAGCAACTGGGACATTTCATCTGCGGCCTGAGCATCCAGGGAGGGGCGAGTGCGAGGAGCAAGCTGCTCCTGGTGAAGAATATAAGCTTCCCGATGTTCAGGAAGCATCATGCGTGAAGATTCAAAAAGTCCGTTTTGCTGCAATTTTTTACTCATTTATAGTGACCTCCAATTTTGTGAGAACGTTCCTGTGCCTGTGCAGATGAGCAGAGGGACGATGCGCGCATGATGGCGGTATCCCCGAACTTGCGCTTGATATCATCCGTGGCTCGTTCCAGCTCTCTCTTGCGTTCGCGGTCGTCAAACCAGGACAGCTGTACTTCTGAATCCGGCACAAGTCCACTGAGTGACACGTTGATGCGCCTTATGGGTAGTCCGTCCCAATGGCGCAGGAACAGAGCTGCCGCCGCATCATATACTTCATCCGTAATGTTGGTCGGTTCATTCACTTTCATCTGACGGGAGAAGCCCGTTGGCCGATCGTAATCTTGTCCGCGACATCCGACCGAAACAACATGCCCCATGAGTGATTTGTCCCGGGAACGCCGGCTGACCAGCTCTGCCAGCTCCAGCAGCACAACTTTGATTTCTTCCCAGGTCTCGTAATCCCGAGGTAGTGTCATCTGGTGTCCGATGCCTTGCTGCTGGTGGGTATATGTCCCGGGTTTCACGGGAGAATCATCCATACCGCGGGCGATACGCCATAACACTTCACCGTTCACACCCCAGCGCTCTTTGAGCCGGGACAGCGGTGTATTCGCCAGATCACCAATCGTATGAACGCCCATCTTGTAGAGATGCTGGGCCATACGTGAACCAACCATGAACATATCGCGTACAGGTTTTTCCCAGATCGTAGAGGGCAGATCTTTCCGTGGCAGGGTGTAGATACCTCCAGGGACTTTTTTGGCATACAGGTCACAGGCCATTTTGCTGACGACCTTGGTATCGCTGATCCCGATCCGAATGTAAACGCCCGTTTCATCCATGACCCGGGACTGAATGCTGCGTGCAATGGTTTCGGGACTACCGAACAGATCCAGGCTCCCGGTGACATCGAGAAATTGCTCGTCGATGCTGTAGGGCTCGACCAGATCGGTATAGGACTGAAGGATACGTGTAATATGAAGGGATACACGAATATATTCGGCCATTCTTGGGCGAATAACGACAACATCAGGACACTTGGCAAGCGCCTCGCCCAGCCGTTCTGCGGTTGTAATACCATAGGACTTGGCGAGAGGACAAGCTGCCAGAATAATACCCGAACGCCTGGCCGGGTCGCCGGCTACAACGAGGGGGCGATCCATGTACTCGGGATGTGCAGACTTCTCCACACTGGCATAGAACGACTGGCAGTCTGCCAGCATGATGACACGTCTGTCTTGGCGGGGCATGATGTTTCCTCTCCTTATCTGCAATTCTTGATGCTGCTCCTGTCGTCTAATCCTTGCAGAGAGCTGTTTATTTACAGTTTTTTATAGTATGGAACAAGTGTTCTCGTTTTATAAGCATATAGGACAATTTCAAATGCGGCAACCGGAATTATTTTGCAAATTGGACACAATTATGTGATTGCCCGATTAGAGTCAATAATTAGGAAATAAGATATAGCTTTTTACATTTAATGTGAGAGATCTGTGACCTACGGGTGATGACTGGTAGTTCATTTTGATTTTTGTAAAAGGGTACTTCATGGACAGAGTCCTATATAGGGGGACTGATGTCCTTTTTTCATTTTCAGCACTTTTCAGAAAACCTTGATGTGACGCGGATTTTCATTGATGCGTTATCAGACTATAGTATCAATTTTGTAATCTTTATGGTTAATACTGTAAAAAAAGCGCAACTTTAAAAAAACACTCGCGTTTAATGGGGTATATGTTTTTCGGGGGAAAGGTGCCTGCATCCGCGTTGCACATAACAATATCAAGCGAAGTTGTGCAGGAACAGCAGTGCATTTATCTGTGCTTTACGGCAGATCATGAATGTAAAAAGACCGCAAACGGAACAGCTACCTTGGTGTGCTGACTGATGGTGCAACTGGCCGTGTATGGGCAGAACGTTCCATATCATGTTTGCTTCCATCAGCCTAGTTACAATGCAGAGGCTTAGCGCTATAGTGAGAACTACACCGCTGACATCTCTACCAAGCGGACATCCGAAGCGGAATGATCGTATGTTACCTGTACGGGTTCATTCTAAACGCATGAACCTGAATCATGGGGAAGCAGGATGCATACTAGAGAGGTGAGCAATCAGAAGTCATGAGCAGACAACGACGAAGACGCTGGTTACTGACAGCTTTGACAGGAGCAGTGGTGCTGACGGGTGGTTTATTTGCCGGATGGCATTACATGCAACCAAAGCTTGTTACGTATACAGCGGAGAACGGCACGGAGATGAAATTCAAAACTGATGGAGACCGGTTCATGCAGTATGGGCCGGATGGAACGTGGAAGGAAATGTTCGTCAAAGGGGTGAACCTGGGGGCGACATCACCAGGGCATTACCCGGGAGAGTTTCCGCTTACCGAGGAGGATTACCTTCGCTGGTTCGAGCAGATTCAGGATTTGGGCGCGAATGTGATTCGGGTCTATACCGTCCACCAGCCGATTTTTTACTCCGCACTGGTCGATTATAATCGTGGCCGGGAGCAGCCGTTATATTTTATACAAGGCATATGGTCACCTGAGGAGGAATTGATCGAGAAGCGGGATGCCTATGCCGATCATATCGAACAGAGGTTCAAGCAGGAGATAGAAAAGGCCGTATCCGCCGTGTATGGGGATGCCGACATTCCTGCCAAGAATGGAGAATCCAGCGGCAAATATAGAACGAATGCAGGGAAATACTTGATGGCCTGGCATGTAGGTACCGAGTGGGACCCGGCGATGGTGGACAACACCAACAAGGTGCATGCAGATGTGCCGCAGTACAAAGGTGTTCATTTTTCCGGGAGCGCAGAGGCTTCACCGTTCGAAAACTGGCTGGCAGAACTGCTGGACTATACGGCGGTTCAGGAGAAAAAGTATGGATGGGAACATCCGATGACGTTTACCAACTGGGTCACAACCGATGTGCTGGATCATCCGGGAGAGCCGCTGTATGAAGAGGATCTCGTCAGTGTGGATGCACGGCATATTATGCCAGAAGCATGGGATGGAGGTTATTTTGCTGCCTACCACGTGTACCCTTATTATCCGGATTTGTTCCATGTTGATAAGACGCTGCAAACGATCAAGGACGAAAATGGCGAGTACAACACGTACAAAAGCTATCTGAATAAACTCAAAGCCGAGTTTTCCGATATGCCTGTAATGATTACAGAGTATGGTGTACCATCCTCGCTGGGGATCTCACATCTGGGCATGGGTGGCCGAAATCAGGGTGGGCATAACGAAGTACAGCAGGGAGACATCGATGCTTCGCTGACGCAGGATATTTATGATGAAGGGTACGCGGGAGCGATTCTGTTTATGTGGCAGGATGAGTGGTTTAAGAAAACCTGGAATACGATGCCACTGGAAATTCCGGCAGATCGCCGGGCTTACTGGCTAAACGTTCTAACGAATGAGAAGATGTTTGGTTTGCTCGCCATGGACCCAGGGAAACAGGAACAACTGACCATTGATGGCAAGCTGGATGACTGGGACAAGCTGAAAGATGAAGAAGTTACGGTCTGGCAAGGGCAAGTGAGTGGTATTCGGGAAATGAAAATGACCCATGATGAAGCTTACCTGTATGTGGGCTTAACGCTGGATCAACCATTTGACCCCGATAAGACCATACTTCGCATTGGAACAGATACGCTTGCCGGAGGCAGTCAGCCAAGCAACATGTTGCCAGGCAAAACGCTAAGTGATGGTCTGGAAACGGTCATTACACTGGGCAAAGATAACGAGTCCCAGGTACAGATTGCGAAGGACTATGATTTCAACCAGCGTTTGTACGGCAAAGATGGGCATAACATGATTCCAGATGAGCAACTCAAGTTAACCGATCCGTTCCATCCGTGGGAAGTGGCAGTCAGTCTGAAGATGACACCGCCGAATACTCGTTCGGCGCATCCCTTCATGGCTGAGAATGTTGGCACGTTGAAACGGGGGACGACAGCTCCAGGACAGACGGACACTGATTCGTTAACAGCCTGGCAATATAACGGCAATCAGGTGGAGATGCGAATTCCGTGGATGCTGCTTGGTTTCGGTGATTCAAGCTCCTTGCAGGCGATTAAGTACGGACCTTTGAAGGATGGACGTGAGTTTTCTACAACTACGGTTGAAGGCATTACTTTGATCCCGTGGCTGACAAATCGTTCCACGAAACAGGTCTCCTGGCCTGGCGGCGAACAGAACACATTGGATTTGAAAACCTTACCCGTCTACAGCTGGAAATCTTGGGAACAGGTCAAATATAGCGAAAGACTAAAGCTAAGCTATAAAAAAATGCAGCAGAGCTACGAAAAAATGCCTAGTTTCCGGATCGAATAAATAAGATTTATTTAGGGATGAAAATCGTATGAATTAGGCAATTCCTCAATGGAAGAAACAGCATAGAACATCATAAGCGAGTATAAAAGGAGGACTTTTTCACATGTTCCAGAGTTTAGCTTTGGCCTATTGGTTTTTGATCGCCTGCATTGCACTTGTGATTGTAGGCGTCATCGTTCTTTTTGCCATGAAAATGTCCCACAACGGCAAACGACGCAAAACTGCTATGTATGAAATGAGGCAACGAGACTATTTCACGTATTTGCAGACCGCATTGACGGAGAACAGCCCACTCAAGCTGCCGCCGGGCAAGCCTGCTCCACTAGAACGGCGGGTTATTCAGGACAAGTTGATTGAATGGATTGAACAGTTCAAGGGAGAGTATCGTGATAAGCTGATTCAATTGTGCCGGGAGGCCGGATTCGTTGAACACGATCTGAAAGAGCTGGGCCGTCTGCGTTACGGACGTCAAATTGATGCAGCATATCGTCTGGGAGGCATGCGCTGTCCCGAAGCGGTTCCGGGTTTGATGGAGCTGCTTAAGGATGAGAAGCCAGGCCCGATGGCCATCATGATTGCACGTTCGATTGCGAGATGTACCACCCGGCATGGCGAGTTGAAAGATATGCTTGCCCTGCTTCTAACGAAAGGGAAATCGATACATCATCTGGCTGCAGATATCTTATTGGAAGCGAATCTAGATACGAGTCGTGTGCTGATCGAACTGCTAGAAGATCGCAACCCTGATTTTGTCAAAGTAGGACTTGTAGCGATGTGGGGACAAGCGGTGCCTGAAGTCATGCCTGCACTCGACAGACTCGTCCGAGCAGAGCATCAGGATGTGCGTGCCGAAGCAGTGAAGCTGTATCTCAGCGCAAGTCCGGCACTTAAGGATGAGACGATTCTGAAGCTGATCCAGGACACAGATCCGGAAGTCCGCGCGGAAGTGGTACAGGCGCTCGGCTCGAAGCATGCATCAGGCAGCATTCCGCTGCTACGCAAAGCACTTCGTGATGAAGACTGGAGAGTTCGCTACAATAGTGCGGAAAGTCTGAGCAAGCTGGGCGAACCGGGATTCGAAGCTTTGTGTCAGGCAGCGGTGCAAGGAACGGGTGCAGAGCGCGAGATTGCCATGCAGCAGATTGAGAGCACGATGCAGCATTCAGGAACCGACCATAAGGCGGTAGAGCAGATGATTGCACATAACAAAAAAAGACTGCTGTACGAACGTTATTTTGGCCCAGTGCGTGGCGAAAACCGTACAACCAAGAAACGCACAGGCGTTGCAACAGTAGGAGGGGATTACACTGCTTAGAGATCTATTGCTAATCTACGGTATGGTCGCCATCTATTATGTGGTGTTTGTTAATACGCTCTATTTTTCCATACTGGCCTTATCATTTCGTAACATCTGGACGATCTTCCGGAGGTCACATTACTCCAAGTACAACACATTATCCGGCTCGGAACTGGTGCCTTCGGTATCTTTGCTGGTGCCGGCGTACAATGAGGAACTGACGATTATTGAAAATGTAAACTGCCTGATGACACTGAACTATCCAACGTATGAGGTCATTGTAGTGAATGACGGCTCCAGCGATTCCACCTTGAAGGTGCTGTTAGAGGAATACCGTCTGAAGCTGGTACCGAATACGCAGATTCGCGGGAAGATTGCTTGTAAGACCATTCGAGGCATCTATCATAATCCGGATTTCCCGGACTTGTATGTAATCGATAAGGAAAATGGCGGTAAGGCCGATTCCCTCAACGCAGGGATCAACTTGTCCCATTATCCGCTAATCTCTTCCATCGATGCCGATTCACTTCTGGAAAAGGATGCCCTGATCCGCATGGCGCGCATGTATATGGAGAATCCGGAAGAAACCGTTGCGATCGGCGGAGATGTCCGGATTGCCAATGGTTGCAAAATCGAAAACGGGGCGGTACAGGACGTATCCTTACCACGTAAGATTTGGCCGATGTTCCAGTCCATTGAGTATTTGAAAGCTTTTCTCGGCGGACGGATTGGCTGGAGTCATATGAACGGTCTGATCATCGTTTCTGGTGCATTCGGTATGTTCCGTAAGGATGCTGTCATTGCGGTAGGTGGGTACCGTGACGGTTATCCAGGTGAGGACATGAACATCATTATCAAACTTCACCGCTATATGCTCGAAAATAAACTGAAATATCGCGTCGCCTTCTGTCCAGAAGCGGTGTGCTGGACACAGGCACCGGATTCCTACCGCATTTTGTCCAGTCAGCGCAAACGCTGGGGGCGCGGGAATCTGAAAAATATGCTGGAGAATCGCGGCATGCTGTTCAACCCGAAATACAAGGTTATGGGGATGATTACCATGCCATATAACGTTATTTTTGAGGCTTTGAATCCGTACTTCCGAATTACCGGTTTGGTGGCTTTGGCTGGATACGTGCTCCTGGACATGACCCAATGGCCGATCCTCGTTCTATTCGGATTGTTGAACTTTGTGAGTGGATATCTGCTGAGTATTGGGGCGTTGATTCTGGAGGAAATTGCATTCAAACGATATAACAAGCTCTCCGATCTGGTCAAAATGCTTGTCTACTCCGCTCTGAAATTTGTGGGGTATCATCAACTCGGCGTGCTGTGGAGATTGCAAGGGCACATTCAGTTTTTGCAAAACAACAATTCATGGGGCACGATGACACGCCAAAGCTGGTCTGAGGAATCCAAGGACGCCAGCAAAGCGGCTTAAAAGTAACAACATATAGAAGGGTGGAAAAGAACATGCCAAATACGGCGACATTGCAGCGTGAGGCTGCCGTTAATGTGTACCGCAATGTAGAACAGGGATTGAAGGAGACGGGTGCCGAGGCTTGTGGCTTAATGTTCATTCACTGTGCAGGTCAGGTTCAGCCGGAGCAGCAGGTCAGGACACATCTGGAGCAGGCGGGATATACGTCGTTCCAGGTATGGCAAGATAGTCATACACAGACCATTGCTGTCCTGCTTCCAGGGCTTACGCTCGATGAGGTCCACTATGAAGGACTTCGCATCAAGCAGGAGCTGCAGGAGGGTGTTCCTGGTGCTGATCCACAGATCACACTGGCCAGTTTCCCGCCGGGGGAGCGCCCTTCAAAGGCAACCATTCAGCATATGGCCGAATCCTCAAAGCTTGTGGATTCATCAGAAATTCATATCTATACGCTGGAACACACAGCGGATGATCCGGAACGGATTTTGATCGTAGATAATGATCCGACGGTTCGTGAATTTTTGCAGCTGCGTCTGAAAATGCAGGGATACGAAACCTACGAAGCGGTGGATGGACTTGCTGCACTCGACCTGATCGAAAAAGTGACACCTGACCTGGTGCTGACCGAATTGAACCTGTATGGCATCGATGGGCTTCCATTCATTCACCACATCCAGAAGTTGGAGATGGAGCAACCACCCAAAATCGTGGTGCTGACCGAACAGCGTGTGGAGCAGACGATCAGCCAATGCTTCAGTAGCGGGGTAGACGATTATATGACCAAGCCGTTCTCTCCTGTGGAGCTGGACGCCAGGATCAGACGCTGCCTGCACTAACAAATAAGTAGAGTTAGAGTCAAAACGCTTAATTACAACCACATCTATATGATTTGGACTAGTTATTTACACGTTAACATCAAATATATTGCGCGGAGGGAATATCATGGAGAATCAACAATTTCACACTTTACTTAACGCGATCGAAAATAAAGAAGCAGTACTGGGTGTTGTCGGCCTCGGTTACGTCGGCCTTCCCCTTGCGGTGGAGATGGTCAACCAAGGATTTACCGTCATCGGCATCGATCTGGATGCTTCCAAAGTCGACAGCATCTACAATGGAGATTCCTATATTCACGATATTTCGTCCGATGAATTGAAAAAAGTAATGCAAAGTGGCCGTTTTCAGCCAACCACGGACTACAGCATGTTGCGTGTCATTGACGCCCTGAGTATCTGCGTACCGACACCGCTCAGTGAAAATCAGGACCCGGATACTTCTTACATCGAGACGGTGGTAGATCAGATTAAGCTGCATATGAAACCTGGGATGCTGATCACACTGGAAAGCACGACATATCCAGGTACAACGGAAGAGCTGATTCAGCAGGAACTGGATAAAGTCGGACATGAGGCGGGCAAAGACTATTTCCTGTGCTTCTCACCTGAGCGAGTGGACCCATCTAACGGTCGTTTCACTACATTTAATACACCGAAGGTCATTGGCGGTACAACCGAAGCTTGCCTGAAACTAGGCACAGCGCTGTACAGCAAATATGTAGAGACTGTAGTCCCAGTATCTTCACCTAAAGTAGCGGAAATGTCCAAACTACTGGAAAACACATTCCGCAGTGTCAACATTGCTTTCGTGAATGAAATGGCGATGATGTGTGACCGTATGGGCATCGATATTTGGGAGGTTATTGACGCGGCTGCGACAAAACCGTTTGGCTTTATGCCATTCTATCCAGGTCCGGGTATCGGCGGACACTGCATTCCGCTCGACCCGATGTATCTGTCGTGGAAGGCCAAAGGATTCCGTTTTTATAGCAAATTTATTGAACTGGCGCAATCCACCAATGACAATATGCCGTACTATGTACTGAATAAAACGTCAACCATTCTGAATGAATACGCGAAGTCTGTTCGTAAATCGAACATTCTGCTGCTCGGCATGTCGTACAAACCGAACATTGCCGATCTGCGTGAATCACCAGGACTGGAAGTTTACGAGCTGTTTAAGGAAAGCGGCGCAAACGTTAGCTACTATGACCCGCATGCCGAGTCGTTCAAGGACAAGCATGGCGAAACCGTGCACAGTGAGGCCTTTAACCTGGAGCAGTTCAAAACGTATGATTGCATCGTGCTGATCACCAACCACAGCGACTTGCCTTATTATGATATTGCGGAACTGGGTGTACCGATTTTGGATACACGTAATGCATTCCGTACGTACAATCATTCACACATCTACAAGATCGGTCACTCGGTACAGCATCCCGTGCTGGAGCCGGGTGAAGCGGTTCTCGTCTGAGACAACTGATGAGAAAACAGGGCATATTGGCAGGTAAGGCTAAGTGGGCTATTGTAGCTGTGGTGTTCTGCCTGCTGCTGCTGTCCTGGCTGTTCAAATGGTTTTCACATGAGGAACATAAGGCAACCTGGCTGTGGGATACGTCGATCATTACGAAGCAGACACCTGAGATTATTGCGTTCTCCAAGGAACAGGGCGTGGATACCATTTTCCTGCAAATCCAGGATGAGGTACCTGATGCTGCTTATCGCAAGTTTATTGCGGCTGCGACCAATGCCGAGATTGAAGTGCACGCCCTTAACGGCCATGCCGATTGGGCTTATCGGGAAAAGCGTGCAGAGGGACTTGCTTTTATTGAACGGGTGCGGGCATACAATTCTTCTTCTGCGAAGAATGAACGTTTTGTAGGCATTCAGCTCGATGTCGAGCCGTACCAGTTAAAACGCTGGGAGAACGAAGAGAGGAGTGTCATTGCCGAGTGGCAGAACAATATGGAGGTCTGGACGGAAGCCGGAAAGGCTGCAGACCTGTATATGAGTGCAGCGATTCCATTCTGGCTTGATGCCCGTCAGTCGGCTGGAGGCAAGGAGACGTTCAGTCGCTGGGTGATCTCCCGTTTTGATGCGGTAGCGATTATGGCTTATCGGGATAGCGGACAGCAGATGTACGATCTGTCCAAGGAAGAGCTGGCCGAAGCAGATGATCTGGGCAAGAAGGTCTGGATTGGAGCAGAACTCGCGGATACACACGAGGGAGATCACCTGACCTTTTTCCGCAAACCACTTAGCAATATGGACACAGAGATGCAGAAGGTGTTCAAGCTGGGCGCCTCGCATTCGTCGTTTGCAGGTGTGGCTGTGCATCATTATGAGGCCTGGTATGCGAAGCAAAACGGCATTCCGCTGGCGCGCAAGACCGGGGAATCGAAGGAAGAATCACAACATCAGAAACAATAGCACAAGCTTCAACGTTTAGTTGATAATCCCTTCTGGGCCAAGCAGCAGGCATTCGTTCCTGCTGTTTACAGCTCAGAAGGGATTTTTATATCGAATAGAGAAAGTGAGAGTATAGAAATGGAGGTTGTTATGTGACTAAAAGAGTAAAAATCAGTTTGTTTGCTACTTTAGCGTTAGTTGTGGTGATATCAGGATGGGTGTACTTCAGTTTATTCGGTAATCCGATCAAAATGAATGATGCTGAAGAGAAAGTGAGGGCCTACTTAATTCAACAAAAGGGATATTCCCCTGAGGAAATGATAGATATAACGGGTAACTATTCCTTCACAAGCTCAGAGGCTCCATATGGTGCTTCCGTAACATTCGCTGATGAGCCTAATAATAAATATCATTACATCCTTTTCAAGGACGGGCACATTCAGCAGCATAGCTACATGGACGATGATCCCAAACATCAGGAGCCAATGGTTAGATAACAGCGTTCCAACTGGTGCACTTGTTCCCCGTTTTGGTAACATTCTACCTTTGTGAATCAGGTGTAACGTAAGTTACTCTTTACTCACTTGTATCGTTTTCGTCTGCGAGTCATAAGAAACGTTAATGTCGTAGATTGAGACGATATCCTTTAAGGGAAAATAAATGCGGTTTTGAATCAAAAGAACGGGGTTATTCATTCGAAATGACTCATCATTGTGCTGGAACGTATCACTTCCAACTTTGAACTGTAATTCTGGGGTAGAAATTGCAAAGTCTTCATTGAGGACCTTAAACGTTTTGGTTTCTGATTGAAAGGATAACGCTTTGGAATTAATCTGAAACGGAAGGCACCTCACGAATCCGTCAAGATCAACGTAGGTGTGCCCTTTGATAATCAGACCTGTAAATGATTTTTCGCTCAACACATTGGATTTGATGTTCACCGTTGAGCCGGAAGCGGGGAGAGAAGCTGCATTTACGGATGAACTTAAGCCAGCCATAGCCAAAGTTAGCACAGTCACCACTAAAAACTTGGAAATACGCATGATCAACCACTCCTTTTGATATTTTCATTAGAATTAACGTAACAACCGGTAAATAAGTTACATAGGTTGGGAGTAAGTTCTAGGAAGTGCAAGATAAGATTTTTCGTGCTTTAACTTGTGATTTATGAAAAAAAACATTTCGACTCGTCAGAGACAGCAGGAGCTGACTCTAGCTCATCTAACATGGAGAACCTGAATAAGGCAAATCCCGATCATTCGCGTAGTGAAAGGGCTTGCCTTATTCAGGTTATTTTAGCGCTTGAGAACAGGAAAGTGTTCCGTTAGCGTCGGTTCTCTTAACCAATTCAACTAATCTAATCTATCTACTGTTCTGTTGTTGTTGTCCGATAACGGTTGGGAGGCAGACCGACTTGCTTTTTAAAAGCTTTGGAGAACGAAAATAAGTCCGGATAACCTACCGAATGGGCCACCTCTGTTAAGCTCAGCGTGGTCTGTACCAGCAGGAGCTTGGCTTGCTTCATTTTGAGCTGCTGGATATATTGCACAGGGGACAGGCCGTAAGCTTTGCGAAACTGTTTGGCAAAGTGGGTTCGATCCACTCCTGCATGGGCAGACACACCTTCCACCGAAATGCCACCTGCGTAATGAAGTTCAATGTACTCTTTTCCTTTCTGAAGCCAAGGAGTAGCTACATCCGGTTGCAAGTCTTTGGTCGCCGGGGAACGCGCAATGCGGTCGAAAAGGCCAAGAAACCGGGCTAGTCGCCCCAGATCACTGGCACCGTTCTGCGGTTTACGAACATCTTCTATAAATGAACGCATGCTGCCTGCGGACTCGGGTGTCAGTACACCTGAACGATACGGATTGTTAGGACTTAAGCCAATGCGGGAGAGCAATTCGGCGGCATATGCTCCATCAAAGGCAATAAATATTTTCTGCAATGGTTGCTCCGGATCAGTCCAATACTCATGCGTCACATGCGGAAACAGACAGAAGGCATCTCTGGCTCGCAGGGAATACTGCTGTCCGTTCTGAATGAAGGTACCCTCACCCTCCAGCACAAATAACAAATAATGATAAGGCGTAGTCCGAGGACCAATGTGATAGTTGCTTTTAGCAATGTTACGACCAATGCGTAACGGCCAGGCACCGCTGGCTCTCTCGAATTCAGACGGAGTGAAAAATAAAATATCCAAAAACTCGTGGTGGTCCTCCTTCATGCGCTCAAGCTCGGTCACCAGGAACACCTCTTTATTATATAAGTATCGTCGATATCTTCTAAAAGATTCATTTATAACCTATTATACAGGTGGGTTTTATATAAATTCAAGATCGGGTAAACCTGAATAAGAAAAACAACCACAAAATGATAAAAATAAATTGCCGCGAAATGACATTGATCACAGACAAATCAATTGATATGATGTCCATACCTATTAAACCAAGTTAATTAATCGGCTTTTAATGCTACTTTACAAAATGATTAGAAATTAGGCGCACTTTAAAAATAGGGTTTAACGAGTGTGAACGTAGTGGAGGGGACGAAATCGATTCTGAAGAAACGTAGTGTTCGCCTTTATCTCCGCATTTTCCCTTTGGAAAAGGGAATCAAAAAAATCTGGAGATAACAGCGATCGAAAGAACGATTCGTACCCGGAATGGCTATGTTGCACAACACCGATCTTATTTTTAACATGAGACTTTATTTATCCATAGAAGGGAATGACGATGGTGAGCGAACAGGAAGAGATGAAGTTTGGATGGTTTTTACCGACCGCTGGAGATGGGAAGTATGTAGGTGTAGAGCCGGAACGTGAGCCAAGTCTGGATTATCTGGTACAGGTGGCACAGACGGCGGAGACGGCCGGATTCGAATTTGTACTCATTCCGACAGGGGGAGCCTGTCTCGACGCATGGGTGGTCGGCTCGGCGGTAATGAGTCACACCAAGACATTGCGTCCCCTTGTAGCGATTCGCCCGGGTCTTGTGACACCGGTGCTCGCAGCTCGCATGGGTGCGGCACTGGATCAGCTCTCTGGCGGTCGTGCCATGATTAACGTAGTTACAGGCAGTTCGGTTCGAGATCTGGAAGAGCTTGGTGATCCGCTGGCCCATGCACATGATGAACGGTATGTTCGTGCAAGCGAGTATATGGAAGTCATGAAGCGTTCGTGGACACAGTCGACAGGCTTGAATCTGACAGAGTTTGCCGGAAGTGGTACACAATCAGGTGCAGACGCATCCAGCGAACCAAACCCTGAATTCAACGGTCAATATTACAACTTCAAAGGTCCGGTAGGCATGCCAGAGACGGTACAGAAGCCATACCCTCCATTTTACCTTGGAGGAAGTTCGCCGATTGCCAAGCGAGTGGCAGTTGAACATGCAGATACGTTCCTGATGTGGGGCGAGCCGCATGACTGGATTCAAGAGCAGATTGAAGAGATCGAAGTTATTCGGGAGAAGGTAAAAGAGGAGACGGGCCAGGATCGTCAGCTTCGTTACGGTATGCGTGCTCAGGTGCTCATTCGGGATACGGAAGAAGAGGCTTGGGCAGCAGCATGGGAGATCATCAGCAAAGTACCGCCGGAAGCAATTGAAAAGGCCAAAGCAGCTTTTGCCGAGACGGATGCCACCAACCAGCGCAGACAGAATGAGTTACGGGAACTATCCGAGAAACAGCAGTTTGTGGTTGGACCGAACCTGTGGACAGGTTTGTCGGTTGTACGCTCCGGGGGAGCCATCCTCATTGTAGGTACAGCGGAGCAGGTGGCAGAACGTCTGATGGAATACGGAGACCTGGGCGTAACGACTTTCATTTTGTCCGGTTATCCGCACTTGGAAGAAGCCGAAATCTTCGGCAAGACCGTGATGCCGATCATCCGCGAAAAATGGAAAACAAGACAAAAACGGCAGTCTATTACTGCCAACTAAAGAAGTTAAACGTGTTTTTTACACGATAACGAAGTATTCAAAACAAATCTGGAAAAGCGGAGCGCTCGCCTTTATCCCCGGATTTCCCCTTAGATTAAAATTGAAAAAATCCGGGGGTAACAGCGATTGGAAGATTGTTATGAATACGTAGTGTTCAGTGTAAACTTAGTCGTTTTAACTTACATTCATAATCCTTAGGAGGTCGTCTTTCATGAAAAAAAATAAAAAAATGATTCTGCCGCTTGTCAGTATGCTGGTCATGTCCATCCTGCTGTCCGCTTGCGGCGGTGGAAATAACGCATCATCCGGAGAGAACGGTTCCTCAGGTTCAGGCAAAGTGACTATTAGCTTCATGCACTGGCGCGGCGAGGATTCCGAAGCATTCAATAAGTCGATCGACGCGTTTGAAAAAGAAAACCCGAATATTCATGTGGAGATGCAGACGCTCCCATCGGATCAGTACCAATCTACGGTGCAATCCAAAATCAGCGACGGTTCCACAGGGGATGTGTTTGCTTCTTTTCCGGGTGCTCAGTTCCAAGCGTTCAGCAAAGCTGGATTATTTACGGATCTGACCGGATCATCCTTCCTGTCGGCTTACAATCCAAAACTGATCGAAGCCGGACAGCAGGATGGCAAGCAATATGCGATTCCGTACCAACTTGTATATAACGACCCGATCTATAACGTGAAACTGTTTGAAAAGTACGGCCTCACACCACCGAAGGATTGGGAAGGGTTTCTCGCTCTTTGCCAGAAGCTGAAAGACAATGGCATCATTCCGATTGCCTTTGCCGGAGCAGACATTGGTCCGGGTCAATTCATGAATACGATGGTGATGAACAATGCACCGAGTGACGACATTTTTACCAAAGTTGAAGCAGGCGAAGCCAAACTGACAGATGAGTTCTGGGTGAAAACACTCACGCAAATCAAGGAACTGAATGATAAAGGATACTTTCAGCAGAATGCACTGGGTACGAAAGACCCGGCAGCAGGTGCACTGTTTATCCAAGAGAAAGCAGCGATGCTTGCAAGTGGATCGTATCAACTAGCTCAGAACAAACAACAAAATCCGAATCTGGAGCAAAAATTACTTGCGCCTATTACGGTAAGTGCCGATCAGGCGAAATATGAGGGAGTGCACACCACCACATTCATGCTTGCGGTAAACAGCAAATCGAAACACCCGGAAGAAGCGAAGAAATTCCTTGAATTCCTGAGCAAACCGGATGTAGCTGGCGCATACGCCAACCAAACGGGACAGAATGTAACGGTGAATGACGTGAAGTATGATACACCAGAGCTTCAAGTTGCGGGAGAATGGGCGAACAAAAAGACCGTGTTCCAGCCACGGTTCACCATTCTGAATGGAGACAACCAGAAAGCTGTAACCAACTCCATTCAGGCTGTGCTGAGCGGCACTTCCCCGGAAGAAGCCGCACAGCAGGCACAAGCGATCATTGATCAGCATATCGGGAAATAAACGATGAAAAACCGTATTCAGCTATCCCTGTTTCTGTTACCCGGATTGCTGCTGTACGTTGGATTGTTCGTATTTCCTACATTGACGGGGCTGTTCTACTCCTTTACGGATTGGGACGGGGTATCCCCGTCGTATGCATTTGTAGGGCTGGATAATTACAAGGACAGTCTCAGCAGCATCGTATTTCGCAAAGCCTTCGGCAACAACGTGGAGTTTATGTTAACCGTTGTTATCGCACAAACTTTTATTTCACTTGTTCTGGCTTTGCTTTTGGTACGTAATACCAAGACAAAAGTGGTACTGCGTGCATTGTATTTTCTGCCGGCTATTCTATCGTCGGTGTCGGTTGGTCTAATCTGGGCATTCATGTATGACCCGTCCATTGGACTGATCAATTACGGACTAAACGAGGCGGGCATGAGCAGCATCGCCCGTAACTGGATCGGTGATCCGAAGATTGCTATTTTCTCCATCGCTGCGGTGCAGGTCTGGGCTCACGCAGGACAGATGATGATTGTGTTCATCGCAGGTCTGCAAGGAATTCCGGCAGAGCTGTATGAAGCAGCTCGAATGGACGGTGGAAGCAAATGGCAAGTATTCCGTACCGTAACCTGGCCGCTGCTGGCTCCTTCGGCAACGATCGTGGTAGCCTATACGACCATCCAGTCGTTCAAGGCGTTTGATCTCATTTTCACGATGACGGACGGAGGTCCGAACTACGCCACTGAAATTTTGACCACATATATTTATCATACGGCTTTTGGCAGCTACTCGTTTGGTCTGGCTTCCGCCGGTTCGATGATCTTCCTGGTGTTGCTCGCGCTGTTGACGCTATTACAATTCAAGGCGTTACGTGCTGACCGGGTGAGCTATTAACGGATAGATGATTGCTTCTTTTCGTGAGTCTGTTCGAAGAATACGAATTAGTAGTTAATTTTGGACTTAAAGATTAATTTTTAGTGTGAGGTTAGAGGAAGGAGGGATTTTATATGGTTTTCAAATGGTTCAATCGACTGATTCTGTTTGTGTATGCAATGCTGATCCTTGTGCCGCTGTACTTTGTATTTGTATCTTCATTCAAAACAAGCAGCAATTTCTTCACCAGTCCATTCAGCTGGCCGGACCCGTTTACATGGGATAATGTGACAGGTTTGTTCCGCAATCAGCCGATGTGGCAGTACTTCGGGAACAGTATGATTGTAACGCTGGGCACAGTAGCGATTGAGCTGTTGCTCAGCAGCATGATTGCTTATGCCATTGTCCGCTGGGGCGGCAGCGTAGGCAAAATTGTGTTTGCCCTATTTGTAGCAGGTTTGATCGTACCGTCTCAGGTCAGCATGTTGCCGATCTATTCCCTCACACGTACGCTCGGATGGTCGGACAGTCTGATGGGCTTGATTATCGTATCAGCTGCGATGTTGATGCCCGTTTCCGTGTTTATGCTGACGGGGTTCATGCGTATGTTGAATTCGGAAATTTTGGAAGCAGGTAGTATGGATGGGGCAAACGAGTGGAGACTCTTCACCCGAATTGCTCTGCCACTCGCAGCACCTTCACTGGCGGCAACGGCAACGTTCCTGCTTGTGATGGTGTGGAATGACTTGCTCATTCCGATGCTTATGCTAACTAGCAAATCCAAGCTGACCTTGCCACTTGCCCTGATGCAATTCCGCGGGGAGTACGTGACGAATTATCCGATGATGCTGACTGGTGTTATAGTGACAGCGATCCCGATGATTGTGCTGTTCTTACTGCTTCAGCGTTATTTCGTCGCAGGTCTTACGGCAGGTTCCCTTAAAGGTTGAGGAACGGGAAGCGGACTGAATGATCGTTCACGAAAGCAAGTTCGTTTTATATTCGTTGTAAATTGGCGTTACGTCGTATTTTACATTGATTTCTGGTTCATTCTGCATAATAATGGTTTAGTGTCAGGATGACTACATAGAGATCAAGGGAGCTATTAATCTGATGAGTAAATTGGAAGTGTTGCGGAATCCCAAGCAGCGCAAGCTGCTATTCAGTGCCGGAATGAGCTGGCTGTTTGATGCGATGGAAGTTGGCATGATCTCCTTTATCGTAGCTGCACTTGCGAAGGAGTGGAGCCTTAGCCCAGGACAAGTCGGGGTGCTGACGAGTGTCAACTCCATTGGTATGGCCCTCGGTGCCTTGCTTGCAGGTGCACTTGCAGACCGTTTTGGACGAAAAGCGATTCTGATGTGGACGTTGTTGATCTTCACTATTGCAAGCGGTCTATCTGCACTTGCTACCGGATTTGCGGTATTGTGTGCACTGCGTCTCGTTGCAGGTATTGGTCTTGGCGGTGAACTGCCAGTAGCGTCTACGCTGGTATCGGAATCGATGCCTACAGCGGAGCGTGGACGTGCGGTTGTGTTATTGGAAAGCTTCTGGGCAGGGGGCTGGATTGTATCGGCGCTCATTGCCAATTTTGTAATCCCGGAGTACGGGTGGAGAATTGCGTTTGCCATTGGAGCACTTCCGGCGTTCTACGCGCTGTATTTACGTCGTGCCATCCAAGATCCTCCGCGGTACAAGAATCATACAAAATTGCATAAAATCACGTTCCGCGAGAAGGTTGCCACGGTCTGGTCTGCACCACATCGCCGCACGACGTTGATGCTGTGGATTCTATGGTTCACCGTTATTTTCTCGTATTACGGCATGTTCTTGTGGTTGCCTTCGGTGGTAATGGCAAAAGGTTTTACCTTGGTCAAAAGTTTCCAGTACGTGCTGATCATGACGATCGCACAACTACCGGGGTACTTCACCGCAGCGTACTTCATTGAACGTTTTGGCCGCAAGTTTGTACTTGTCGTCTATCTGACACTGACCGCGTTCAGTGCGATTGCATTTGGACTGGCAACGACGGAAGCGACCATTTTGGCCGCAGGGATTTGTCTGTCGTTCTTCAATTTGGGTGCCTGGGGCGGACTGTACGCATACAGCCCTGAATTGTATCCGACTTCGGTACGTTCCACAGGCGTTGGGCTGGCTACATCGGTAGGCCGGATCGGCGGCGTACTTGCACCATTTATGGTGGGTATGCTTGTTCAGAAGGCAGTTCCAATCAGCCTCATTTTCACCATTTTCTTCGTAACAATTCTCATCGGAGCAGCTGCCGTGCTGTTCTGGGGTCGGGAAACGAAAGGGCAGGAACTCGCCGAATAATCGTCAGAAAATTTTAGCGCAACTTTTGTACGGGTCTGTTTGCCTACGGAAATGGCGGATGGACAAGCGGTACAAGGTTGATATAAGAAGAGGTGTGACCCTGATACGACCATGGGCTCATGCCTCTTTTTGATATGTGCAGGACTCATTTTTTCATGCTCCATCGGTCCGATAGACTGAACATTTTTGATATCCTATAATGACACTCGGGATGTCCAAATGTGAGGATTCAGGGGGAAGTAGTATATCTGGATTCAGAAAATTGGAGGGTTAAGGAAATGAGGAATAAGAATAGAATTGAGATGGATCATATGCTTGTGATGGATGTATTGCGAGAAAAGAATGAAATAAATACAGCGAGTATAGCCAATGAGAAGAAAAAAATGAATGAAAAGCATATAGCGATTGAAGAGCATAACGTGTACGAAGTAGCGAGAGTAGATGAGGAAGCCGGAATAAATGTGGTGTACAGGTATAATGACAACATGAAAGGGAGTGAGATGGGTAGCGATTACGCTGGATGCGACGTGATTGACCTTACTCCTGTAAAAGAGATGCAACTAGATGTATATCATGTTAGAAAGAGAAGTTATCTGCGCAATTCAGGGAAAGAAGCTAAGCTTGAGATCAATCAGGGCATGCCTGAGCTTGTTGATCTTCATAATCTTGATGATCTTCATGATCTTAGCCCAAGCACAGACATAGACGTTATGCAGCCGATCACCGTCAGTCGTAAAGTCACTCATGGCAGAGGGAGAAAGACTAACAAAAGAGCAGGCCGAGTCAGCATGCTTCTTGGGGCTTGCGCTATGACGCTGGGACTCACTGTTGCTGCGCCTTCGGCTGGAGCACAGAAGCTGGAACAAGGTATTCGCAGTGAACACGTGGTACAACTACAGGAGCAATTGAGCGAGCTTGGTTATTTTGATGCTGGAGTAACAGGTTATTATGGTTCAATCACTCAGAGCGCGGTTCGCGAATTCCAGCAAGCGCAGGGATTGAGTGCTGATGGTATGGCAGGCCCGCTTACCTTGGACAAGCTGAACCAAAAGGCCAAAGCCGAAGGAGAAACGCTCCGTCAGTTGGCGAAGTTGATCCATGGGGAAGCACGCGGGGAATCTTTTGAAGGACAGGTCGCTGTGGGGGCCGTTGTTTTAAATCGGGTGCAATCAGGAGAGTTTCCGTCATCTATCTCCGAAGTCATCTTTCAAAAAGGTCAGTTCACCGCTGTCGACGATGGTCAATTTAATCTAAAGCCAACAGCAACCTCGTTTAAGGCTGCACGTCAAGCTCTCAATGGCGCCGACCCAACACATGGTGCGCTGTTTTATTACAATCCGAAGATTGCTACGTCCGAGTGGAGCAAGAGCAGGCAGACACTGCTGACTATTGGACAGCATGATTTCACGAGATGATTTTGGAAGACTAATCAATACGTACAATAACCTTGGTTACTCTCTATGCCTGGAGCTGTATACCAAGGTTATTTGTTAATCGCTTTTTCTTTTTGAAGGATAAGGAAAATATTGAACGAATACATTAACGAAGAAATTTATGAAAGGAAATGATTATGAAGATAATAACTTTATGTGGCTCTACAAAGTTCAAAGAACAATTCGAAGAGGTTAATGCATTCCTTACACTTCAAGGAAATATTGTAATCAGCCTTGCCTTTTTTGAGCAAAGTGAAGGGTTTGAAATAAATGAAAAACAAGCTGAACTACTTGGAAATCTCCATTTTCGAAAAATCGATATTTCTGATGAAATATTCGTGATCGATGTGAAAGGTTATATTGGAAGTAGCACAAAAAGAGAGATTGAATATGCAAAAGAAAAAGGGAAGGCGATTCGCTACTACTCTGAAGGTGATTCGCTACTACTCTAATGTTGAAATTTCTTCGAATGTACTTAACGAAATGTGAAGTTTCATCTCTATAACAAAATCAGCCTTTAAAGGAGTTTTGAGTGGAAATACTTAATGAGTTAAATAAGATTAGAACTGAAAAAAATCCGACCAATTCACAAAGACTATATTCTTTGGTATATGCGACTGTACTTGGAGGGATTCTGGGCCTTGCGGCCAAACTCGTAGATACCCAAGGCATTAATCCCTTGTTTGACGATATTGGTGGACGTCTAGGTATTTGGATTTTTGTGGCAGTGCTTGTATCCGTGTTTAGTTATTCTCCTAAATTGGCGGCAGTTAAGATATTTTTCTTTTTCTCTTCACTGCTGATTGTTTATTATCTGTACACCGTGTTTTTCTTACATTTCTTTTCAGTGAAGGAAACGTTGTTTTGGGGAATCTGCGCAGTCTTATCTCCCATCTGTGCCTATGTAGTGTGGTTTGCGCGTGGTAATGGATACGTAGCCAGTATAATTTTGTCCCTTCCTGTAGCTGTTTTATTGTCCGAAGGTTATGAATTAAGGAATGCTTACTTACCTGAACATGAGCATTATTATTTAGTTCCAATACTTATGGGGATTTATTTAATTATGGTGTTGACTTTACTATTTGTTGTTCCTGAAAAAAAGATAAAATCTCTCATTGTAGTTCCCATAGCTTTAATGTTGTCTTATATCATGATCTATTTTAATATTCTGGGGAAGGTTTTTGGAGGGTTAAACGCAGTGCTATAACTCGTAATCTATTCTTATATACGTAGCATGGAATGAATGTTTAGACTAATAACCCCTGAATCGCTGTGAGATGCCTGGGGTTATTAGTATTGTGCTCTTATGAAGAGTTGCTAATTTGCAAAAGGGATGTACAGTGATAGGCTACTTCTGCACATTAAACGGAATAGTCAACGAAGTCGGCTCTACTATAGTTTCTTCAGTGTCATAGTCATAGATTTTATTAAATACCAGTTTGATCGATTCCAGCTTACCGGGATCATCAGTGTATACAAATCCATTCTCAAAATTATCGATGACTACACCGTCATATTGATGATATACATAAGTATCCCTTAAGAAATTGCGATCGGACGAGATAGGATTGCCCATGTTTGGATGGACAGAATTTAAACCGTAAAATCCGACATTTCGATCCGTTGTATTTTCAACGCTGTAGAGAACTCTAATATACGTTATAGTTGAACCAATTTTCTCTTGATTCAAAGTGGAAATATCCTTCTGGGTATCTTCTGGAATTTCAGTCGCCTCTAGTAATTGAACATTAACCAGATATACGGCCAGTGGGCCAAGAGAAATAGTCTGATCCAGAGGGAGTGTTCTTAACAGTTTTACTTTTCCGCCATAAGGAGATGGTTCAGTATCCCCGACTTTGGAGGGGAGAGGTGATGAATTACTGTAACTGTTATAAATCTTTTCCCTAAGATTTTTGGCTGCTTGCTCGAATGGATCGAGATTTTTAAAATCTCGTTCAGCTCTGAAGGGCTTTAAACCAGACTCCATTATAAGTTCTGAAGAAGCTGTCTGAGGCTGTAATGACTTGATTTCCATTTGTGTAGATGTGGCATAACTGGAACTTCCTGAACCGCTTAACATTGCAAGAACAACAAGTAATTGAATAATAAACATAAGAAGCGGTACCCTTCCTCTCTAGACATAGATTATTTATGTATATGCTCAATAATCATAACAAATTGGGTAAGCATGACCATGAGAATATCGAACTAAATTCTGATAATAACATATTGACGAGTTGTTTATACCCAATAGTAGCTAAGACCCATGATATAAGATAGGCGCCAGGGATTGTTGAGTTTAAGATCAAAGCCAGTTTACTATAAGTATTTTTAATATTCATTACATAAATTGAAACAGGTCAATAGCCCGATATGTGAAAGTAGTTCATTCTGGTAACATAGATAAAAGAAATCAGGGGGAGTATAAATGAAGTTACTAAAGACCTCATTGGTTACAGCAGCCGTACTGATTATTGCTTCTTTTGCATGGTACGGATCTTATAAGAGTGATATGAAGAAACTTGAAGATGATCTGAGGACGTATTTAACGGTTGAAAAAGGAATAGAGGAGCATACGCTTACAAGTATCACAGCTCGTCGCAGTAAAATGCCGATGTATCCTGTTGTTGTTAAATTTAAGGATAATCCAGAAGAACATATCTACTACTACAGAGAAGACGAATGGATTCAGCTGACCCCTGATCCGAATTCGTAAATATTTGTGAGATTATTCAAAATTCTCGAATCTTCTTATGAAGGCGCGAGGGGGTGATATGCTTCACATTATTGGATTCGTCCGCCTAATCCTGTACAATGAATAGCGAACAAAACAACGGTAGATTAAGGATGGATCAGCACGATGAGAATAATCATTTCACCAGCCAAAAAGATGAAGATCGATACTGATCTGATGGCGAGCGCGCAGATGCCGCAATTTATAAATGAGTCAGAACAACTTCTGAGTCTGCTTCAAAAGTTATCGTATGACGACCTCAAAACGTTGTGGAAGTGCAATGATACAATCGCTGAACTGAATATGGAGCGGATTCAGAGCATGAATCTAAAGGCAAATCTTACGCCAGCCATCTATGCCTATGAGGGTATTCAATATCAATATATGGCACCGGGTGTTTTTCAGCACGAGGAACTGACATATCTGGAGCAGCACTTGCGTATATTATCTGGATTTTATGGCATGTTACGTCCTTTGGATGGCGTTACCCCGTATCGCTTGGAGATGCAGGGCAAGCTGCAGAGTCCCGGGTTCAAATCTCTTTACCAGTTCTGGGACAGTAAGCTGGCTGATCAGCTTCAAGCCGAAAGCAATTGTATTCTAAATCTGGCGTCCAAAGAGTACAGCAAGAACATCACCCCTTATCTGAAACAAGAAACTCGGTTTATTACGTGTGTCTTTGGACAAATGGTGAACGGAAAGCTGGTTGAAAAAGCAACCCGCGCCAAGATGGCCCGAGGTGAAATGGTACGTTATATGGCAGAGCGGAAGATTACAGATGTGCAGGATATCCAAAGCTTTGAGCGGCTGGATTTTATTTTCTCGGAAGAACAATCGGATGAGCGTACTTATGTGTTTATTTATTCAGAGGAAAAGTAGTAGTGAAGCTTATTATGAATGCAAGAGAATAATAAGCTGTTTTATTGCATCAAAGGGTCGCCATCTGGCGGCTTTTTTAATTTTCACATCCTTCAAAAGGAAAAAAGTCCCTAAAGTAAGGACTAATTGACTATTACCTAAATTAAGGAAAATGACGATACTTATATTTCGACTATCTTTATCTTTTTTGGGAATGAATTTGTTATAGGGATGCTGCCTCTAGAGACATTACATATGAGGGGAGTGGTTATAATGTCGTTAGTCCAAAATACAATGAACGGACTGAAGAAAAAGTTAGAATTGTCTAGTGGTTATCTGTACTTACAAGATCGTGAAGGTAATGTAGAACGATATAGTTGTACATTTGGTCAACCAGTAGGGGATGGCGAGATCGATCGGTTTGAAGCATCTACAGGACAGAACATACCGTTGGATTATCTTGATTTTCTGAAATTCTCTAATGGCTGTAGTTTATTTAATCATGAGATCTATGGGGGAGAAAAAAAGCTCTTTCCACTAGATCAAGTAGAGTACCTGTATGCTAACGTGAACAGTCGCAGGGGTTATTTGGAAATAGCTTATATATCGGATGATACTCTAATGATAGATTGTAACGCCTACTCTAACGGGGAGAAAAACTATATGTTGGCAGGAAACAGCACTTCATCATTTGAAGATTTTAAGAGTTTGGGCTGTAACTTTGAGACATGGTTATACCGTTTTATTAGTACAAATGGCTCCAAATATTGGACCTGGTGAAGTTTCATAATTGGGGAAGGTGATCTTTTGAAGAAAGCATTACTCATCGGTATGTTTGTGATCATTGCGATACTTTGTTGGGTTTGGTATTCAATGAATGACCTTACGCCGATAGAATCAACTACGCACATTGTTTCAGTTGAACTACAGGATGATTCATCATGTAAGGTGACTGTTAGGAATCCGTCAAAAGGACACGACAAAACGAAGACAGAAACATTTGAAAGTCCATCATGCAACAAATTAAAAGAAGGAGATGAGATCACTTTTCGATATTTTAAGGAGGGGAAGTATCTATACATCGTTTCCGTTAATAAAGAATCAACAAAAGATCCTCTGACAGGCGTGATTACTAAAAAGGAGGAAAATGAAGGGAGATTTTATATTCATGTTGTATCTCCTGTTTTTGGTATAGAGACCTTCCAAATGGACAAAAAGGATTGGAAAAAGGTACATATTAAATCTAATATTACATTTTATATAGACCATGATTGGGGGAAGACAATTAAAATCCTATAAATAGATTCTATTCATCCAATTTTTTATAAGGGAGGTTGTATCCAATACACACTACGATCCAGAAATTATTAGCTGAAGAGAGATTCCAGGAAGCGATGACTCTGATTGCTGAACTTGGAGAAAAAAGAGATCAATCTTCAGTTGAGTTTCTCACTGGAATGTTGACCGAAACTCAAAATACTCTTGTCAGAAATGAAGTGGCGATTGCACTGAAAGATATTGGAGACAATAGAGCGGTTTGTCCGCTAATTGAGGCTCTGTCCAATGCTGATATGAATAGAAGCAGGGGCACTTTATTATACGCACTGGAAGAATTGTATTATGAGCCTTATATAGAGATTATTGTAGCATTCATTGGAGATGCCAATTTGGAAGTAAGGATGCAGTCATTTCTATTATTTGAAAATGCAGCGGACAAATTAAGCGAGCAGCAAAAGCAGATTTGCAAAGAGACTTTATTGAAATGTAAATCCGAACGTACCAATGAGATATTAGATGAAGCATTAGCCTTGTTGAACAATTAGACATTTTTAGAACAATCCCTGAGTTTGAAGAAGTCTATTAAGATAAAAAGGGAGAATGGTAGATGGAAAAAACAAATATTATGGCAGAGTTTATTATCACAGGAGATCACTTTGAACCAAGTTTAATTACGGAACGTCTTGGATTCAATCCAACAGGATGGTATGTAAAAGGAGAAAAGGTCGGTCATAAAGAGTTATATCGAAAAGAAACCTGCTGGTTCTGGGATACGGGTTATCAGGAGTCATATGATATTAATCATCAATTAAATGAAGTATTGCTGCTGTTGGAACCCCATATTGAAACTCTAAAGACATTAAAAATGAAGCATCATCTAAATTTTCTATTCAGCTTCTCGATCAGAGTATTAAATAATGAAACTCCGGCGATTACTATTGAGCAAAAAGCTATACATACAGCATATGAGTTGAATGCAGAGTTTGATTTGGATTTATATATTATGTAGGTGATATATGAACGATAATGATCGATATATGGAGCATATAGAGTTCAATCAAGAGTTTCTAGGACATGTATTCTTCGGGGATGAAGTGTCTACTCATGTGGAAAGTTTGCTTCAGGAGCAAAGTGATTTTGAACAAATAGAAAAGTTCTTCCGTTTTTTGAATGGATGGCATTACACTCGGACCTTTACATTGTACAAGTGTTTCATGAGAGTGAAGCAAACGAAAAGAATAGAAGTCTGCTTGAATTGAAAGTGAGACGACGATGAATAACTATATAAACTCGTTTATACAAAAGTTTGATTATTTTTTCGAGCAAAAAGAAATCTCAAATATTATTTATGTACATGATCAAGACGATCATGAGAAATTAGATCAAGTCCTTTTCCTTGAGAAAGAGGATGGTCATGTCATAGGTTTGTATATAAGAGGCATGAATCCGTTAATCTCAGCGAATAGAATTGACGATTTGGATGATTTTAATTTATATGCAAGTTATGAAAGATTGGTTGAATCAAAGGAAAATATTAAACTTCAGGTAGAGAATATAAGTTTGTATTTTAGCTCTAAGTATAACGAATTATTAGGTTTTTATTTATCGAATAATAATGAATCCAGTTCTCTATTTGTACTCTTTTTGCAAGATGAGATGGATGTAAAGAAGAATTGGAGTAAGTCAGACGCCAGTAAGATACTGAACAGAAGGTATTTAACTGAAGGATATATCACTTACGAGAAAAAGAACCAGAGTGACTGGGGAGAAATCGAAATGGAATAATAATTGAAAAACAATACCAGAACATCGATGGATTAGGGTAGTAAACTGTACCCTGTAAAGAAGAGGTTTTACGATGTCTCTTTACGGGGTACAGCCTTTTTCATTTGATGATGCTTTGTACTGCATAATCTTCATTTTGTGAGATCATATTCAAAACTTGTTTTAAGATAATATCCTAATTCAATTGTTAAAAGAAGAAACAGACTCAACATCATCGTACTTGTGCATAGTTACACAAAAATCAAAGATGCAGCCTTGGTATATTGAGCTTTAGAACTTAACGAACATTAATCCACGCAGTCCATTTGGCTGCATTATTAATGGAATAAACGGTTCCTACGAATTGCCCACCCGTGCTAGGAGCTTCGTATACCCAGGAATAAGCCCAAGCATCCACGATACGATCACCATCCAAATCAATAGCCTCAGACCAATTGTTTGTCATTTTATTGCCTGCGAGTGTACCGAAGTGAGAGCTATCGTAACCGATTTGGAACGTAATACACTGAATCCAATTCCCACCGTGATCGTTGGTAGTAGAGAGCGGGTTGTTATTGTACCCATAGATCTCTTGACCGCCATTAGGAGAAACAACAGCGTAAACATTAATGTGAGATACTTTTGGTGCAGGTGCATGCATAACGGGGCCCCCATTGTCTTTCTGCGCTTTGAATTCAGCCTTGGCTGCCTCTACAGCTTCACGGAATGCTTTTGAATTCATAACTTCTTCTTTCGTTAAAGGTTTGGGTTGGGCAGTCTGTGCTTCTGCAAAGACAGAGGCGTTAAATGAAAAAACAAGGACAAGAATAAGAGCCAAGCTAAATAACTTTTTCATAGAAATCAATTCCACCTTTCTTGTTATGGTTGTGCTGGTAAAGACGCGTAATTACGTGACAAAGATGATCTTGCAGATTGAGACCGTCTTATCCTCCTCTCTTTTTGTAAAGAATAATTTCTCCCCTTAATTTTCTTTCTCTGTGGATAGCACGCAGAGGGAAGAAATATACAGGCTAGAGAACTGGTAAGTTAAAATGTATATATTAAGTAAGCCTGTTAAAAGATTTTAGGTTGAAGATGTAATGTAAGTATAGTGATGGAAGGTTGTTTCAAACGTACTCCGAACATCAAAAACGAATATTGCTCAATCTACACTTTATTGAAATATATTCCATTTGTATAAACTTATAGTAATTCTTCTTGCTGAATAAAGTCAAGTATATTTATTGCATATAATGTTAAAATTAAGTTTTTTTGGCGTTACTGTGAAACGCAAAGTAACTCTAAGGAGTGGAAGAATGGAAGAGATAAATATTCTTAATATGTTTACTTTGCATAAAAAGTGGGTTGAGACACTTGGTGAGGAAGGTGAGCAGTTAAAGCTAGATGAAGTGGATTTAAGTGTCTTTGGTTTTTCCGATAAGTTGGTTGAACAAGCATATTTAATTGATTGCACTTTTGATGCTCTTAAACTTGAAAATATTGATTTTCACTCATCATTATTAGCCTCGTCAACGTTTAGGAATGCATATTTAGATCAATGCGATTTTTATAAATCAGATCTTAGGTATACCGATTTTTCTAATTGCATCATTAAAAATAGTAGATTTAGTAAAGGTGATTGTTGGGAGGCAACATTTAGTAATGCATATGTAGTAGATTGTAATCTGATTAATGTATCTTTCTATCTAACGGATTTTAGAAATGCAAGACTAGAAAATGTGGATATAAGTGTATCGTCATTTAAAGAAACGTTGTTAAACGGAGTAACACTAAAACGTATTAAAGGTATAGAAGAAGCTTTTTTTCGGAGTATAAATATTGGCACAGCAGAAAAGCCAGTGCTGTTAGAAAAAGAAAAAGCTAGGAAATGGTTTTTAGACAATTGTGAACCCTAAATATTGTTGTTTTTTTATATTAAACAAGGGGGATGCTACAATACAACATTACGGCGAGAACAAATCTACTAATCTTGCTGAAAATAGAATTGGGGTAGATTTTATAATGAAAATGAATGATTCAGTTTTCGGCGAGCTCGAACATGATTATGTTTGGACTAAGGACACGACTATTCAATTTTTTGAAAATGAAAACAAAATATCACTCATGATTGATGGAGATGAGGACGGTATATTTGATGAAGAACAGTACCTGGCATATCAGGCATTAATGAAAAATTGGAATGATTTGCAGCAAAATTTCTTACAAAAACTCTTAGAATATTATCAACAAAGGCGATATGAACTGGGTTATGATATTGCTTTTAATGAGAACTATCCCTTAGTTGAAACAACGGGCCAAATTCTAGAGATGATTGAGTTAGATGGAATTGTGGTTCCCTATGGAGATATAAGGGAAGGCCGAGATATCGGAATACTATTTAATTGCGCATGGGACAAGGAAAATGGAGTGGGACTTCGTTTATTGGATGAAGAAGTGATTGAGGTAGGATACCAGGATATCGTAATTTAATTTTGCTCAAGCTAGCAAACAACTACAAAAGATCAGGTCGTCCGTGGAACATAATCAGGAGGAGATACATATTGGCTTCATTCGTTGCATCAAAATTTTATTTCGATAGAGCAGCACAAAAGTTATCCGTTTGTTTCATTAGAGAAAATGGATTTTTCCCTAATAGAGCCACATTTGAATCTTAATGTTTATTAAAACTTTAATTAGTTCCAGTTTGAGGGAGGGGATTACAATCTCATGGGCACTTCAGCTGTTATTTTAACGCAAAAAGATAAATATTCTCCAGACCAGCTCTTGGCTAATACGATTGTTGCGGCTTTTCATTCGGACGCTGCTCTTTATTTCTATAACAACAAAACGTATACCAATGAAGGAGAATTTTTATATACAACGCTAAACATTAACCGTAAGTCACCTACAGGTGACAATGAAGCCTCATTGATTTTCCATATTCACAGCATAAGTAGCCCGAGTACTGAATTTTATGCTCACGAAGATTTAGGTTTAGATCCTAGCGAACTCCTATGTCAGGTCGGGCATATTGAAGATATCTATGGTAATCAAGAGTTAATATTTCATTTTATTTATGAATATCTCAAACTGAATCCTGATGATTATTTCTGGATAGCAGACAATGATTGGTTGTATAGCTGGGAGGACATACAAAAACTTAAAACCGTACCATATGATCCGGATTGGTGTTATCGAAATCCTAGAGACTAATGAGAAAAAGGATGATGGCTTTGACATTACAAAAAACAGTGAAGACACTGCATCAGTGGATTGACCAGAATTGGTCGACATTAGATCAGACTGAATTAAAAACAACGAGAGAGACGGTAGACTCTTTATACCATCAATTGATATCTGAAATAGATCATACGGACAACTCGGATAATTTATTGGAAGCAATTCATTACGAACTTACTCATTTCTTTCTGCCGATTCCTTGTGTAATGAAGATGTATCAAAGATTGATTTGGTTGAATCCATCCGACCGTTCCCATTATGAAAGGTTTACAGATTACCTTTTACAATATGGTCCCGATTGGGAAGAAGAGGCAAATGCTTTAATCGAACTTTACATGAAAGAAGATTTTCGAAAGGCTTGTGAATTTACACAAAAGATTGAGCAAGTTAAAGATTTTGAGAATAAGTAATTCATGTCCAGGTATCATCTCAAATGGTGGCCCTATAAAAGACTTTAACAATGGTTTAGAACAGGAGGAGATATGTTGATTACTCAAATGAATGAGGAAATTTTTTCGACTAATTTATCTAAAGCAGTTGATACGATAAGGAAGATTAAACACATTTCGAGCGATATCGTTAAGTTTGTCATAGAGCCCGTTGAGGAACAGGGGAAAATGTTAGATGGTGGCGATGAAATGATGAGACGCCTTGTGTTATCCACAGAGAATATTGGCGGTAAAAAACTATGGTTAAAAGATGTTGTTGGGGTTTTAGGAGGGCTTTTTCCGAAAGCTCCGATATGGATTAATGTATCTTTTGTAGAAATGGACGGAGATACCGCGATCTTCAAGCTGGAAACCAGTTTGCGCTTTAGAAAACCGAGTTTATTAAGGAATACTGAAACAGGTCATGCTCCTTTTAAAGCCATTATATAGACGGAGACTCATTGAAATAAGAAGATGATTGGATTGGGAATATCCGGGACGAAATAATGAATTCATACTTATAGGAGATACGAACATGTTTAAATATAGGTATGCCATTGAATATAAAGAAGATTTCAACGAAGTTATCTTGGACTTAGGCATTGATTCATCATTAAAGAATGGTTACCTAATTACTAATTCTTTGGGATCAGATATTTTTGGAGATTTTTCCACGATCCAAGAAGAGGTTGCAAACCTAATTGAATTACTGAAAGGGAAAATAACGTTATACGAAGGTGGAGGGAACGTCAATTTAATAAGATCAGACAAGTCTTTTACAACTTTTGAAGATATCTTTGTGGAAGAAGATGAAGAGGACAGCACATGTGAAATTGAGACGGTAGAATACGTAAAGATCCTATTGTTATGGGCAAAAGAGAACTTTCAATATAAAAGCCAGAAAGGTGTTATCTTGAAAGAAGACGCGGAATTAGCCGTAGGTTGGATCAATAAAAAAAGTACTGAGATCTCGGAGGTTCTGTTCGGATGAACGATGGAAGAACACTGACAACGAAAGCCGAAATAGATCAATTAGTTGAATCTTATTTCTGGATTATTGATTTTCCAAGAGCTTTAACATACTTTGGAGATCGCGAAAGACATGGGTATGGTTCAGGTCCACTGGAGGTACAATTTTCATCCTATCATTCGCCAGAAGAAGAAGAGTACATTGGTGATCAGAAAGTATGTTTTATCGGAGAGCCCCCAGCATACGATGAAGTTGTAATGGCAGTCATGGAGTATGATGAATTTTATAATTATTTGTTGATTTACAGTGAGAAGTACGTGAAGGAACGTCCAGAAGTTAGACAGGAGATATATAAGTTATTAGATGTGGTGAAAAAAAGAGTGGGTTCACATTCTTAACTTATTGATTGTGAAACGTAATATATAAGACCATTAACGTTACCAGAAGGGAACATATGGTTGTACGAAGGTGGAGGACAATTAAATTTGGACATATCAAAATTAAGCAAAGAAATTTCGTATGCATTACGACATGCACCTTGGGAATATGAACTTGAGCTAGATCATGAAGGGTGGGTGAATCCTTTTTCATGGAACATCCAGACATTTATTTGAATGCATTATGAATGAGGGGCTTAAACCAATGGCAAAACAGTATGTTCATATGTCGGTTGATACTAATACAGCCAGTATGGTAGGAAAACGCAAGGATTCAAATCCAATACTATTAAAAATTCAGGTAGGTAATGCTTCACATGACGGGGTGAAATTTTACCAAGGCAACAATTTAGTTTGGTTGTCAGATTATGTTCCACCTCAATATATTTCTGTAGAATAGGCTTATTTCATTTAATTTAACCTTGATTGGCCTTATGCCTTTCAGGGTTTATTTTTGGCGGGGCTACCTAGTGCCGAATGACCCCATCATTCACAACGAAACATACATTTTAATAAAGATATCGAATACGAATGAGGTGAACGAAGTGTATCTTGAGAGTGCAAAAGTAAAAATAAATAATATACATTGGGATAAGATCGGAACAATTGTGACTGATGAAGATTCTAAATTAGGTTATGAGTTTTTAAGAAGATTAGCTATTTTTTTTAAAGAGGAACAGCTAAAACCCCTACCACCAGCTTTTACGAATATAGCAAAATTGCTGGGTGACGTTGAGGATGAAATAGAGATTTCAATGTATTGTAGTTCAGAAGCAGTAAAGTTTTTAAACAAAAATTTGTATGTACAAAGTATATTGGAGTATTACTTACAGCTAGCTAAGTATGCAGATGAATTACCAGTTGTCCATAAATACTTAAATATTTACGAACTTTTAATTAAAGTTATTGAAAGAGGTGGCTCATTTTCGATTAAACCGCTCTCATTAGATATAACAAATGTGGCTCATTTCCCTTTGGATGAATGGTATACTAGGTTTTTGGAAAAAGAACCGATCGACATTAAAGACCTGTAGTCTTGGAATAACGAAGAATTCAAATAATAGGATTTTTGAGGGGATCAGATGGGAGGGAAATGCTTCGTGCAATGGATAATTCTTATTGGCAATGAAGACTTTAATCTTAACCATATTCGTAATCTGAAACATTACGGTCAAAATAAAACTACTAATCTTGCTGAGAATAGATTTGTTGTAGATTACGGTGACGATCATGTTTTTTATGAAAGTTCAGAAGACATCATTAATGATTATGAAGAAGTTGATGTAGAACGCATTCCATTTTCCTGCCCTCAATTTATAATGATGACGTATACGAATGAAAATTTGATGAAACAAATATTGTCCCAAGAGAATTTTCCGCGTGGCATTTATATTGATGATGATAATGGAAATATAATCTCAATAGAAGATTTTATTGTGTCTTAATTATTATGTGGAACAGACCTTGATAACCCTGTGCCTTTCAAGTCGTATGATAAGTTATCAGTGGCTATTGAGGTTGTTACAGAAAATCAGGGAATCACATCGTTTTATCTGTTGCATTTAGAAGAATGGAGAAGTGAGGAGGCCACTATGGAATATAATATAGAAAAAATTAAGAAGTATTACGATGATTTCAGGTTATACAACTATGATATTCTTATTAAACAAGGCTTCAAAGATAGTGATGCGATTTTTATGAGCCAAATAGGTGTTCCAAACCGTTTTCTATGTTTTACTTTTTTCGAATTGGAAGAATTTAAAACTTGCATAATTTCCAATGAAATATACATTCAAGTAGGTATTTTTGAACCGCATGATTATACATGTGATGGAATTTATGTACATTTACATAGTGGTAAGGTAGTAAAAGAATCAGACAAGGATATCGTTCTTCTGAATCGTGATTTAAAAACCTTTTTCTTGTTCCATCTGATTTTATTTCAAGAAGCTAAGAATTATAATCTCAAAGAAGTAGAAGAATGCAATAAGTATGGGGAAGAAGTGCGGAAAAAACTTGAGAAAATTGATCCTGAAGCAATGCAGAATAGCGAAGGGTATTGGTTTACAAAGGTTGAAGAATATGAAGAAATGTGGTGACGTTTAACCTTTCTACAATCCAAATTAGGGAGCTAACTAGGAAGTAAGTGGAGCTGTGATAATGGAATTAGGGTGTAGGACCGTAGTATGGAAACATAGCATTAGGAGAGTAGGTTTACGAAGCTAATTAGGAAGTTGGACGGATGAACCCATCGTTATACTTCTTTTAACATAGATTTTATCCTATATTAAATGAGCGGTGAGCATGGATGAGTACGATTAAAGTAACACCTAAGAGCTAAAAAGGCGGTAGAAGATGCCGGGGTTAAAGAACGAGTTATTTGGTATCCATAATAAAGGTGGTGCAGCAATGAAATTAACTAACCAACAAAAACTGATAGAGCAATTAAATTCACATCGAGTTTGGATTGAAACCCTTGGAGAGAAAGGTGAGAAATTAGGCCTAGATGAAATAGATTTTCGTCATATAGATCTGTCAGGATATCCATTGGATCAAGCCTATTTGACCGAATGCGCTTTTGATGGAATGAATCTGGAACATATGGACATGTCATCATCGTTGTTATGTTCGTCGAGTTTTACTAAGAGCAACTTAGTAAATGCTGACTTTTATAAGGCAGATTTATCTTATGCAAATTTTACAGATGCAGATGCTCAAGGTGCAAGGTTCGCCAAAGCTGATCTTTCTGAGTCCGTTTTTATTAATACGAATCTAACAAATGCAATGTTAATTTCTAGCTCCTTATATCTTACAGATCTTCGCAATGCTAATATGAATCATGCAGATATCAGCTCGGCATCGTTTAGAGAAACTTTACTACAAGGAGCTACATTAACGGGACTTCAGGGAATAGAAGAAGCCTTTATAAAAAGCATTAATATCGGGACATTAGAAGAACCAAATATCCTATTGGGTGAAGAAGCTATAAAATGGTTGCAGGATAAAAGTTTGAGTAAGGAATAGATGTTTGGTGTTTGGGACATAGTTTAATTTTAACTTTGACTCAATGAAAAAATACTAGTGGATTTCCCGCTAAATTCCCATCTCACCTCATCCTATGAGTTACAATTTTTTTGAGGTGACCTTACCATGAAGGATAACATGTCAAACCTGATCGAAGATTTGTTTCACGGGAACCTACGGTTGGACGAGTCGATTCATCCCGAACAGGCCGAGTATCATAAAATTAACAGCCAAATATCGGATATCATGCAAAACTACAAAACAAAACTCCCAGCTACAGAATACGATTCCTTGGAGCAACTGATTGATTTAATCGGACAGTCCACATCTATGTATGTGGAAGCGGCCTTTGAGCAAGGTTTTCGGACAGGCGGCAGACTGATGATTGAGGTTTTAGCCAAACCGTGAGTACCTATCTACTTTATGAGCCGGCAGACAATACACAGCAATTCAAAAACCCCCTTCTCCATTACCACCGATCAGGTTGGCATGGGGGAGGGGACTTTGCTTTATGATTTATTTTTTTAACTCACCAACTTATATCTACCGCGCTCCAATATTCTTACCTGCTGGCGTTCCCGACCCAATCAAATCACTACCACCGGCAAGCTTCAGAAAGTTACCCAATACAGGCATTCCATCTGCCGCACGGGTTACCGAAGGCACGAGGGAGACAAAGTCGGCTGCGCTGGCGAGCAGGCCTTTGTCGTTGACGCTTTTTTTGTTTTTCCACCAGACGTTGGTGCTGCTGACATCGGTTCCGCTGGTTTTGTCGCTGGCGCCGCTTTGGAAGGACAGGTTGTTGGTGAAGATATGGGTGCCTTTATCAAAGGCAAAGTTGCTTTGTCCATTGTTCCATGAGGTGTTGTTGGTCATCTGGATCGAACCCGGATTGCTGTTATAGGTAAAGCCATGTTTTTTGTTATTAAATGCAATATTGTTCTCCACAATGTGATTCACGGCGATTTTCTCACCGCCCAGCTTAAAGCCGTTACCATCACTGTTCGAAGTCGATGTTCCGTCTGATGTTGCGCCGTTGCCGTAGGCGATGCTGTTACGGATCGTAACGGCACCGATGGCGCCTGTCTCTGTTTTGCTATAAAGATCCCATCCATCGTCCACGTTATAGGCGGCAATGCAGCCGTCGAATACGTTCCCTGGACCTACCGTCAACTTCGCGGCAAAACCGTCGGCATCCTCACCGTCATCCGGGTCATAGTTGTTGTGAGAGTAAGAACGAATCACTTCGTTATATGAAGGCCATTCGCTCTTGGCAGCGGTAGAGGCATAACGTCCGATCTGAATGCCGGTATCTCGGTTATGGTGAGCTTCGATCTGTTCCAGGCGGTTGTAGCTGCCACCGATGAAGATGCCGTTATCGCCCGCACCTTTCACCTCAAGCCCCTTGACGAGCCAGTAGTCGCCGAACATCTGTAGCCCGCGACTGGTGGACGCGAAGGTCTGAGCGGAGAAATCAAAGACTGGTTTTTCCGATCCGTAGGCGACCAGATTTTTACGCTGCGAGGATGTGCCGCTGTTGCCACGCTCGATCGTTATCGTCTCCGAGAAACTGTAGATACCACCGCGCAGATAGATCGTTTTACCCGGTGCGATCTGAGTCAGCGCGTTAGCCAGTGACGTTGGACTGTTGATGGTCCCCGGATTGCTGGCAGAGCCGCCAGGAGATACATACAGATCACCCGCAGCAAGTGTGATATTCGAAGCCGCCACCGATTCCGAGGGGTTTTGCAAGCTGCTCTCCATCAGTTCGGCAGCACCAGACGATCCACCCCCAATGAATAATAGAGGGAACGCGGCGCTCAGACAGAGATGGGCCATTTTCGATTTCAGTGAACGTTCAGTTTGTGCATGGACATGAGTAGATGTGGATGGGAATAATTTCATGACGTAGACCTCCTTGGTCAGATGGGATATGGAATTCGTGTGGTACATATTGATGGTAAATGTTGTAAGCGTTATCATCAATAATCATTTGATCACATGAGCTTCAGAGCTGGGTGCATCAGGCATTGAACCTTCAAACGCAGTCTGATCTACAGGCAGCATATAATCCTGTCATCAGTTGATAGTCTCCATTTAACGATCAATCCTCCGAAATGAACGTAGAAAGCTCCCCTTTTCCAACCAAAAGACATGAGAAATACCTTTGATGCACCGAAATGAACTTCGTCATATTGCAAAAGGGTAGGGTGACTCTTATATAATGTCTGAGGAACACTCTTCTGGTGCAGAATGATATATAGTAAATTTCCCTTTCTGATGCTAGATTTGACTATATTTTGCCTTCATGCAAGCTTTAGAAATTAGTAAAGTGAAAAAAAGCTTGTCACTTACCTCATCACATGCGATAATTAAATTTTGCCCTGCGGCCTTTTTTGAACGGAAAATGAATGAAAGAGGACCGCGTCTAAGAATGGAGGCTGACCCAGGATTGTCTACACAACGTTACCCTTTTGCATATGATCCGGCTGAACCTTTTGTATCCCGTCTGGGAGAGTGGGTTGCCGATGTGTTTTATGATATTTTGCCAGAGTCCGGCTTCGAGGTACGGGACGAACAGATTTTTATGGCGTACCAGCTCGAACGGGCCTATGGAGATAAAAAGACGATTATGGCCGAGGCCGGCGTAGGAACAGGTAAAACACTTGTTTATCTGCTCTACGCGGTCTGTTATGCACGTTATACGGGCAAACCGGCGGTGATCGCCTGTGCCGATGAGTCTTTGATTGAACAGCTGGTGAAGCCGGGCGGAGATATTGCGAAGCTTGCTGAACATCTGGACTTGCAAGTAGATGCACGTCTTGGTAAATCACCAGACCAATATGTCTGTTTGAACAAATTAAGTGCGATGCGATTTGCAGATGAAGATGCGCCTGTCATTGAAGAAGTGCATGAGAGTCTGCCGGATTTTGTGAACACGCCGGGTACACTTCAGGCTTTCCATCCGTATGGTGACCGTAAACAGTATCCGCATCTGAACGACCGCCAGTGGAACAAGATTAACTGGGACCCGTTCCAGGATTGTTTTGTGTGTCCAAAAAGACAACGTTGCGGCCTGACACTGTCGCGTGATCATTACCGTCGTTCCAAAGACATCATCATCTGTTCCCATGACTACTACATGGAGCATGTATGGACTTATGATGCGCGCAAGCGTGAAGGACAACTGCCATTGTTGCCTGACCACAGCTCGGTGGTATTTGATGAAGGGCATTTGCTGGAAGAAGCCGCACTGAACGCACTGAGCTACAAATTGAAACACCGCATCTTCGAGGAACTGGTCACACGTCTGCTCGAAGGGGAGATTCGTGAAACCCTTGCCGAGCGTGTAGATGAAGCAATTGAGAGCAGTGAGCAATTGTTCCGCCTGCTGGATACGTATACGGTGGCGATTCCCGGCTCGGAGCGGAAGGAAGTTCGGGTAGAAGCGCCGCTGTTGCAAGAGATCGAACGATTGAACAGTGTGCTTGATGCAATCGGCGAAGAGCTGGTATTTGAGAGTGGATTATTCTCACTGGACGGGTATCAGATGCGTGTCGTGGAAGAACATCTCGATATGATCCAGACGGCATTGTCTTTGTTCCGGAAGGAAGATGGTTACATCTGTTGGGCGGAAGAGAGCGAGGAAGAGACCACGTTGTCGATCATGCCGCGTACGGTAAAAGAAATTCTGAACGAGCGTGTGTTCAACACTGGCATTCCCATTGTATTTTCCTCGGCAACGCTGTCTGTGGATAGTTCATTCCGTTATGTGGCGGACAGTCTGGGGATCGACGATTTTGTATCGTTCTCGGTTGCTTCTCCTTATGACTATGCGGACAAAATGCAGATGAAGATTGCTGAACAAGCCGCACCGGGTCAAGCGGAGAACGAAAATCGGCTTCGTGACGCAGTTGCTCTGCTTCAGGAGAGTGGCGGTCGTGCGCTGATTCTGTTCCGTACAATGGAAGAATTACGTGCGTTCAAGCAGGACATCGTTCATGTCCCTGAAGCAGAAGGATTACGCTTTATGTACGAGGGAGACAGAGAGATCAGTGACCTGATTGCAGCGTTCCAGCAGGATGAGGAAAGTGTGCTGTGCTCTGTCAATCTGTGGGAAGGTCTGGACGTTCCAGGACCATCGTTATCCAACGTGATGATCTGGTCGCTTCCGTATCCGCCACAAGACCCTGTCTTCAATGCGAAACGTAGCGCCTCGGCAGCACCTTACGAAGAGATCGATCTTCCGTATATGCTCTTGCGTGTGAAGCAAGGTCTTGGACGTCTGATTCGGACAAGCACGGATTCCGGTTCTGCGGTTATTCTGGATGAATCGCTATATACCAAAAAGGATGCCAAAGACCGTATTGCGGCTCTGCTCCCCGAAGGTGTAGAATGGACAACCCTGACACACTAATTAGTGCTGGATGTTATAGAGGATAGCGGATATCCTTCTTCATGTTTTCACATTTTTTTCAAAAGTGATATTTGCCTTCACAAAGTCCTTGTTCTCTGCGAATTAAACATTCGTAGGGAAGCAAGGACTTTTTGTGTTGTCCAGCTTTGTTAGTTCCGTGCCCTAGCTCTTTGTTAAAAAATACCCATGCTCAGATACCGTTCCCCGGTATCCGGCGCAATGCAGAGCACCCGGTGCCCCGGCCCCAGTTCCTTCGCGATGCGAAGGGCGGCCCACACCGAAGCGCCAGAGGAAGGGCCGAGCAGCAGCCCTTCCCGGGCAGCAAGCTGCCGCATCGTATCCAGTGCGTCCTCATCGGACACCTGGATGATGGCATCCCATACGTCGGTATTCAAGATGTCCGGGATGAAGCCCGGACTTGTACCGACGAGCTTGTGAGGTCCGGGCTCGCCACCGGAGAGCACCGGGGAACCTTGCGGCTCCACTGCATAGATGCGGAGGGCGGGAAGCTGCTTGCGCAGCTGTTCGCCCGTTCCGGTGATCGTGCCGCCGGTTCCGGCCGTAGCGATGAAGGCGTCTAGCCTGCCATCCATCTGCTGCATAATCTCGGGCGCGGTCGTGATCCGGTGTACATCCGGATTCGCCTGATTCTCAAACTGCTGCGGAATGAAGCTGCCCGGCAGGTCGGCCTGAAGCTCCTTCGCTTTGCGAATGGCTCCAGGCATCCGCTCCGCAGCAGGCGTAAGTACAACCTCTGCACCGTAAGCCTTCAAAATGTTGATACGTTCCTTGGACATATTGTCCGGCATGATGAGGATCGCTTTGTATCCTTTGGCCGCAGCATTCATCGCGAGGCCAATCCCGGTATTACCGCTGGTCGGTTCGATAATGGTTGCCCCAGGTTGCAGCAATCCATCTCGTTCAGCCTGAGCGATCAGATTGTAGGCGGCACGATCCTTGACGCTGCCGCTTGGATTGAAATACTCCAGCTTGACGAACACGTCAGCAGAGTCACTGCCTGTAAGACGGCTGAGCCGAACCGCGGGGGTCTGACCGATCAACTCGGTTACATCTGCTGCTACGAGCGGATGTGACTTTGTATTATTTTTTGAAAGTGAAGGTAAATGCGAATTTGATCTTATATCCATAAAGTACAGCTCCTTGATTGAAGAGACATTGAGGACATATCCGTTTCCCAGATTGGAATGGTGGGTTATGTCTTCTCCATCTTAATGAACACGGCTGGCAATGGTCAAGCTGTTCAAAATCATCATTCGAGTGAAGCGCTGGGATTCGGCAGTGCTTCCCTTTACAATATTGTTTTGAAAACAGGTTGCAACTCATACCTTGAAAACCAAACGAACTCAGGTTTGTGTCAGATCCATCTTCAGGTGGCGGCTCAGCTCTTTTTTGACCTCATTGCGTGCAAATGTCCAGAGCATATAGAACTGTTGCGTATATCCCCTGCACAAATAAACGGTTTCGATGCCTTCCTTTTCCCGTGTTTCCTCCAGAACTTTCACTCCGCGGTTCCTCATCTGTTTGCGCAGCTCCAGCATTTCCTTAAGAACCTCATTCTGAATGCGAGTGAGGGACAAAATATAGACCTCCGGCATTTTCAGGAGCAGCGTATCCAGCGTTCGAATATCCCGTTCCAGTACATCCAGCAAAAGCGTGCGCACGACCATCCCTTTGATCAGGCGATGATCTTCATCGGAAGGAGAGGGGGCGGAAGTAAAAGAGGATGTCATGCAATTCACTTCCTTAGGCTATAATTGGAATTTTATGTTTACAGAACATGTGTTCCTATATTATAATCAATATATGCAATAGAGATACGTTATACAACCGGGAAATAATGGGAAGGGGAATTTAGAGTATGGATGATGATACTGGCATCCTGCTTTATTATCGGTATATGGTAAAGAAGTTTTGCGGTTGTTGTCACTGAAGAACTAATAAGATATGTTGCAATAAAAAATTGTGCGATTTGTGATATAGAGTATGTGGTGGTGAGAGGGGATGTTTAGAGACTAAAGGTTGAGTTAAACTCTGAACATTGAGGTTTAAAGTTTAAGGTTTGAGGGCTAAAGTATAAATGTAAGCTTCAGGAATTTGTAGGTATCAGTAAAAAAGGACAAGCTTGATCCAAAATTTAGGTATAATTTATGGGTTTTGCAGGGAACCTAAGGTCAGAAGCAGTGGCCGCTTGGTCAAAATCCATTGTTTCAAATGTAATAAGGATTTAGAAATTAGTAGAAAACAAACAAAAAGCCCAGCCATAGGCGGCGGGCCTGGTAACATGCTACCGTTACAGCGGTAGTATGAAGGGAATGTGTATGCATCAAGCGTAGAAATCAAGTGAAAAATCGGATGAAAGTATAGTTCTCTGTTGGAGCTATAGTTCAGTGAATTTGTTGCCAAAGTTAAGCAAGATATTGAGGTTTCTCATAGTACGCCTCTTTTTCTAAAATGACCTTGTAGGGACGCTCTTTGCCCTTTAGTGATGGGCCTATTGTAGTGAGCGGTACGGCCGGTTTGTGGAAACGGTCTTCTTCCTTGGATTCCGGAACCGGTCGTGATGAATCAGGCGCAGAACTAAGGCGAACTTTCTTTTCGCTGCCCCAGCGCTTGCTTATTTTTTTCATGTCCGGTCTCATTCCGGTTCGCCTCCTAACAGATCGTTGATGGCGTTAAACAGTTGACGATTTTGCAAGTCAATGTGCTGAAACACCGCCTCATCCGCTTCAATATGACCAATAATGTGAACGGTAATTACATACCTCTTGGCTACAGGATAGCATAGCAGATACTCTTTCTCAAGGTAATCGTCGTACAGATTTACTTTGATTTTGTTTTCTTGATATGAATCGACAACGAGAATACGTTTAGGATCATCCGGCGGTTTGTCATCATTCGCGGACAAGTTGTATTTTCTGCCCGGTTCTCCAACATTTCCACATAATTGCTCAATATAACCATTACCATCTGTACGATAGATCGCGGTGCCGCGGACAGTAAATGGAGGACACGAGACAAAGGCACTTCGCAGTGCATCACTCATGCGTTCTAACATCTGGTCATCTGCTTTGCGTGTGCGCAGCAATTCCCTAAAGAAGCGCAGCAGTTTGAATAACTGTAAGCGTGCTTGATCTTCAGAGCGTTTATGATTCTCTATAATACGCTCGGCTTCGGGATCACTCCAGCGTCCTTGTTCTTCGATGCTGTCAGCGATCTTGGAGCAGGCGACGGATACGGCTGGGGCCCACTTTCCGTCAGAACGAATCTCATATACCAGCGGATTCAATCCGAGCAGATCGGTGGGCATCCGCAGTCCTTCGATTTTTGCAGCATCCTTAATGTCCGTAATATCTTCAGGAAGAATAAAAAAAATACGCTTTCGTCCCAGACGGCCCATAAATAGACCCATTTCAAGCATTGTATTATCCCGAACCGATGCGTAGTACTTCCCGCGAATTTTGGATATGTCATCCGGATGGAAGATGAAAATGGCAAAATCCGTTGTGCGCACCTCGGCTTCCAGATCATCCATGGTATAACTACTTGGATTAAATACCCCCGAGTACCACGGGGTAACTTCGGCTGAAAAACGCAAGTTTTCGTGTACAGCGGCTGCAATCGGCTTCGCTTCCAGCGAGCAGCCAATAAAGACTCTTGGCTTTAACGTTTTCATCAATCCGCCTCGCTTAAACGGTAATGGGATTCAATTGTTATATTATACCATAAAAAGCAGAGTAAGTCTGGAAACGTTTGAATTGTATTGGCGATACCGTTCGCTATAGTGTATGTGCGTAAGGAAAAGGATTCCCTTGCAAACGACCAGAAAATAAAAAAAGGCCCGTAATTGTCACAGTTGGGTGACTGCACTGTTATATTTGAAGGCTTCGGTCATAGAATAAAGGAGCAGGTAGCACCATTCTCAAGCATTGCTTGTGCCTGTGTGCCTGTATGACGACTGGAGCGGTTCAGAGGCTGCTTTATGCGTGTTTTTGCTGGGTTGCTTGTTTAGACCCAGTCACATTGGTGTTATATAATAGAAGTACAAGCAAGTTAGCTTTGGTGTTTAAATTGAATTAAATTTCGATGCTTTAAGTTGGGCCTTCATTTTTACACGTTAACGAAGAGTGCAGAACCCATCTGTAGAAGCGAAGCGTTCGCCTTTATCACAGGATTTTTCCTTTGGAAAAAAGGAATCAAAAAAATCCGGGGATAACAGCGATCGAAAGAGGGTACTGCAATCGGAGTGGCAAGTGTAAAGTGACCTGTTCAAGTATCTGCATCATTTATTTTTCAATTTAACCAAGCACAGCTAACCACAACACACAGAAAGGATCAGGATACCATGAGTCCCCGAAGGACAATCTCCCCAAGGACAATCTGGAAACGTTACGATCTCTCATACACATAGCGCCCCTTGTAGAGTAAACCAACCGGTTCAAAAAAACGGCTGACTCTGCGAAAGAGGGGATTGGGATGAATATTCGAAGGACGTACACGATGATTTCTTCCAGGCTTACCTTATGCAGGGTACGGTCGGTCTAAAAAACCAACTACAAACTGCGAGGGAACCTGTATGAAGAGAACATCGTTAACCGTACAACACGTTAAGACAGAAGCGATCAAGTTTGCAATTATGTTGCTTGGTACATTTATTTTGGCATTTGCTTATTATCACATTAACTTTCAGAATCATTTATCGGAGGGCGGATTTGTCGGTCTGGCCCTGCTCGGAAAATATGCAACGGGTTTATCGCCGGCAATCGGCATGTTGCTGCTCGACATTCCTGTCATGATCTTGGCCTGGTTCCTTAAAGGCTGGAAATTCATGATCCAAGCTCTGCTTGGTGTGGGTGCATTTTCCCTATTCTACGACGGCTTTGAGCGTTATTCCACAGTGGTGATGAATTTTAACGGAAACCTGTGGATTCCTGCAGTACTGTCCGGTGTATTGACTGGAATTGGTGCGGGAATTGTGCTTCGCTTTGGTGGAGCGACAGGTGGAGACGATATTCTCGCTGTGCTCGTCAGTCGCTGGAAGGGATGGAAGCTGGGAACGGTTTTCTTTGTCAGTGATGCATTCGTTCTGGGATTGTCACTCTTCTTTCTTCCGGTAAAAGAAACTTTATATACAATTCTGGCTGTATGGATTGCCAGCAAAATGATTACGTATGTGGTCAGCATTCCGGCCCGTGGTACGGTTGTGACGACATCGGCTGTGAAGTTGCCGATTCCCGCCGTTGCCGCCAAAGCGGTCAATGTGGCTACAACACGGACTTCCGTGGCACAAGGTGTAACGCATTGAACAGGCAGTTCAGAAAAACCCATGGCTTATATGGCATAAAAAGTATTCGAGCTTTATCAAGCTTTGACTGGTTTGAAGCAAGCTTTGATTTGGAGAGGAAATCCCTTTTGCCTGCAGACTCTGCAGCAAGAGGGATTTTTTGTTATACATGTAGACAGCGGATTAAGAAAAAGATGCTTATTAACAAAAGAATAGGGTATTACGACTTAAATGAACGGGCAATCTGTCCATCCTGATTATGGATGATGGCTCGAATATGCTGTTTGTTGCTCAAAGCTTTGGCAGCATCTACAGCTTCCGCTTTGGTATCATAGGTGGAATGGTAATCGGATGTGCCTTCTTGTTTAATGGCCCAGCCCGATTCTGCTGGTACAACGTGAATGTTGTGATGGCTCTTGGATGAAGAGACAGGTTCGGAGTGGCGCCGATCCCGAGAGGTAGATTCCGCAGGTCGGGAGTCTTTATGTTTTTTTGATGATGATGTGCGAGAAGATGAATTGGAGTCTGAAGCCTTATCATCAGGATGGTTTTCATCCCATTCCTCTGCTTTGGCCGTTGCAATAGCAATTGCCCGTCCTTCCTCAGAACCCTCATCAAGCAGAGCGTTCGCAATTTCGATGGCTTTGTGCCGGATGCGCGGCTTCAGATTTTTCATGGATACCGGGTAATCATGTTGATTCCAAGGCATAAGCAATCCCTCCTGAAATAGTATGGGTTAGTCGTATATTACCCTCAGGAAAGTCAGATAAACGTAAAACCAGTTCTCACCTCTTTTCTATACTTTTGCCAGCACAGGGTCTATAATACGTGGAGACCTTATTGGATAAAATCAAACATAAGAACCAATATAAAGGAGAACGTACATATGTTCAGTCTAAGTCTTGCTCTTCCGATGGTGTTCACGATGCTGATCCATGCTACAGATAGCTTGTCGTATGCACTTCGTCTTGGCGGGTTGCGTACTCGTCGAATTGCACTGGCAATATCCCTCGCAGGCATTTTGCTGCTCGTTTCCCGCACGTCTAATATGGCCCAAGGTCCCATGATCGGTAGTCTTGTGGATGCCGCGACTCGTGGAGCCAATCCGCATTTTGCAGCGCAACTTCATTGGTTGATGGGGGCAGCAACGCTAGGGACGGCATTAGCTATACTCTGTTTTCCGACGATGGTAAAGCTCTCATCCAGATTGGTTGTGCATTTTGAAGCGGCGGGTTCCATTCCTGGCATGGTGCGGCACCTTCTGAAGCGGAGTAAGCTTCGTAATGCAATGTATTACATCACTCCGCCATCCTTGGAGATGGCCAAACGTTTGGTACAACACGGCATGCCAAGGCGGTTAATGCTGCTCAATGTAGCGGTGACTGCCATCTATACCACAGGTGTGTTATCCAGTTTATACGCAGCTTATTTGTATCCGGCGCAGGCCGTTGCTGCATCCCAATCGACTGGATTGATTAATGGCATGGCCACCATTTTACTTACGATTCTGGTTGACCCTCGAATTTCACTGCTCAGTGACCGATCGTTACGCGGCGAGATCAGACTTAATCGCATGAACCAGATTTACGGCTGCATGTTAATTTCCCGCCTTTTTGGCACACTGGTGGCGCAGCTACTGTTGATTCCTCTGGCCTACTGGATTGGCTGGATCGTAAGTATGATGTAGCGCTGTACTGATTATTTGACATAACGTTCTGGATACTCGCAAACTAGCAGAGTCAGGAATCTCCTCATTCTCACTAATCATTGAGCAGGGATGCCTGACTCTTATCCATTGACAGAAAAAAATGGGTTATGATATTATTAGACCGAATAGTCGGTTTAGTTGAGGAGGGTGTGGTTATCGAAGTCAAACGGAGAAAAGACGTTGCTCAGATCAAGAAAGATATCGCACGTAACACCAAGGAGCTTTTTGCCCAGAAGGGATATGGGGCCACTTCGATGGAAGACATATGCACGATCAACAATCGAAGTAAAGGCAGCATCTATTATCACTTCAAAAGCAAAGAGGAGCTGTTTATGTACCTCATCAAGCTGAACAACGAAGACTGGATGAATGAATGGCTTGAGAAAGAAGAACTATATAAGACCGCTATTGAGAAGTTGTACGGACTGTCCGATCACTACGTGGATGACATGGCGAATCCGCTAAATCATGCCATTAACGAATTTGTCTCGGGTCAGATCGTTAGTAAAGAAATGATGGATGAAATGCTTTCGCTGATCCGAATTCCTTATGCAACATATGAACGTATTATTTCTGAAGGCATTGAAGCTGGTGAATTAAAACAGGGTAACCCACAGGACATGATGCATATTATCTACGGTCTTTTTAGCGGACTCAGTACTCTTTATTTCGAGAAAGATCTGGATGAAATCCGCCGTCTATACCATATCGGGATAAGCAGTCTGCTGACTGGGATTGAGCAACGTTAACGAGAAAAACTGATGTAATATCAGTTTTTCTTTTTAAACACCAATAAACCGGACAGTCGGTTTAAAAGGGGATGGAATATGAGTACGTTATTAAGAAACAGAGCTTTTCTTATCATTACCGGCTCAGACTTGCTGCAGAACCTCGCGATATGGATACGAAATATGGCAATCCTCTACTATATTATGGATCAGACGCAAGGCAATCCGGTTGCAATTTCCCTTATCACGGTATTAGAGTATGCTCCAATCTTCGTGTTCTCCATTATTGGCGGTGCACTCGCTGATCGCTGGAATCCAAAACGTACGATGATTATAGGGGATATACTCAGTGCCTTGTCGATTGTGATGATTATTGTCATTTTAAGCTCAGGATACTGGCAGATTCTTTATGCTGCAACACTGGTTTCCTCAATTGTCAGTCAGTTTTCTCAGCCCTCATCGGTCAAGATTGTTAGAAGGAATGTAAAAATGGAACATGTACAGTCGGCGATCGCCGTAACGCAAAGCGCAAACTCCCTTTTCCTTATTTTAGGGCCAGTTGTAGGTACCTTTATCTATACTGCCATGGGCATTCAGACATCCATGATGGTTTTGCTAATATTGTTTATTGCTTCCGCTATACTGCTAGCGTTTCTGCCCAAGGATGCTACCAAGCGTGAAACCGGAACTTCTTTATTAGCTGAGATCAAAGAGGGATGGCAGTATGTCAGTCGATCCCGTTCACTCAAAATGTTAGGTCTGGTGTTTGCTTGTGTAGGTCTTTCTGCGGGTCTTATTAATCCGCTCGCGATCTTCCTCATTACAGATCGTTTGGGACTGGAGCAGACTGCACTTCAGTATCTGTCAGGAGCATCTGGGCTTGGCTTGCTGATTGGCGGGGTATTTGCCGCGACTGTCAGTGGCAAGTTAAATCAAACGAAGACCTTGATGCTTGGACTGCTCTGTCTCGCAGTAACGATGCTGGGCGAAGTTTTATCTAGTTGGCTTTGGTTGACGTTGGGGCTGACCTTCCTTAGTTCCATTAGCCTTGCTTTTATAAATATTATTATCTCTTCCTATATGGTCAGTCGGATTGATGAGCACGTCATTGGCCGGGTGAATGGAACCATTACGCCATTATTTATGGGAACGATGCTGATTGGTTCTTCACTGGCTGGTGTGATCATGAATCATACATCCCTTCTTATCGTGTACGTGATCTCGGTGACTATTATGCTTCTGAGTATGATTCCGGGATTAAGAATACAGTTTAACGATGATGAGATCACGGTAGAAGATGACAAGCAGAACAAGGTGGAGGAGGCGTTATATAACTGAGCTTGTCATGTAATTAAAAATTTGATGAGGATGGAAATGTGTTAAAATTAGATTCATTTCTTTCTTGTTCGAAGCTAAGTTAATCACCTTTCAGTAGTTAGTTATCGTTTTAAGAAAATGATAAGCAAGTTTACATCTCTAAAAACAGCAGAAGAGCAGCGGGTTAGTCCCGTTGCTCTTCGCTGTTTTTAGAGATACATTATTCAAACAGAACGCGATATTCGCCGTATCCTTCTTTTTGCAAATCCTCTTTGGGTACAAAACGAAGTGCCGCAGAATTGATGCAATAACGCAAACCGCCTGCTTCCGTAGGGCCATCCGGGAATACATGCCCCAGGTGGGAATCCCCTTCACGGCTACGAACTTCGGTACGAATCATGAAATGGCTAAGATCTGTTTTTTCCTTCACATTGTAGTCCCGAAGTGGACGAGTGAAGCTTGGCCAACCGCAACCTGAATCGTATTTGTCAGTAGAACTGAACAGCGGCTCCCCAGAAACGATATCCACATAGATACCATCCCCGTGATGGTCCCAGAATTCATTCTGGAACGCTGGTTCCGTGGCACTGTTCTGTGTGACCTCATATTGCAGTGGAGTCAGAACCTGCTTCAGTCCGCTTTTGTCCACATTACCCGACCAGTTACGCTCAATGAAATCCTGACGACCAGAGCCTTTGCTATAACGTTTGTAGTGAGCAGGGTTCTTGCGGTGATAGTTCTGATGATGATCTTCTGCTTCATAGAACGGTTTGGCAGGTAGGATTGGAGTAAAGATGGGTTTGTCAAAACGTCCGCTCTGCTCCAGCGCAGCTTTGGAAGCTTCAGCGATCTGGCGCTGCTCCTCACTGTGGTAGAAGATGGCCGTCTGATAAGATGATCCGCGGTCATGGAACTGTCCGCCTGCATCTGTTGGGTCAATCTGCTGCCAGAAGAGCTCAACGAGTTTCTCGTATGGAAAAATAGACGGATCAAACGTGATCTGTACCGCCTCCACATGACCAGTTGTTTCCGAGCATACTTCCTCATAGGTAGGATTCTCGGTATGTCCACCTGTATAACCCGAAACGATCTTATGAATACCGGGGAGTTCTTCAAAAGGGGATACCATACACCAGAAGCATCCGCCTGCAAATGTTGCTTTTTCCAATGACTGTTGTTCCATGCTATATTCACTCCATTTCTGACGAAGATCTGGCGCCTGCATTTGAACTGTCGCTCTGCTTTGTTGCATGCGTTAGCTCCAAGACATCTGCTCCAGTTCGAGAATGTGCTCCAACGATCATCGTTATATTTAAATTTCTAAATATAAATATTTGGCTTGCTCTTCTATTATATCCCGAAAGGTCAAGTCAACCAAGYGGGATCGCGCAAGCAAGCATGAATCAGGTAATATGAGTGCTGGTGGATATTCAAGCTTTTTTACGTGATCGGTAACGGAATAAGAGCAAGATCATAGCCATAACGATCAAGTATCCGCCCAGTATACCCAAACTCAGCCAAATCGATGAGCCAGCCTGTGCACCTGCGTATGCAAAAACCAAGATTGCAGGCATTTTGCCAATCGCTGTTGCGGCCATAAATACCCAGAAGGGGGTATACGTAATACCTGCATAGATATTAACGGCCATCTGAGGCACAACGGGCAGCAAACGCATCGTCATCACGCCCATGAACGGGTGCGCCTCCATCCATGCGGTAAAACGGTTCAAGCCACGAATGCGTTCAAGGTAGCCCCGAGCCTGCTGCCTAAAAATCGTTCTTGCTCCTGCATAGACAAGCATCGCCGCCAGCGATGTGCCTAGCCAGCAGATCCATGCTGCCATGGTTATGCCATAACTGTATCCAAAGGCAATAATAACAATCTTGTATGGAATAACAGGTACGAGGGCAAAAAGTGTTGCCATGGCAAGTAAAAGCGGAATGGACTGATGGTCATCGGCCCATCTCAGCAGTTCATATCTGTAAATAAACGTGACTCCGGCAAGTAAAACATAAACGAGGAGCCATAACCATTTTCGCAAAAGCCAAACGCTCCTTTCAGTTCAGATCCGTAGGGACACCCGGTCCCGTCCGGTTCTGCCATACTTTATAAGTTTACCACGTCAGGCCGGGGTATGAATAATCATTAGACCTTCTTTCTTACTGATCACTGGCAAGTTGGAGACGGAGAGGTTACACTATAGGACGAAGAAAGTCATAGGCCGAATTACAAATGAAGGCTGACGAATGAATATAGCTGAAGGTGGAATGCTCATCATGGAAACGATCAAGCGTACCCGAATTGCAATGATCGGACTCGGAGGAATCGCACGTAAAGTATATTTGCCACTGCTCACTGCCCACCCACGTGTGGAGGTCGTTGGCATCATGAACCGCTCACCTGAACCTGTAAAGGAAATCGGACAGGCGCATCGCATTGAGCGGGGCACAACCGAACTGAAAGAGCTGCTGTCTTGGGATTTGGATGCGGTGTTTGTACATACGGCAACGGAAGCCCATTTTGAGATTGTGATGGCTTGCCTAGAGCGGGGACTGGCGGTTTATGTAGACAAGCCATTATCCTACACCCTCCGGGAGTCGGAAGAGATGACTGCATTTGCAGAGGCACAGGGATTGCTGCTCGCTGTTGGATTCAACCGCAGGTTCGCACCGATGTATCAAAAGGCAAAAGAATGGATGCAGGCGGGAAAAGGTTACGAAACACTCTCCCTGACCAAACATCGCACAGGTTTACAAGATCGCCCAGCCGCCGAGACCATCTACGATGATCTCATTCATATGCTCGATCTGATGTTATGGTACGCAGATAACGATGTGCAACTTGTGCACCAGTGGCTTCGCCAAGATGATCAAGGGCGGTTGCTACATGCGGCTGGAACAGCCAAGCAAGAAAAAACTGCACTTGCTCGGTTCGAAATGATTCGTGCCGCAGGGGCTGATCTAGAGAAGGTAGAGATGCACGGCGGAGGAAGATCAGTAGAAGTTGTGAATATGGATACGGCTTATTATACAGAACAGGGGAAACTGGAGACGAAGGAGACGTTTGGAAGCTGGGATATGGTGCTGACACGCAGAGGTTTTGCTGGAGCCGTAGATCATTTCCTAGCATGCCTCGATACACCGGATGACTGCCAGATCAGTGCGAGTTATGTTATGGACAGCCATGAGCTGGCTGAACAGCTGACCAAGGAATAGCTTGAACCTGACCCAGACCGACCCAAATGAATGCAGAAGGTGAAGGAGTGCGATATCACATGGATGAATATCAGAAAGAACGCAACAAACAAATTGAGGAAGCTGTCATTGAGTCTTACAAGCAGGAAGAAGAGATGATGATCCTGGTCTTTGCTCAGTGGTGTGTGAATAACGGACTTGATCCGGAAGAGATGTATCGGCAGGCGTATCCCGATCAGCAAAGCAATGAGCGTTTGCAACAAGTGCAGAAGCTGATTGTATCCAAAGAGGAAGCCGGTGACATTCCTGACGATACGGTGCTTGGTGTGCTGTCCATGTTTGGCAACGAAGACCTCGCTATGGTGGTGTCCGAGGCCATCGCCGCGCGCAAATAAGTTCGTTATACGTATACTATAGCATCACCAGCTCGGTATACACATTCGACGTTCAACAACATTTAAGCGATTAGAACTCAAGTGGATTCGTAAAAATAGTTACACTCTCATATCAACGACATCGTTACATCTGTTCCCGGTGAATCAGGCGGAATTCCTTTGGCGACATGCCAAACCGGGAACGGAATACTCGATGGAAGTATGTATAGTTATTGAAGCCGGAGGATTCAGAGACTTGTTCCAAGGTCATTGGACTAAAAATAATCCGTTCTCTGGCCATATTAAGCCTTACATCGAGCGTATATTGCATAATGCTTTTGCCAAACGTTTCTTTAAAAAGATGCACCCCTCGTGAGACGCTAATGCCCAGATGCGTTGCTACATCCTCCAATTTAAATAGAGAAGAAGCATTTTCCTCGATATAATTTTTAATTTCATAAGCAACATAATTGGTTTTCGTATGGGTTGGATGCTCTGCTAACAATCGATCCACTTCCAGACATAGTATACGCATGTAATAACTCGAAATCTCGGGGTAAGGATTGGAAAGGCGACGTTGCTCCAGAATCAACTGTCTGAATAGAGTTAACAGGCTCTCCGACAATTCGACCTTGATTCGAGTCGGCCGTTTATGTTGTTTCCACCATTCATCCACCCAGGAACCATTGAAGAAAATATGGTAGTCCCCACTTTCCACAAGGCGTTCCCCCATTGGATTGTACTCATTATCTATTCTCAGTTCATAAGGCTCATCCGGGTCAAAAAGAAGCAAGTCTCCTGCGTCAATCATGGACATGGAGCCATCAATCCGTGCACGGCAACGTCCATCCGTTTGCAGTCGCATCAAGTAATTTTTCACTCCGTCCGGTTGTACCATGCTGTAGGGTTTACGATGAAATGAAAAACCAGCTGTAAGAACTTGGCAGGAAAAGTCTGTTGGCATACGCATACTCCTTGTGTGGAATCTAAAATTATGACCAGATAGTTCATGTTTCAATCATATTATTCATTTTAATTGAAGCGCAAACAGAATACCATAGACTTAGAGTTGAGCAACATAAACAAACTATGGTTTCAACAAGCATTTTAAACATCTGAACATATCTCTTATATGCGTAAGGAGATGAACATCATCGTTGAGAAAATGAAAGCAGGCATCATCGGCTGCGGCAATATCAGTGCCATTTACTTAGAAAATCTTAAAACCAATCCTTATATCGAGGTTGTGGCGGTCGCTGACCTGATCCGTGAGCGTGCTCAGGAACGGGCAGATGAATTTAATATCGCAAACGTTTACAATGTAGATGAGTTGTTACAAAATGACGAGATTGAGCTTGTGCTGAACCTGACGATTCCGGGCAGTCACGCGATGACTGATCTGGCTGCTCTGGAGGCAGGCAAGCATGTGTATGCCGAGAAACCGCTGGCCATTTCGCTGGAAGATGGACGCAAAGTAGTCGAGCTCGCCGAGAAAAAGGGACTTTACGTTGGCTCTGCGCCGGATACGTTCCTTGGCTCAGGCATTCAGACGGCTCGCAAAGCCATTGAAGAAGGTTTGATTGGCAAGCCAATTGCGGCTACTTCCTTCTTTATGGGCGGGGGGCCGGAGGCGTGGCATCCTGATCCTGAGTTTTTTTACACGGCAGGGGGCGGGCCAATGTTTGACATGGGGCCATATTATTTGACGGCTCTCATCACGCTGCTTGGCCCGATCCGCCGGATCAGTGCGTCCGCAGGCATTCAGATTGCTGATCGCAAGGTTGGCTCAGGTCCCAAAGAGGGCACTACACTTCGTGTAGAAACACCGACCCATCTGGCTGGAACGATTGATTTTGCGGATGGAGCCATTGTAACGATGATTACAAGCTTTGATATCCGTGGGGCTTCTGACCTGCCTCGTATCGAAATCTATGGTACGGCAGGCACGCTTAGTGTACCTGACCCTAACTTTTTTAATGGTGAAGTCAAGCTTCGCCGTTATGGTCAAGATACATGGGAGACGGTCCAACCAGCTTTCGAAAGTGGCCACAACGAGAGAGGAATCGGTTTGACCGAGATGGTGGAGTCCATTCGTGCCGGACGCCAGCATAAAGCAAGCGGCAAGCTGGCATATCATGTGCTTGAGGCCATGCATGCATTTCAGCGTTCTTCTCTTGAAGGCAAGCACATTCATCTGGAGAGCACCTATGACAGCGTTGTAACAACCGATGCCAATCAGTCCGAAAACGAAACAGTTGAATCTCATTAATGGATAATCGAATTTCAAGTTTGAAGATCCATGATTCATAAGTTAATTTTCGGGATAGAATCATGCTTCTTTTTCCACAATAACTAAACAAGCATGAGAACGGAACAAAAATGCAACAGCGACAGGTTTGATAAACTATATCGTTTGAACATTTTATTTACACAGCAACGGAGAGGACGGAAAAAACCTGGAAAAGCGAAGCGCTCGCCTTTATCACCGGATTTTCCCCTTTTAAAAAGGGATTCAAAAAATCTGGGGATAACAGCGATTGAAAGGTTATTCTGTCATCGAAGTGCTCCGTGTAAAGATCTTTAGTTCAACATGTATAGGAGAGCAAAACACAGCAATCATACATTATCTAAATCAGGGAGGAATTGCACTTGAAACTCGGCGTATTTTTGGTACTATTTGGTGGACGTAAATTGGAGGATGCCCTTGATTATGTAGCTTCCAAGGGACTTAAAGCAGTAGAGATCGGAACAGGTGGACACCCGGGGAACGCTCACTGCAAGCCGGATGAGTTGTTAAGCAATCCTACAGCTCTCAAAAACTTCAAAAATGCAGTGGAATCCCGCGGTCTGACAATCAGTGCTCTGAGTTGCCACGGTAACCCGTTGCATCCGCAAAAAGATATTGCAAAAGGCTTCCATGATGATTTCGTAAAATCGGTAGAGCTGGCTGAAAAGCTGGAAGTGCCTGTTGTTAATACATTCTCCGGCTGTCCGGGAGACCACGAGGATGCGAAGTATCCGAACTGGCCTGTTGCGCCTTGGCCGAATGATTTTCAGGAAATTTTGAAATGGCAATGGGAAAACAAAGTGATTCCTTACTGGACGGAGTGGGGCAAATTTGCTGCGGACCGTAACGTAAAAGTAGGTTTGGAGCTGCACGGTGGATTCTCAGTGCATACACCAGCAACGTTGCTGAGACTGCGTGAAGCTGCAGGTGAAGTCATTGGTGCAAACCTTGACCCAAGCCACATGTGGTGGCAAGGCATTGACCCGGTACAGGCGATTCACATTTTGGGTCGGGAAAATGCAATCCATCACTTCCATGCCAAAGATACAACGATCGATCCGGTGAACGTAAATAAACACGGGGTAACGGATATGCAGGATTACACGAACATGTTGGATCGTGCTTGGCAGTTCCGCTCGGTGGGATATGGACATGATAACAAAACGTGGGCAGACATTATGAGTGCTTTGCGCCTGGTTGGATATGATTATGTGGTAAGTATTGAACATGAAGACGGTCTGATGTCGGTGGAAGAAGGATTCTCTAAAGCCGTACAAAATCTCCAGCAAGTATTGATCGAGGAACCGCTGGGTGATATGTGGTGGGTTTAGAGCTATACTAGGGGGAAATTGATTATGATTAACGTCACCATTTGGAATGAATTTGTCCATGAGAAAATACATGATGAAGTCAGGGAAGTTTATCCGGACGGTCTACACCGTGCACTTGCTGAAGGACTTGGCGGCGAAGGATTTGCGATTCGTACAGCTACACTGGATCAGCCTGAACACGGCTTGAGCGATGAAGTGCTGAATTCCACGGATGTGCTTATATGGTGGGGACATATGGCACATGATCGCGTCAGTGATGAGATTGTACAGAAGGTCACACAGCGCGTATTGAACGGCATGGGTATGATTGTTCTGCATTCAGGTCATTTCTCCAAGCCTTTCAAGGCACTGATGGGAACGAGCTGTGATCTCAAATGGCGTGTAGCAGATGAGCAGGAGATCGTATGGTGCGTCAATCCGTCCCATCCAATTGCGGAAGGCATTGAAGGCAAGATTGTATTGGAAAAAGAAGAGATGTATGGTGAATTCTTCGATATTCCAGTACCGGATGAGCTGGTGTTTGTGAGTAACTTCCAGGGCGGAGAGGTATTCCGTAGTGGATGTACGTTCCGTCGCGGCGAAGGTAAAATCTTTTATTTCCGGCCCGGGCACGAGACGTACCCGACCTATTACAATCCGGAAATCCTGAAAGTGATCAGCAACGCTGTAAAATGGGCCTACCCTGCCCGTAGCTCGAAGCCGCAATACGGCAAGAGCGAACCTGTAAGACCAATTGGTGGCGTGCTGGTTTAAGCCGCAGTGGCTTTAGCTAGGGTGTGTCTTATAACCCACACATGGACAATTCATAATAAGTCGATAAAGTAAAACCGAGCCCTTCTCCAGGTTGTCTGACCGTGGTAGAAGGGTTCTTTTTGGGTAATATAAGGATATCAGTTGTTAAAAGATATTTCCCATGGTTACCTGCCATAACGTGTTGTATACTGAAGGAACAGAACAGAGATCTTGTCTGTGCTTCATGTCTTGCTTCTAAAATGTAAAGTTTTTTTCGGCAGACGTTTTCATTGAAGCTCAAATATGTTATTATGAAATATACTAACAAAACGTAAGTCGAGTGATCTCTAAAGAGGTGATAAAAGTGGAAGATCAAGATATGCGGATGTGTCCGCGCTTTGAGACGGCGTTCTCTTTTTTGGGCAAGCGCTGGAATGGTTTGATTATTCAAACGTTGATGAGTGGTTCAAAGCGATTTAAAGACATCTCCAATCTGATACCGTCCATGAGTGACAAAATGTTGTCTGAACGGATGAAAGACCTGGAGAGTGAGGGCATTCTGGTGCGTCATGTGTACCCAGAAACGCCAGTGCGAATTGAGTATGAGCTGACCGAGAAGGGCAAGGCATTACAGCCTGTCATGAATCAGATTCAAGACTGGGCCGAGCATTGGGTGGAATAAACTCAATTGCATGTTATGTGAGAGCATAACAAAAAACTCTTGATTTCCAGTGAAATCAAGAGTTTTTTGTCTTCTGAGACGGTTTACGTGGGACTTTTTCATGCTTCCTGTGCACATGTTGTCAGCAGATGTAGTATAATCTATAGAAAATGGCCGCAGACGGCCGGAGCGAAGGAGGCCACTTGTCATGAGAGAAGAAAGCTTATCCCGTGAAATACGCTACGGCAAACAAGACATCGCAGAACTTGAGAGCGCATCCATTCAGGTTCATCTGATTTATCAGAAAACGGCAGAACTGTTCAAACGCTCAGTTGATTCACGTTCGGGTAGTGATAACCCTTTCCAGACAGACGCATATTTATTGAACAGCACTGGCTCAGGATCGTCTCCGGCGGTGCTGCAAAAATGGATTCAAGCGCCCAGCGGCTGGAAATGTATCGGCTGTGAACTGCGGTTACCTGATCGCGTGTCTCTCTCAAAACAACAACCTTTCAACGATCGGCTTTGTCTGAAGGCCGGAAACGGGAAGTTGGTTCAGATCGAAATGCTCATTCAGGCCGTCGTCTGGTCACAATATGAAAAAATCCGCATGTTCGCACCTTGGCTTGGTGATGAGCCGTTTTATACAGCGGATGAACTAGAAGTCATCGCAAGATACATTGTACCAACGTATTTCTCGGATCGTCCATTGCATGAGCAGGGCAAAGTGTTCAAAGTTCATCAGCCATACGGTCATATTCCATTGTATCAGGAATACGTTGATGCTCCTTCCTGCTGCGTGCAGGTAGACGGTGCATTACTTGAAGGTCGTTTGCTTACTGGTGTTTTTGTATCAGATAATCAAACGTTTGGGTTGAATCCTTATGTGAAGGACGGCGATGGAGGCCGTACCTATATGCAAGCTTTTATTCAATAGTGGCTTGGTCCGAAGCATGGCTAATGCAGTATAGGAGGGTCTGTTCGCAGGCTCTCCTTTTTTAGATATTAGGTCTTCAAGCAGGTGAAAGAGAAAAGTAACGGCATTGACACTGTTTTTTATCAAAGAATGTGCCATAATAAAGGGTATGGACAACAGGGTGAATGATTTTACGCAGGGTGGTGTTACCTACATGATGAAGAAAATTCCCGGTTACATAGGTCTATGCATGCTTATTCTCGTCATTTTGACGGGGTGTACCAGAGAGACACAGCCTTCCGAACAACCAGTTGTCTCAGAGAAAGATTCAGCGAATACGATTACTGTTGCTATTGATGGAAGTACCTTTTTACCCGATGCAACGAAGTCCATCAAACGAGATTTCAGTGAGGGATTGACGCTCAAAAAAGCGTTGCTGAACAGCGGTCTGGTTGATTTTACGGCAGATGGAAGCCGTATCCAATCTGTGGGCGAGGTTTCGCTCGACTCCTCACTAACCTGGGCAGTCAAGCTAAATGGCAAGGATGTTGAACCTGAAAATTGGGATACGGAGCTTCATGCCAAAGATGAAGTTATTATATACGTCAAAGCCGCCGACGGTGGGGGCAGCAGTGTCGCTTATCAGACAACCCTGCTGAAAGTAAGTGGCGGCCAGGATAACCCGAACCTGAATCGGCAGTATGCCGGCATTTATGTACAGGAATGCACGGTTCGTGATGTTTTAAAGTCCAGTGGGGTTGTGCGGTTGTCGGAAAATAACAAATTTGTTGTAGCCGTGGAGAATATCACACCTCGCATGAACCAGCGCTGGGTGATTAAGGTGAATGACAAGGAATTAATGGAGAACGGGTTGGATATGAAATTAAGTCCGCGAGATTCGATAAAACTTGAACTTGTCAACCCATCTTGAACATATAAAAAGAAGCACAAAAAGCCCAATTGGATTCAGTGAAATTGGGCTTTTTTTACGTGGAATGATATTTTTGAAAAGTCGGTTCATGTCAGATGCGGCAGATTTCACTCGGGCATAGTTCGCAGTGACAGATTCCTTGCAACATCTTCAGGTCTTTAATAACAATCATGCCGTTATCATACTCGATCGCATCTTTTTTGCGAAGATCGCTGAGCATGCGGTTTACACTTTCACGGGTAGCTCCAATCATATTGGACAAGTCCGTGTGGGTAATTTTTTTATGAATGATCACATGGTCTCCATGCGCTTCTCCATAGGAATTAGACAGCCGGATCAGGGTAGAACAGAGTGCCCCAGGTTTGCCGTACAACATCAGATCCCGGAACTTGGTTTGGGTCAAACGATGGTGAATGCCCATCCATTTCATAAAATCAATCGCAAAGTCACAATGCTGGCAGATCAGCATTTCCAAGTCCTTGTGTTCCAGCACACCAATCTCGCTATCCTCCAGAACTTCCGCCGAGAAGCTGTGTTTGGAACCGAAGAACGGATCAGCCTGACCAATCATGTCGCCCGACTGGTACATGTACATAATCAGTTCCTTACCCTCATCGGTCGATTTGGTGATCTGGGCGCGTCCCCGTTTCATATAATAAAGTTTGTCAGAGACGTCACCTTCCCAGTACAGATGTGTTCCTTCCGGGTAAGTTCGGTCTTTCATCGTCACGAGCAGATGATTAAAATTCACTTCTGAGAAACAGCTAGTGTTTCCGCGTTTTTCCAGTACGTTTGTTAGTTCTCCCATACGTTGATCTCCCCTTTGTCTCCCCGGTCAGGCAAGTCTAGCTACAAGTTGCCCCCGAGGTTTGCCGCAAACTGTGCCATCCTGATCTGGTCATCTCGGCCGTGTGGAGGTACGGTACAAATTGCGGTGGTTCAATTTTTAAGTTCAGTATATACCTAATCTTACCGTTTGAGGGGCATGGAAAGCCTTTAAAAATGGCGAAATTCCAAACATTGTGATTAAATTCACTTTTACAAGGGAAGGATGAGGCTGTTGATCTACTATTTTAAATAGAACGAGATTTCCTGTCTAAAAAGGGATGTTAAAAACTTAACTAAAATTTTTTATACTTTGTGAAAAAAATCACATAATATATATTTTCCCCATGATACGATGTGGATGTAAAGAAGAGAGACAAACCAATACGAACCTTTAGGAGGATGAGGGAGATGGCTGTAAAGAATGAAGTCGCCCCAACAAAAGAACCGACAGCAGGTCAGTATATTCAAACGTTAATTGACAAAGCGAACAAAGCACACGCAGCATTCATGTCCATGGATCAGGAGCAGATTGACCGGATTGTGCAGGCTATGGCGCTTGCGGGACTGGATAAACATATGATGCTCGCCAAGATGGCAGTGGAAGAAACCGGACGCGGTGTATATGAAGATAAAATCATTAAAAATATATTCGCCACAGAGTATGTTTATAACAGCATTAAATACGAAAAAACAGTAGGCGTTATTGAAGACAATGAGTACGACAGCTTCCAGAAAATTGCGGAGCCAGTTGGGATTATCATGGGGATCACACCAGTAACCAACCCGACATCCACAACGATGTTTAAAGCACTGATTGCGATTAAAACGCGTAACCCGATTATCTTTGGCTTCCACCCTTCTGCACAGAACTGTAGCCGCGAAGCAGCGAAAATCTTGCATGAAGCTGCTGTGAAAAACGGTGCTCCAGCCGACTGTATCCAATGGATTGATGACCCATCCATGGATCGTACCAACGCACTGATGAACCACAATGATGTTGCTCTCATCCTGGCGACAGGCGGATCAGCGATGGTACGGGCAGCGTACAGCTGTGGTAAACCGGCACTGGGCGTAGGACCAGGTAACGTGCCATGCTTTATTGAAAAGAGTGCAGATATCAATCAGGCTGTAACGGATTTAATCCTGTCGAAGTCTTTTGATAATGGTATGATCTGCGCATCCGAGCAAGCGGTCATTATTGAAGAACCAATCTTCGATCAAGTGAAAAAGAAAATGATCACGAACGGCTGTTATTTTGTAAACAAAGAAGAGGCAGCCAAATTGACAGCAGGTGCAATTAACGCAGAGAAATGTGCGGTTAATCCATCCATCGTAGGTCAGTCCGCTGTGAACATTGCCAAAATGTGCGGTATTGAAGTACCAGCAGGCACTAAAATTTTGGTAGCCGAGATTGAAGGCGTAGGCACAAAATTCCCATTGTCCGCCGAGAAACTGAGTCCGGTGCTGGCATGTTACAAAGTGAAATCTGCAAAAGATGGTATCGAGCGTGCCGCAGAAGTGGTTGCTTTTGGCGGAATGGGTCACTCCTCCGTTATTCACTCGAACAATGAAGAAGTGATCAACCAATTTGCGGATCGCCTGCAAACCGGACGGATTATCGTGAACTCACCTTCCACACATGGCGCCATCGGGGATATCTACAATACGAACATGCCATCGCTGACTCTGGGTTGTGGATCGTACGGACGTAACTCGACATCTTCTAACGTAACTGCTGTGAACCTAATCAATGTGAAAAGGGTGGCTCGCCGTACCGTGAATATGCAATGGTTCAAAGTGCCGAACAAAGTCTATTTCGAAAAAGGGGCAACACAATACCTTGCCAAAATGCCGGACATTACTCGTGTAGCGATTATTACAGACGCGGTGATGGTCAAACTCGGATATGTGGAAAAAGTAGAGCATTATCTGCGTCAACGTCAGACACCGGTTGCGATTGAAGTCTTCTCTGAAGTTGAGCCAGATCCATCAACAACAACAGTAGACCGTGGTACAGCCATGATGGAACGCTTCCAACCAGACTGCATTATCGCACTCGGTGGCGGATCACCAATGGATGCTGCCAAAGCGATGTGGTTGTTCTATGAATATCCAGATACGGACTTTAACAACCTGAAACAAAAATTCATGGATATCCGTAAACGGATCTACAAATATCCAAGACTCGGATCGAAGGCGAAATTTGTAGCCATTCCGACAACATCCGGTACAGGTTCGGAAGTCACATCGTTTGCGGTAATTACCGATAAAGAGCATGGCAATACGAAGTATCCGCTCGCTGACTATGAATTGACACCAGACGTAGCGATTGTTGACCCTGAGTTCGTATACAGTTTGCCAAAAACCGCAGTAGCCGATACCGGTATGGACGTATTGACACATGCGATTGAAGCGTACGTATCCGTTATGGCGAATGACTACACAGACGGTCTGGCAATCAAAGCCATCCAACTGGTGTTCCAATACCTGGAGCAATCGTCACTGCAAGGCGATAAACTGGCACGTGAGAAAATGCATAATGCTTCCACAATTGCAGGTATGGCTTTTGCCAACGCGTTCCTGGGTATTAACCACAGCTTGGCGCATAAATGGGGCGGTCAGTACCATACCGCACACGGACGCACCAATGCCATCTTATTACCACACGTTATTCGTTACAATGCGAAAAAACCGACGAAATTTGCATCGTTCCCGAAATATTCACACTTTGTGGCAGATGAGCGTTACGCCGAAATTGCACGTATTCTCGGATTGCCAGCACGTACAACCGAAGAAGGCGTAAATAGCTTGATCAAAGCGATCCGTGATTTGAACAAAAAACTGGGCATCGAAGAATCATTCCAGGAAATCGGATTTGACGCCAAAGATTTCGAATCGCGTGTAGACTACCTGGCGGACCGTGCCTTCGAAGACCAATGTACAACAGCGAATCCAAAACTGCCGCTTGTAACTGAGCTGGCCGATGTGTACCGCAACGCTTTCTACGGCAAATTTGAATAATAAGCAGCATAAATTACAACTAACCACTTCAGGTTAAGGTAATAGATTCAGGGGTTCTCCACATTGGGGAGCCCCGATTGCTGTATAGATAAGGAAAAGGAAATGAGAAACAGGAAAGGAGGTGAGTAAGAGGGGAAGTGAACGTGAGAATGGAGAGAAAAGCGTAGGAGGTGAGGCAGAGTGGGCAGAAAAACGGAGAAGCGAAGCATCCGTTTTTCAGGAACGTTCTAGCCGTTTGCGTGAACGAGGACAACACGACAGYGYACCAGTGKAGCTGTAGCAARGRCGAAGCCCGCGTAAGCAGCAAAAAAATGGGCAGAAAAACGGAGAAGCGAAGCATCCGTTTTTCAAGAACGTTCTAGCCGTTTGCGTTGAACGCGGACAACACGACAGCGCACCAGTGTAGCTGTAGCAAAGGCGAAGCCCGCGTGAGTAGCAAAAAATGGGCAGAAAAACGGAGCAGCGAAGCATCCGTTTTTCAGGAACGTTCTAGCCGTTTGCGTGAAGCGGACATCACGACAGTGTACCAGTGGAGCTGTAGCAAGGACGAAGCCCGCGTAAGCAGCAAAAAAATGGGCAGAAAAACGGAGAAGCGAAGCGTCCGTTTTTCAGGAACTTCCTTCAATCCTGAAGTTGCTCCGGGCATAGCGGAGCAATGGTTCCCCTAAATGGTAGGAATGGAGGAGGGAGGTGGCTGTTTGCACAATAGTGGTTCACACGATAACGGAGCGGGCAGGACAGACGGAAGAAGCGGAGCGTTCGCATTTATCACCGGATTTTCACTTTGAAAAAGTGAATCGAAAAAATCCGGGGATAACGGCGATCTGAAGTTGTTCTGCCCGCGGAGTAGTCAAGTGTGAACAACCGTCGTATCGTGCAATAAGACAACACCCATCTGGAGTGACATAGATTGCTTGCTTTGTGACAAAAATCACAGATGATGAAACCAGCGCGACGTATACTGAAAATATAAGAAAAACATTCATTCCGCGGTTCCGGTTCCCCAGTAGAGAGAACGTGTTCCGGATCATGTGAAACAATTCACATAAATCGCGGCTTTGGACACATGATGATACGTCTATTGCAAGAATATAATGTGTCCAGAAATCCAAAAAAGCGGAGGGATTACGATGTCGGTGATCGAAAAAGATGTTAAACAACAAACAGGCTGGAGAAACTTTACCAAAGGAACATGGACCAAGACGGTTAACGTGAATGATTTTCTGGAACATAACCTGTCCCCATACTATGGTGACGAGGCGTTCCTTGCAGGTGCAACCCAGAATACCAAAGAATTGTGGGATATTGTATCCGATCTGACCAAAAAAGAACGGGATAACGGTGGTGTGCTTGACGTTGATGTGAATACGCCAGCGACCATTAMTTCCCATCAACCGGGTTATTTGGATCAAAGCAAAGAGCAGATTGTCGGGGTACAAACAGACGCTCCATTCAAACGTTCCATTCAACCATTCGGCGGAATTCGCATGATGATTGATGCTTGTGAAGCATATGGTTTCGAAATGCCTCAAGGTGTCATTGATATATTTACAAACATTCGCAAAACGCATAACCAAGGTGTATTCGATGCTTACACTTCCGATATGCGTGCAGCACGTAAAGCAGGTATTATCACAGGTCTGCCGGATGCTTACGGTCGTGGACGGATCATCGGTGACTATCGCCGGGTTGCTCTGTATGGGGTAGACTTCCTGATTCGCAACAAAAAGGGTGAACTCAATGCACTGGAAGTAGACGTGATTGATGAAGATGTCATTCGTCTGCGCGAAGAGTTGTCCGAGCAGATTCGGGCACTGCAAGAATTGAAACAACTGGGTGAGATGCACGGTTTCGATATTTCATTGCCAGCAACAACGGCCAAAGAAGCATTCCAATGGTTGTACTTCGGCTACCTTGCAGCAATCAAAGAACAAAACGGTGCTGCGATGTCCCTAGGACGTGTGTCTTCCTTCCTGGATATCTATATTGAACGTGACTTGCAAGAGGGTATCCTTACAGAAGAACAAGCGCAAGAATTGGTTGACCACTTTGTTATGAAATTGCGGATTGTTAAATTCCTGCGTACACCGGATTACAACGAATTGTTCAGTGGTGACCCTACCTGGGTAACAGAGTCCATCGGAGGGATGTCAGTCAACGGTGAAACGCGTGTAACTAAAAACAGCTTCCGTTTCCTGCACACCTTGCATAATCTGGGACCTGCACCAGAGCCGAACTTGACTGTCCTGTGGTCCACGAAGCTGCCTCAGGCTTTCAAAGATTATTGCAGTAAAGTATCTATTGAAACCAGCTCCATCCAGTATGAGAATGATGATCTGATGCGTCCAATCTATGGCGATGATTACGGTATTGCCTGCTGTGTATCCGCAATGAAGATCGGTAAACAAATGCAATTCTTTGGCGCACGTGCCAACTTGGCGAAAGCATTGCTGTATGCGATCAACGGTGGACGTGACGAAAAATCAGGAGCACAGGTTGGTCCAGAATATCCTGCCATTACAAGTGAAGTACTGGACTATAATGAAGTCATGAAACGTTTCAAACCGATGATGGAGTGGCTGGCTAAACTGTATATGAACACTCTTAACGTGATCCACTACATGCATGATAAATACAGCTACGAGCGGATTGAAATGGCGCTTCATGACCGAGACATTTTACGTACGATGGCTTGCGGTATCGCGGGACTGTCGGTAGCGGCTGACTCACTGAGTGCGATCAAATATGCCAAAGTTAAACCGATTCGTAATGAACAAGGCATTGCGGTTGACTTTGAAATCGAAGGCGAATTCCCTTGTTACGGCAACAACGATGACAGCGTGGACAGCATTGCTGTAGAACTTGTAGAAAGCTTTATGAGTATGATTCGCAAGCACAAAGCTTATCGTAACGCAATGCCAACACAATCTGTACTGACCATCACTTCCAATGTCGTGTACGGTAAGAAAACAGGAACGACACCAGACGGACGTAAAGCAGGTGAACCGTTCGCACCAGGGGCAAACCCGATGCATGGTCGGGATAAAAAGGGTGCACTGGCATCCCTCGGTTCTGTAGCGAAACTGCCTTATGAACACAGCCTTGATGGTATATCCAACACCTTCTCCATCGTGCCTAAAGCACTGGGTAAGGAAGACGCTACACGCAAATCCAATCTGACAGCGATGATGGATGGATACTTTGGTCAAAATGCGCATCACTTGAACGTAAACGTATTTGATCGTCAGCAACTGATTGATGCAATGGATCACCCAGAACAGTATCCGCAATTGACTGTACGGGTGTCGGGTTACGCAGTTAACTTCATTAAATTGACGCGTGAGCAGCAGTTGGATGTTATCAACCGTACGTTCCACGGTTCAATGTAAGTCACTTTTACAGTAATCCAGATCGAGTATCCGGATTTCAAATAAAAATCAGGCGCATAGCGGGTGCGAAAAGAAAGGAAGAGGCAGCATGGTTAACGGACATATTCATTCACTCGAAACTTTCGGGACGGTTGACGGCCCAGGCATCCGCTTCGTGCTTTTTATGCAAGGATGCCTGCTCAAATGTCAGTATTGCCACAACCCTGACACTTGGGCACTGGATGGCGGGAAAGAGATGACACTGGAGGAGGTACTCGCTGAAATTCAGCCGTACCTGTCCTACTACCGTAGCTCTGGCGGCGGACTTACCATATCTGGCGGCGAACCTACACTACAAGCACATTTTGTTGCCGAAGTATTCAAAGAAGTAAAACGTCGCTGGGGACTTCATACTACGCTGGATAGCAACGGTTTCAATGAACCGGATCGTATCCATGATCTGCTCGATAACACAGATTTGGTATTACTCGATCTGAAACATATCGATGACGAGAAACACATCAAGCTGACAGGCAAATCGAATGAACGTACGCTGAAGACAGCAAGATGGTTATCGGATCATGGTCGAAAAATGTGGATCAGACATGTATACGTGCCTGGCATTCATGATCAGGAAGAGGATTTGTTGAATCTTGGACGTTTTATCGGTACGTTAAACGGGGTTGAGAAGTTCGAAATCCTTCCTTATCATCAAATGGGGATCTACAAATGGGAGGCACTGGGGAAAGTTTATCCGCTGGATGGTGTGCCTTCTCCAACTGAAGAAGAAGTTGAACGGGCATATCGGCTGATTGAACAAGGCCGTGCAGAAACAGCAGGTTTGGCTTGTTCAGGCAAGTAGATTCACATTTAATCAAGCAACCTTTACGAGCATTGGTTCGTAAGGGTTGTTTTTATTTTTTAGAAAAATGGCTCTGTTCAAAACATGCTGGATTCAAGACAGAGAGTATTCTGAAATTCATATGGTGAAGCACGCCTTGTTTATATAAACAGATAAATATTTTCATAGTTTTTCACTTCTATTAAAAGTTTACAATTCTTATTCATTTTTTTTAGCAACTTTTCCCGTTTCTGAGCGTCTAATCATATGACTTTTAGAGGGGATATTAATAAATGGGAGCAGAAGGAGCCAAAGACAAAGAATGAATTTGAAGAAGAAGTTGTCCATACTCACCGCTTTTGCTGTTTTTCAGGCGTTTGCAGTTATTCCTGCGAATGCACAAGCAGCCGAAACAAGCGAAACGACACCAGTGAATACTGCAAAAGTAAAGTCCGTTGAGATTGTGAAGAAAGAGCAGCCGATTGTCGAGAGCGAAGTGAAATCAGGAACGGCGAATGGGCCTGCTAACAATCCATCAACCAACACAGAACCAAACAACACACAACCTGTTAACAATGAAAGCGCAATAGAGGAAAATCCGGGAACAACAACTCCTACAGGAACAGAAGCTACTCCGGTTAATCCTGAAACAGGAACAAATGAGGAGCAAGGAACTGGGGAGGAAACAACCACTCCAACTCCTGCTGAAGTGGAACAGTCAACGACGAATGGAACATCTTCATCTGTGAGATCGGGTGGAGATTTGACGCTCTACATGAACAGCAACAAGATGATTCAGGATGGAAAAACGTATCTGGCCGGACAGCCGATGGCCGTGAAAAATGGTGTATCTAATGTAGCCATTCGTGCACTGGTGGACCGGGTTGGCTATGATGTGAAATATGATAATACGACTAAAGAGACGATCATTCTCAGCGGTACGGACGAACTTCGTTTCAAAACAAACAGCAAATTGTATACCGTTAACGGTGAATCCAGAACGATGAAAGGCCCAGCTTATCAAGAGAAAAACACGTTCATGATTCCATTGACGTCTATCACTCAAGCGCTGAACATCACATATACCGTTAATCAGTCTGCAAAGACGGTTGTGTTGAAGTTAAACACCAAGCCGGTAGCCAGCTTCACTGTTCAAAAGGAAATTTTTGCTGGGGATCCAGTGGTTTACACGACTAAGAACAGTTCCCCGAATGGCCTCCCGATTGTGGATGAGCAATGGACTGGACGTCAAGATACTTTTGATCAGCCAGGTGTTTATACGGTGACTTATACAGTTCAAGATTCCAGTGGTCAGTGGAGTAATCCTTATACGCTTACGATCAAAGTGGAGCGTCCGAATCTTCCCCCAGTAGCGATGTTTACAACGGACAAGGAAGAATACAAAATGGGTGAAAAAATCACCTATACGGATCAAAGTACGGATGATGAGAATGCGATTGAAAAAAGAGATTGGAGCAACAATGCACTTGCATTTTTCCTTCCGGGACCGAAAACCGTATCTCTTACCGTCACAGATAAACATGGTTTGAGCGACACATATACCAAAGAGATTATGATCACAAGCGAAACGCTTTATAATCAGTCTGATTTTAACAAATTGTTCGTACCGGTAGGGGACAAATTTACATTCAGTGGCGGGGAAGTTCCTGCTATGGAAAAAGTACCATTTACGTACACGGATGAGCCAAGCCTGCTTATTCGTAGTAACAGCCCTGAGACAGTTAACCAGGAAGGCATCGTCTACAAGGAATCCTCCTTTGGACAGACGCGTTTCATGATTCACCATGTCAATAATACAGGGAAAAGAGTAAAAATGTATGTGATTGCGACCAACAACAATCCATACACAGCTGTATTTGAACAGCAAAATATGGGCTTTGCAGGACCGACGCCATTTGCTACAGTTGCGGGTAAGTTGTCCATTGATAAATGGTTCAAATCCATACAGACCGGAGCAGATTCGAAGAGAGTGTACATCCAGCCAGGAGAAAGTAAATTGATTCTGACGGAACTGAACAATATTTCGATGAAAGAAGGGCAGGTCATCTCCCTTTATTCAGACACTTTCAGCGATTATACACTCACCTACAACATTGTCATGATCGAAGAAAATAAAGATCCGATGGCTGTATTGTCCTCATTGCCAGTTCTGGATCGTGACGGTGTTCATAACCGTGGGACTTATCCGAACGCAACACGAATTATTACGTACGATCAGGAAGTTGGCACGAAGCCTTCCCGTCTGCCATTAGGGGATAATGCAAGTGATCCGAATCTCGATGGTACAGATCCGATGGCTTTCACAAGCGCTTCTAACGCGGGTAACTTCGGTGTACTGTACAAAATCACCCTGAACAATGTTGCTCCGCGTACACTAATTTCGTTTAATCCTCGCGGAGGAAAGTATTATGGATCAGCACTTGTGAACGGACAGTTGGTACAGTTGTCGAATAACAGCCAATCTCTAAGTGCGCCGAATGAACAGAATGTGTTGTATCGCACAGGTTCTTACGGTGAGAGTGTAACCATTGTTTTCTCTGCCGCACCGGGTAGCAACTTGCCGGTAAACATTCTGTTTACCCCGCTTCCGGCTGAGAAGTAACATTCTAATGAATCAAACCGTACGGTTTGGAGTGAAAGCTTATATTTTATATACCCGTTCACCCCAAAAGTCACCTGTATGACCTATATTCTGAACCGTCATCAAAGGACTCCATAACTATGGGGTCCTTTGTTTATGGAGTTCACGTAAAAACGACGATCCGCCGTAGGCCTTCGTTGACTATGATCTTCATTTCATGCATTATTAGAGGTATACCAAAAGAGCATAAGCTTTGGCTTTTGCCAAAAAAATGTCGCATGATGAAAAATGCAGTAATGTATGACAGGAGGTGCTTTAAATCATGCTGTCGACAGAAGAAATTATAACGACCATGTCCTCACAGGGACTTCGTATAACCGACCAACGCAAGACACTTGCACGGTTATTTGCCGAATCTCCGGGGTATCTTACACCCAAGGACGTCTACGAATATATGGGTAAGACTTACAGCGGATTAAGCTTTGACACGGTGTACCGGAACTTGCGCGTGATGCAGGAACTAGGTGTTCTGGAGCAAGTGATCTTCGAAGATGGAGTGAAATTCAGAGCGCATTGCAGTGAAGGCCACCATCATCATCATATGATCTGCCTGAAGTGTCAGAAGACCTACCCGATCGTTTTTTGTCCAATGCAACTTGCTGATGCTCCCGAGCAATTTCAGGTCGTGGATCACAAGTTTGAAGTGTTCGGATACTGCAAGGATTGTGCCGAACATGCCCCAGCCAAAAAGGCAACTGCACAGCAGCATGTGCACAGCCATGGGAAGAACTAAATATGAAACTTTCACGTAGAATCGTGCAAGCTCCGATCCGGGTGTACCGCAATTATATCTCTCCATTAAAACCGCCGACATGCCGATTCTATCCTACGTGTTCGGCGTATGCGATGGAAGCTATTGATGTGCATGGTGCACTCAAAGGTTCGCTTCTAGCGGCGAAACGTATTGCCAAATGTCATCCGTTTCATCCGGGCGGTGTGGATTTGGTTCCACCAAAGGTGGAGAAAAATGTAGTGATATCCGACTCGTAATGTGTAGAAGAGCTTTATGTTCATTTTTGCTGATTAATGTGTTAAGGAGCAGGTAGCTGTAACCCAGAAACTTGGCTCTATTCGGCAGTATACTTGACAACAAGGTCTRCATTTCAGTATATTTTTTGTATATGATTTTCCAGTGAAGGGATAAGTACAGACACACCCCCAGTGCAGAGAGCCGGAGAAGCTGAGAACCGGTCTGGGAGGAGGATGGAAGATGGTCCCGGAGGAACCTCTTTCGAGCGTGCAATCAGCGACTTGTCGCTATTGTCGTAAGCCTGAGGCGTGATCCAGCGTTAATGGACGGTCGAAGGACCGGCAGAGCCTGCGTTTTGCGAAAAATGCGGGGAATTTGGGTGGTAACACGTGAGAGATACTCTCGTCCCATACAGGGCGGGAGTTTTTTTGTGTTCATTTTCAGATATCAGGAACAAGTAGCCATTCAAACTATTGCATGTATTCATGAGAACAATTGAAGGAGGAGAAGTCATTCATGACAGATCAAAAAACATTTTATTTGACAACACCGATTTATTATCCAAGCGACAAGCTACACATTGGGCATGCGTACACAACGGTAGCAGGTGATGCGATGTCTCGTTACAAACGTTTGCGTGGATACGAGGTGCGTTATCTGACAGGCACTGATGAACATGGCCAGAAGATTGAGCGTAAAGCTCAGGAGAAAGGTTTGTCTCCACAGGCCTTTGTTGATGAGATTGTCGCAGGCATTAAAGAACTGTGGAACAAGCTGGACATCTCCAATGATGATTTCATTCGCACAACCGACGAACGTCACAAAACAGTTGTACAAGATATCTTTGATCGTTTGCTGAAGCAGGGAGATATTTATAAAGGTGAGTACGAAGGCTGGTACAGCATACCGGATGAAACCTATTACACCGAAACGCAGCTGGTGGATGTAGAAAAGAATGAACAAGGCGAGATTATCGCGGCTAAAAGTCCAGACAGCGGTCATCCAGTGGAACTCGTCAAAGAAGAATCATACTTTCTCCGCATGAGTAAATACGCTGATCGTTTGCTGAAATATTATGAAGAGAATCCTGGTTTTATTCAACCGGAATCCCGTAAAAATGAGATGATCAACAACTTCATCAAGCCGGGTCTTGAGGATTTGGCTGTATCGCGTACAACCTTTGAGTGGGGTGTCAAAGTTAAAGGCGATCCGAAACATGTCGTTTACGTATGGATTGACGCGTTGTCCAACTACATTACAGCACTGGGCTACGGTTCTTCGGATGCTTCATTGTATGACAAGTTCTGGCCTGCGGATGTTCATCTGGTGGGTAAAGAGATAGTTCGTTTCCATACGATTTACTGGCCAATCATGCTGATGGCGCTGGATCTGCCTTTGCCGAAAAAAGTATTTGCTCATGGCTGGTTGCTGATGAAAGATGGTAAAATGTCCAAATCCAAAGGGAATGTGGTAGATCCGGTAACCCTTATCGATCGTTACGGTCTGGATTCCCTTCGTTACTATTTGCTGCGTGAAGTGCCGTTTGGTTCGGATGGTACATTTACACCGGAAAGCTTCGTAGAGCGTGTGAACTCCGATCTGGCGAACGACCTGGGTAACCTGCTGAACCGTACCGTAGCGATGGTTGACAAGTACTTTGAAGGCAAAGCTCCTGCGTTTGCTTCCAATGTAACGGAATTTGATGCTTCGCTGGAAGAAGCAGGACATGCAACGGTGGAAAAAGTGGAGCAGGCGATGGAGAACCTGCAGTTCTCTGTAGCGCTTACGGCCATCAGTCAATTTGTTAGCCGCAGTAACAAATATATTGACGAAACACAGCCATGGGCTCTGGCACGTGATGAAGCGAAACGGGATGAGCTGGCATCCGTGATGTCCCATCTGATCGAAAGCTTGCGAATTGCTTCCATTCTGTTGCAACCGTTCCTGACTCGTGCGCCGCGCAAAATTTGGGAACAGCTGGGTATCCAAGAAGGTGAGCTGACGGCTTGGGATTCAGCGAAACAATGGGGTATCGTTCCTGCAGGCAACGCATTGCACAAAGGTGAGCCGATCTTCCCGCGTCTGGATGCTGAACAGGAGATTGCTTATATCTCTGAAGCGATGACAGGTGGACAAAAGGCTGCACAGCCCGATATGAGTCAGCCAGAAGCAGGATCGGAAGCTTCGGCTGCAGTAGAGCCTGTAACTGCACCTGAAGGCAAGGAAGAGATTGGTATTGATGATTTTGCCAAAGTTGAGCTACGTGTGGCACAAGTTATCGCTTGTGAGCCTGTTAAAAAGGCAGATAAGTTGCTCAAGCTACAATTGGATCTTGGTTATGAGCAACGTCAGGTTGTATCTGGTATCGCCAAGTTTTATTCGCCAGAAGAGATGGTTGGACGTAAAGTCATCTGTGTGACCAATCTTAAACCAGTAAAACTGCGTGGAGAGCTGTCTCAAGGTATGATCCTGGCAGCTTCTCATGGGGATCAGTTAACCTTGGCTACCGTACCAGACAGCATGCCTAACGGCGCACAAGTAAAATAAACAGATTCCATAAGCAACACAATACAATAAGCATGATCAATCGTGCAGAGATTGTCACAAGTTTGAACCAAGGGTGGTCCGAAGTAATTCGGACCGCTTTTTTATGCTTAAAATAGATCTGATAATAGGCGAACAAGCATATATTGTTATGAACTCCGTACTTCGGGAAAGAATGAATGGGACATGAGCCTTGACAATTGGGGGTATGTTACCTATAATTCTTTCAGTAATGTTTACGATTAAGAGATGCGGAGTGAATCATATATGACTTTTATTCAAAAGAAGAGACTTGCACGATTAGATCGATCCAGCAAACTTGGAAAACGGAGTACAATGAAGCTACTTTGGAGCGGTCTGCTTATACTTAGTCTGCTTGTACTGTCTGCATGTGGGCAGAACAGCGAGAATACAGCCAAAATTGTTGAAGGTAAAGTTAATGTAGTGACGACATTTTACCCGGTATATGCGTTTACTGCGGCGATTGGCGGAGAGGATGCTAATGTCATCAACCTGCTGCCTACAGGAGTAGAGCCGCATGACTGGACACCGAAGAGCCAAGATATCGTGAATACATCCAAGGCACAGCTTTTTCTGTACAATGGTGCAGGTCTGGAGGGATGGGTGCCAAACTTTTTGAAATCACTGAACAGTGATACAAAAGTAAAATCAGTTGCAGTCAGCGAAGGTGTCAAGTTGTTAGCAGCAGAAGGGGACGATGGTCACGGACATGGTGAAGAGCATGAGGATGAACATGCCGACGATCATGCAGACGAGAGTGGCAATGAGGAACAGGTAGCTGACCATCACATCGATCCTCATACATGGGTTAGCCCCAAATCAGCAATGATCATGGCGGAAAATATCAAGAACAGTTTAGTCGAAGTTGATTCTGAACATAAAGCAGGTTACGAGCAACGTTATGAGGAGCTACGCACCAAGCTGGAGGCACTGGATCAGCGTTTCACGAATGAATTGGCAACCGTAGCAAACAAGGAAATTGTAGTATCACACCAAGCGTTCGGTTATCTTGCACGCGATTATGGCTTGAAGCAACATGCTATCATGGGACTGTCGCCGGATGCAGAACCAACAGGACAGGATATTGTGAAACTGGCTAAACTGGTCAAAGATGAAGGTATCAAGTATATTTTCTTTGAAGAGCTGGTGTCGGACAAATTAGCTAAAACACTGGCTAGTGAAGCAGGGGTAGAAACGATGGTACTCAACCCAGTGGAAGGACTGACTCAGGAACAGGTGAACAACAAAGATGATTATTTCACCCTGATGGAGAAAAATTTGCAAAATCTGCTGATCGCATTAAAATAAGAAGAATGAAGGTCAATGTCCAGAAGTCTTTGCTGTCCATCGGCGAAGACTTTTGGAATGTTTAGGACGTGTCTTGAAACCTTGCTTTCTTCAGAGTTTTCAGACACGGCCTAGCAGTATATTTACGTATTTTTATTTATTATGAAGGGCGGCTTTGCCATGCAGCAAATCATGCCATTATGTCATGATCCGATTATCGAGATTGAGAATTTGTCTTTTTCCTACGGGGATCAGCGTGTGATTCAAAATCTCAATTTTATGGTTCAGCAGCGGGATTTTGTAGGTATTATCGGTTCGAACGGAGCGGGAAAAACTACGTTGCTTCGCATGCTGGTAGGACTTTTGCCTCCTGCACAAGGAGATATCAAGTTGTTCGGACAGTCGATTCGCAGATTCAAGGACTGGAACCGGATCGGATACGTGCCGCAAAAAAATGCGTTTAATCCGCTGTTCCCGGCGACTGTTCGTGAAGTTGTCATGTCTGGCTTATATAACAACAAGAACATGTTCCGCCGTATCTCTCGTCAAGGCCAACAGCAGTGCATTGATGCGATGCAGGTGATGCGAATTGAGGATATAGCGCATAAACGTATTGGACAACTGTCGGGCGGTCAGCAACAACGGGTCTTTTTGGCTCGTGCGTTAATTAATCACCCGGATCTATTGATCCTGGATGAACCTACCGTAGGGATTGATGCGGAGTCACAAGCCAGTTTTTTTGAACTGATTACCCACATGCATGAACATCATCGGATGACGTTCCTGATGGTGTCTCACGATATGGACCGAATGGAGAGTTATCTAGGCGCGGAAGCTGCCCTCACCAATGGCAAGATTCATTTCCATGTGCGTCATTCACATGAAATCGAGGATTGTGCAGAGACTAACCTGCAGCATACTACCGCACAGGTTCGCTAGTTATGTTTGTGGACCATTAGATTAACGAGGCCGAAGGAGTCGTGTTTGTTTTGGAAATATTATGGAGTGATTTTTTTCAGCGTGCCCTGGCAGGGGGATTACTTATCGGCATTACTGCACCGCTGATTGGAGTGTTTCTCGTACTGCGCAGACTGTCGATGATCGGAGACACGTTGTCACATGTGACAATCGCGGGAGTAGCGCTTGGTTTTCTAATCGAGGTGTATCCGATCGGGGTAGGTTTGATTTTTGCGGTACTCGCATCGTTTGCCATTGAAAAGCTGCGTAAGGCATATAAGACTTATGCGGAGTTGTCCATCGCTATTATTATGTCTGGAGGCGTAGCTCTGGCTTCGCTGTTTTTCACACTGGGAAAAGGGTATAACGCCGATGTTATGAGTTATTTGTTCGGCAGCATCTATACGCTGGATGCAACGGACCTTAAGCTGGTTGGTATCGTGACATTAATCGTTGTTATTGTGGTTGCCTTCTTACATAAAGAGTTTTTCCTGCTGAGCTTTGAGGAAGATGCAGCTGCAGTCACAGGTTTGCCAGTCAAAATGCTGAACATGTTAATTACAGTGATGACAGCACTGGTGATTAGTACGGCGATCAAGATCGTAGGAGCTTTGCTCGTATCTGCATTGTTGACTATTCCTGTAGCTGTTAGCCTGCTCATGGCTCGAAGCTTCAAATCAGCGATTATTCTGTCGGTAGTAATCGGAGAGATAGCTGTTGTGATTGGGCTGGTTACTGCGGGGATCTGGAATCTGGCGCCAGGAGCCACAATTGTACTGCTGTTAATTGGCATGTTGATTCTAACGATGATTGCCAAAAAAGGATTCCGTGCCTGACATACTAATGACTAAATATTAATAAGCAAGTGAGCCCAAGGGAAGGGAGACATTGCTTCATGCCTGATGTTAATGTTTGGCTGGCATTCGTTGCCGGCCTCGCTTCTTTTATTTCACCATGTTGTCTTCCGCTGTATCCTTCATACCTCTCGTACATCACAGGAATGACCGTGCAACAGTTGAAGGATGATCGTAATCAGCGTGAGGTGCGCTTGAAGACACTAACCCATACACTGGCGTTTATTCTCGGTTTCTCTGCTGTATTTTATTCACTTGGTCTTGGTGCCGGATTGTTTGGTCAGTTCTTTAATGATAATCGTGATTTGATTCGTCAATTGTCAGCGATTTTGATTATGTTGATGGGCCTGTTTTTATTAGGCATTTTCAAACCACAGTTTTTGATGAAAGAACGTAAACTTGATATGAAATGGAAACCAGCCGGTTATCTCGGTTCATTTATTTTCGGTATCGGTTTTTCAGCTGGGTGGTCGCCTTGTATTGGACCAATCCTTACAGCTATTATTGCGATGGCTGCGAGTGAACCCTCAACTTGGCTTAAACTAATCACAGGTTATACCATTGGATTTGCGCTACCATTCTTCGTTCTGGCTTTTTTCATCGGATCTACACGTTGGATTCTGCGGTATTCAAATATCATGATGAAGATTGGCGGAGCATTAATGTTGTTAATGGGCATCTTGCTGTTCACCGATCAGATGACCCAAATTACAATTTGGCTGCAGCAGATTACTCCAGAATGGATGATCAATTTAACGTGAGAACTTCGAATTAACTTCAAATTATGCAAAATAAATTACACCAAACAAAGCAGGGAGTATGAACCAGAAAAGTACTGGAACATGCAACCTGCTTTTTGATCTGAACCTATAGGAAGATACGTAAATTAATTTGAATTGAACTTTTTACAAAACGGGACTGATCATTGCTCTAGATTTTAAGTGAAATAATCAATGTTGGCTAACGGGAAATGTTCAAAAATGCGTTCTGTAATGAACTCGCGCAGGGCATCTTGCTGATCATCTTTATAGACGTATTTATATTGGCCCCAACGACCCCATTTCATTTTCCGCTTCTCAATATCCATCTCAAGCTTTGTTTTGGGATATCGCTTCTCAATAGTGGCTTTGGCCGTTTTGGTGAAACGATGCTGGATCATTTCAAAAGTGAGATCCTTGGTCGCTTCTTCAGGCAATGTATCAGCGAGCTTTTGAAGTAACTCCGCATAACCTTCTTGCCAGCCATCATACCACATGATTGGAGCGATGATGAAACCAAGCGGATAACCGGCACGGGCAATTTTACCCGCAGCTTCAATTCGCTCTTCAAAGCGAGAGGTGGCAGGTTCGAAGTTTTTGATGACATAGTCCGAATTGACACTAAAGCGGATACGCGTGTGACCATTATGCTTGATGCCCAGAAGTGGATCGACATGATGATATTTCGTAACAAAGCGAAGACGGCCGTATTCCTCATCAGCCATAAAACGAATGAGATCACTCAAGTTCTCCGTGATATGTTCCAGGCCGACGGGATCGGATGTACAAGCTGCTTCAAAACGGGTGATTTCAGGTTTTCGTTCCTCGATATATCCTTTGGCAGCCTCAATAATCTCTTCCGTGTTTACATACACACGAACATAAGGTTTGGCACCGAGGGTGGTTTGAAGATAACAATAGTGACAATGCCCCATACAACCTGTGGAGATGGGAATCGCATACTCTGCTGAAGGTTTGGACTGGTCAAACTTAAGTGTTTTGCGTACACCAACAACGAGAGTCCGTTTGGCAATTCGGTATTTCTCCTGTTCCGTCTCCCCGGGCAGGTTTGTGATTCGATTGTGCGAAGTGGTCATCTGATAAGGGATGTCTTGGGATGTGACCCATTCCATTATCCGTTTACCTTTTTCATATTCAAGCGCACCGGGTTCAAAATACACCAAATCGGGAATAAAGGGTTTAGTACCCTTTGCTCTACGAACAGGGGGCTGGGCAACGCTTGTGCTCACAGAATCACTCCTTTCAGTACGAAACTGTCCTTAGTTTGCCTCGTCTGAAGGAAAGTCACGCCTGCCAAATCCTTGTGTACAGACATGAACCGAAATGGGTAGGACTTGCCAATGCATATTGATAACATGTATCATTAGAAGATAGGGACCAGGTACGTAGAACCGGTCAGAGAGAAGAGAGGGAAGCAGATGCCAACGCCCAGTATGGAAGACTATTTGGAGCGTATATACAAATTGATTGATGAAAAGGGCTATGCTCGTGTGTCTGATATAGCTGAAGGACTGGAAGTGCATCCTTCATCCGTGACGAAGATGATCCAAAAGCTGGACAAGGACGAGTACCTGATCTATGAGAAGTACCGAGGGCTGGTATTGACGCCAAAAGGAAAAAAGATGGGCAAACGATTAATGGAGCGCCATCATCTGCTGGAGCAGTTTTTAACCACCATCGGTGTGCAGGAAGAGAACATTTACAATGATGTGGAAGGCATTGAACATCATTTGAGCTGGGATTCCATTACTTGTATAGAATCCCTGGTGGAATATTTCCGTCAGGATGAGAGTCGCCTGCAAGATCTCAAAAACCTTCAGGATATCATGAGTAACACGGAATCTTGAACTTTGAATTCATAAGGTAACGAACTAAAAGAAGCTTTTTGCCAATGGTATGGCAAGGAGCTTTTTTATTTTTTGAAATTTTAATCTGCCCAAAATCTGGTCAATTTCGCAACTAAACCGGTATTTCAAGCGTCTATTAAACTAGTAGAATTTACCGCAAATTTTAATGATGTAGGAGGATTGTATTGATGAGATTGCGTAAAGGTTTATTGCTTCTGCTGATTTTTGTATTAGGTCTGCAGACAACGGGACTGACTGCTCAAGCAGCTGCTACAAAAGAGATCTCTATTTTTCTGGATGGTCAGCGTTTGGAATCGGATGTTTCGCCTTATATATTGCCTAAGGTGAACGTAACGATGGTTCCGTTGCGTGTCATTAGTGAAGGATTGGGTGCTTCTGTGTTATGGTCCCAGGTAACCCGGACGGTGACGATTCAGAAATCGGATTCGATTATAACGATGACGAGTGGACGACAACAAGCGAATGTTGACAACACCGTGGTTAATTTGGATGCGTCAGTGCAACTAAAACAGGGACGCGTCATGGTTCCCATTCGTTTTGTAAGTGAGAATCTCGGGATTCAAGTGAACTGGAATCAGGCTGCTCAGACTATTGATTTGTATACTGGAGAGGCGACTATACCAACACCTGAACCAACACCAGCAACACMATCAGAGCCGGGAGGGGTTGTTACGCCAGCAACCGATGAGATGCGCGGAGCCTGGATTTCGACGGTCAATGGCGATTGGCCATCTTCTGGCGCGAAAGGCAACATAGAGAAACAGAAGCAGGAGTATACGAGCGAGTTGGATCAATTGAAGGACATGGGCATCAATGCTGTATTTGTACAAGTTAGAGCAAATGCAGACGCCATTTATCCTTCCAATCTTGCGCCTTGGAATAGTGTTCTGACAGGAACGCAGGGTAAAGATCCCGGCTACGACCCACTAGCTTTTATGATTGATGAAGCACACAAGCGCGGGTTCAAATTCCATGCTTGGTTCAATCCATTCCGGGCAACCAACTCGGCAACAACGTCTAATCTGGCTGCCAACCATATTTCCAAGATTAATCCAGAGTGGATTGTAAATGCATCAGGCAAACTATATATTAATCCAGGTATACCGGAAGCAAGACAGCACATTATGGATACCATTATGGAAGTTGTAAATAAATATAATGTGGATGGCGTACATTTGGACGATTACTTCTATCCTTCCAATGTGACCTTCAATGATGATGCTGCCTACAAAATGTATAACACGTTAAATACAACAGATCGCGCAGCTTGGCGCCGTGACAACATTAATCAGTTTGTTCAGCAACTCGGACAGAGTATTCATCAAGTGAAAGCTAATGTAGAGTACGGTATCAGTCCTTTTGGTGTATGGCGTAACAAAGCAAATGATATCACTGGGTCGGACACCAAAGCAGGCGTAACGGCCTATGACAGCATGAATGCAGATGTCCGGATGTGGATCAAACAGGGCTGGATCGACTACGTTGCACCTCAAGTGTACTGGAGCATGACCTTGAGCGCTGCAAGATACGATAAAGTCGTGGATTGGTGGGTTAATGAGGTAGCGAATACCAATGTAAAATTGTACATCGGCCACGCTCCTTATAAACTGGGGACGCCAGAGATTGGATGGCAGACATCCCAAGAGATCATTGATCAATTGACCTACAATAAGAAGTATCCATCCATTGGTGGAGATATATATTTCAGTTCCCAGTATCTTACCAAAAACCCGCTGGGCTTGATCGATCGGCTGAAAGCTTACTATGGAATGTAGTGTCACACGCTAACGTTTCCGTATAAACATTTTCTTATTCATCACATCATATAGTTATATGACCAACCCCTTTTCTCATACAGTGGCAGTAGCAAGCATGGCTGCCTGGAGAACGGGGGTTTTTGGTATGTTAATTAACGGAGTATTTGAGGGTGGGGGCGTGAAGGGAATCTCACTTGCAGGGGCTGTACAGGGAGCGCAGGACTGCGGAATGCAATTTAATCGGGTTGCCGGTACATCATCCGGTTCGATTGTTGCTGCCCTTCTGGCTGCCGGATATCGGGCTGAAGAGATGAAAGTGATTATTGAGAGCACACCGTTTGCTTCGCTATTACAACGATCACCTATATTTAATACACGTTGGATCGGCCCGGCAGCAAGGCTGTTTTTGAAAAAAGGTCTATATTCGGGAGAAGCGCTGGAATCATGGATAAGCAAGATGCTGGCGCAAAAAGGAATACGAACCTTCGCTGATTTGCCACCCGGTAAGCTGCTGATTACAGCTTCTGACATTACTAACGGCAACATTCTTGTTCTGCCCGATGATATTCGGCGCTTTGGGATCGAACCAACAAAGCTTGAGGTGGCCAAGGCGGTACGGATGAGCTGCAGTATTCCCTATTTTTTTGATCCGGTTATCATCCGGAAATCACCGATCATGTCCAAGGGATTAGCCTTTCAGGATCAGTTTGTGTATGTCGTGGACGGGGGGCTGCTTAGTAATTTTCCGCTTTGGTTGTTTGATGGAGAACGTGCGGAGTCAGGGCGAGAGATTATACCAGTGGTTGGTTTCAAAATGGTAGGTAAAACCGAAGTGGAGCCGACGCGGATCAAAGGGCCACTCACCATGCTGCAAGCGCTTGTAGAGACGATGCTGACTGCTCACGATGAGCGTTACATTGAACAGATCAACCGGTTTCGTACAGTTAAGATTCCTACGCTTGGCATTAAACCGACCCAGTTTAATCTTTCCGTTCAGGACAGTACAAACTTATATCGGTCTGGCGTCGCCTCTGGTCTGGAGTTTTTCAACACATGGAATACGAAGATTTATAACGAACAATTGGAGAAGCAGCGCAAAGAACTTCGCAAGAAACAGGCGGATGCACCGCCGCTGGTTCCTGTATAAAGACTAAAAAAGCAATTCTCCTTTGCTGAGGAGAATTGCTTTTTGGGTTTTGTTTTTACCGTTAATCTGGAACAGACCCAGCAGTACGATGACAAATTAGTGATACTTCGGAATGTCCTCGTCGTTGTTTTTCCCTTTTTGGCCTTGAATCACCTGGAAAGGATAGTCCTTGCGTTTCTTAGACGAACTGCTTTTTCTGGCATTGGCATGATGCTGTGCATTCACTTTAGCCATCGTTTTAGCCGAAGGTTTAATCTTCGGTGTTTTGGCTTTTCGTGACCAACGGGCAGGTGGATATTTGTACAGCAGGAACACCACACCGAATACAATCAGAGGGATGAGAATACTGGACAATGAGGCTCTAGTCAAAAAACTGATGATTCCAAAAGAAGCCAGCACCACGACTACCCAGAAAACAATGGCCTGCTTATTCATATCATTCACCCTTTCACAGGATCAAATGTGGCTACAGGAACTTCAGATGTGGACGAAACGTTGGCAAGCTTGGCATCCAGTTCGAGCATGCGGTTAAACGATGCAATGGATACTTCTACCTGAGCGTTCGTAGGTTCTTTCGTTGTAAGTAGTTGCAGCCACAGGCCCGGATATCCCAAATAACGAAGGACAGGAATATCACGAAGCGAATTCGTGATCTTGAGCAGTTCGAACGAAACGCCCAGCACGACTGGCAGCAAGAGCAGACGCTGTCCCATCCGTTCCCATAAATTATCATATGTGAACACAGAGTACAGGAATATACCGATAATAACGGTCAACATGATAAAGCTACTTCCACAACGGTAATGCAATCTGCTGTACTTCTGAACATTTTCTGGCGTCAACTTCTCTCCAGCCTCATATGCACTAATGACTTTATGCTCTGCTCCATGGTATTGAAACAAACGTTTGATCATCGGTGTCTGCGAGATCAACCAGAGATAGGCGAGTAACAAGATCAGTTTGATGACACCTTCCAATACATTATGCAAGAATTGATTGTCGAATACATTTTTAAATAAGAAGTCCTCGATCACAACAGGAAGCAGCGTCAACACAATTTTGCCGAAAAGGAAGGACAGGATGGCGACAGCCGTCACACCAATTATCATGCTAAGGCTCCATCCGGACCCTTGTTTCTCTTGTTGTTTGGCTTTTTCTTCCGGTTCCAGTTCATCATCAGCATAAGCGTCAGCAGAGTAGTTAAGATGTTTGCTGCCTTTGACACTTGAATCTATAATGCTGACAATTCCGCGCAATAAAGGAATCCGCCGCAATTTCATGACCCAGGTCTTGTCTTGCTTGGGAACTTCCAGATACGTAATTTCGCCGTCTTTTCTGCGAACAGCCGTAACATTGACGTGTTTACCGCCGAACATTACACCTTCGATAACGGCTTGCCCCCCGTAGCTGACAGGCTTGGATTGTTGAGGCAAATTATTCACCTTCCTATTCTGTTCTAAGCCTTTACAGTGAAAGGCAGTTTAATATCCTTATTGTATCGAATTTGGAGAGCAATTTCTAGTTTAGAGACCAATCTGCAAGAGAAGCTGTTAAGATTGTCCTGTTTTGAACATACTACGGCCTAGAACTGTGAGAAAATATCTGGCATGCCTGCGAGATCATCTTGCGAAGAAGGGGACGTTAGTGATGAACAATCATAACCATGAGGAAGTAACCACGAATAGTAGCCACGAAGAAAAATCAGATCAGCATAAACATAGTCAACACTCGCAAGAGCGTGACGATAAAGAGATCAAGCGGCGCTCCGCACCGAAGCAGGGGGAGGCGCACTATTATACAAATCGATTTTCCTTTGCACTGGAGTTGGGGTTCTTTGCCGGTTTGATCTGGGGCGGTATTCATTGGCTGTTCCATCTGCTGCATTTTACCGTAGTACCTGTCGGTTTTCTGGCAGAGCCGTTCTTCAAACATAAATATATCTATACTCCGGCAGGTCATCTAACAGGTTGGCTATGTTTTATCGTGTTTTCCATCTTTGCTTCGCTGTTATATACCTTTACCATCCGAAAATTAAAAGGGCCGTTCCCTGGCATGGTATACGGGATCGTGTGGTGGATTATCCTCTTTATCCTGCTTGGCCCCAAACTGGGTATGATGAAACCGCTGAACCGTTTGACATGGGATTCAATTTTCACAGAAATATGTTTCTTCCTTCTTTGGGGGCTGTTCATAGGATACACTGTAGCGATGGAGTATACCGACGAACGGAAACGTGAGCCCGAGAGCGCAGGAGCCTAGACGCAAAAAAGCTTCTCAATCCGGTAATGGCTGTGTTAAAATAGCAGATGGTTATTTGCAGAGAGGGTGGAGCAGCGATGAAACGAATTATTGTGATCAATGGCCCGAACCTGAATATGCTTGGTGTTCGTGAACCAGGTATCTATGGAACGCTTAGTCTGAAGGATATTGAAGACAAAATTCGCAGACAGGCTGAAGAACTGGGAGTCTCCATCGCTTTTTATCAATCCAACCACGAAGGGGACATTATTGACCGCATTCATGCCGCAATGGGTGAGGCAGAGGGTATCATGCTGAATGCCGGAGCGTTTACACATTACAGCTATGCTATACGTGATGCAATCAATGCCGTTAAAGTTCCTACCGTGGAGGTTCATCTATCCAACATTCATGCACGCGAAGCGTTCAGACATCATTCAGTACTTGCAGCGGAAACAATCGGGCAGATTGCCGGATTTGGTGAAGTAAGCTATGAACTGGGATTGCTGGCTCTCGTGCGTCATCTGGACAAACAAACCTGAGCCGGGAACCCGGGAATGTGAGAGAAAGAAGGGTTACCGATGGAAAACAAAAGAGTACACAAGTTACGCGAGGCGATGGCTGTGCGTGAACTCAAAGCAATGCTGATTACAAACCCGATTAACCGTCGTTATATGACGGGATTTACAGGCTCGGCGGGATATGTGCTTATCACAGAGCAGGAAGCTTATTTGCTTACTGATTTCCGTTATATGGCACAGGCATCCTCACAAGCCAAAGGTTTCAACGTTGTGGAGCACGGTGTAAAACCGATGGATTCTGTACGTGATTTGCTGGTAGCAGCTAACATCAGCGAAGTTGGCTTCGAACAGGATTCCGTCACATTTGGTACGCATGCTTCCTATGCGGAATCGTTGCAATCGGTTAAACTTACAGCAGTAACCGGTATTGTTGAGCAACTTCGGATGTTCAAGGATGCTGACGAAATTGCGGTGATGCAGCGAGCCGCAGATTTGGCAGATGCCACATTCAGCCACGTTTTGCAATTTGCGAAGCCGGGTATGACCGAACGTGAAGTGGATCTGGAAATGGAATTCTTCATGCGAAAGCATGGAGCGACCAGCTCTTCCTTTGACACGATTGTTGCTTCAGGAGAACGTTCTGCGATGCCTCATGGTGTAGCAAGCAGCAAAGTGATCGGACAGGACGAACTGATTACGTTTGACTTCGGTGCGTTGCTGGACGGATACTGTTCCGATCTGACACGTACGATTGCAACAGGCAACCCTGTTCCTGAGCTACGCAAGATTTATGACATCGTACTGGAAGCACAGTTACATACGCTGGAGAACCTGAAACCAGGTATGACCGGACGGGAAGCGGATGCACTTGCTCGGGATATCATTGCAGGTTATGGATATGGAGAACAGTTTGGACACAGTACAGGCCACGGCCTGGGTATGGAAGTCCATGAATCTCCTCGTTTGTCCAAGCTTAGCGATGATGTATTGAAACCGGGTATGGTGGTTACGGTTGAACCGGGGATTTATATTGATGGACTTGGCGGCGTACGGATTGAAGATGACGTTGTGATTACCGAAACAGGTATCCATATTCTTACGAAATCGGACAAAAAGTTCACCGTTATTGGCTAGAATACCCAAACACTTTTTACTTATATCAGGAGGGATTTTTTGTGATTTCAGTTAACGATTTTAAAACAGGTTTGACCGTGCAAGTAGACAATGATATCTATACCGTTCTTGATTTCCAACACGTAAAACCAGGTAAAGGCGCAGCTTTTGTACGTTCCAAATTAAAAAACCTTCGTAACGGTAACACAGTTGAAAAAACGTTCCGTGCAGGTGAGACGATTGGCCGTGCGATTATCGAAAACCGCGGTGTATCTTATTTGTATGCAAGTGGTACAGAGCACACGTTTATGGATAACGAAACATACGATCAATTCACGCTGACTAGCGATCAACTGGAGTGGGAATTGAACTTCCTGAAAGAAAACATGAACGTGAAAATCGTTAGTTACCAAGGTGAAATCCTGGGTATCGACCTGCCTACAAGCGTTGAGCTGAAAGTTATTGAAACAGAGCCAGGCGTTAAAGGTAACACAGCACAAGGCGCTACGAAAAACGCGAAAGTGGAAACAGGTCTGAATGTACAAGTTCCTTTGTTCATCAATGAAGGCGATGTGCTTCTGATCGATACTCGTGAAGGTAAATACTCTTCCCGGGCGTAATTTCACTTGCTGTAAGCTTGAAAGCACGAATGAAAACCCTTTGCCATGCATGTGGCAAAGGGTTTTTTTGAAAAAAGATTAGCCTAAGAGGCGCTTTCGTAATATACTGGGTTAAAGTCATTTCTCGTAGAGAATAATGACGAAAGATATCAATTGATGCATACTGCACAAGGTAGGGAGTGGATTTGCGTTGTCATTGTACGTCATGAAATTTGGGGGCAGCTCGGTCGGAGATACAGAACGCATGAAGCGTGTAGCCGGACGTGTTGTGGAAAAAGCGGATGAAGGACATCAATGTGTCGTTGTGGTTTCGGCCATGGGGGATACTACAGATGATTTGATTGATCAGGCGAAGCTGCTAAACAGCGATCTGCCTTCTCGTGAAATGGATATGTTGTTAACGACAGGAGAACAGATTTCAATCTCCTTATTGTCTATGGCCATTCAGGCACTTGGACGCAAAGCGGTATCCTTTACAGGGTGGCAAGCGGGATTCAGAACCGAGGCGGTGCATGGCAAAGCTCGAATTCAGGATATCCGTCCTGAGCGTGTTAATGCTGCGCTCGCTGAAGGCAACATCGTTATTGTTGCCGGTTTCCAAGGGATGACGGAAGACGGCGAGATCACTACTCTGGGCCGCGGTGGTTCGGATACAACAGCAGTTGCGCTTGCAGCTGCCATTCAAGCGGACGCTTGTGAGATCTATACGGATGTGGACGGGATCTATTCCACAGATCCGAGGATCGTCAAAGTGGCACGCAAACTGAAAGAAATATCCTATGACGAAATGCTGGAACTTGCGAATTTGGGGGCGGCGGTGTTGCATCCTCGTGCTGTAGAGTACGCGAAGCATTCCGGTGTACCTCTGATTGTAAGATCAAGCTTTAACCATAATGAAGGAACGGTTGTGAAGGAGGAAGCAGCAATGGAACAAGGGGTAGTGGTAAGCGGAATTGCGTATGACAAAAACGTAGCACGGATTAGTATTTTAGGTGTGCCGGATGTTCCGGGTGTTCTTGCCGAAGTATTTGGTGAACTGGCTTCCGAGCAACTGGATGTGGATATTATCGTTCAGAGCGGTGTACAGGATGGCAAAGCGGACTTCTCCTTCTCGGTTGCACTGTCTGATCGTGAGAAAGCACTTCGTGTTATTGAAGGTCTGCACAGCCGTTTACCTTATCGCGAAGTCACCTCCGAAGAGAATCTGGTTAAAATCTCCATTGTTGGTGCAGGTATGGTGAGCCATCCAGGTGTGGCTGCCAAAATGTTCAAGGTAATCTCTGGTGAAGGTGTAAGCATCAAGATGGTCAGCACGTCTGAGATCAAGGTGTCATGCGTTATTGATGGAGAGAAGCTTCATGATGTGATTAAAGCTCTTCACACAGCGTATGATCTGGATACGGCTGAGCAAGCCGTAATCGGTGGGCCGGAAGTTCGCAGATAACATATAAATACAGTCGAATTGGAAGAGGTGTACCGTTGCCAACAGCGCAGCAGTACACCTCTTTTTATTGTATCTACAGCTGTTTGCACATATGACCTCCTCGTAATTTCCGGTAAGGTTTCAACTCATTTCCTTCCCTCATCTCTGGCACACAATCCAATAGATTTAACTGCGAACAGTAGTTGACATCATGCATTCTCCCCAGCTTATCAAGCCTTCGTGCACTGGATGATGTTCGAACCAAATCCGTTATTCGATCCTGACATTGTGATACAGCCTGGTGAAGAATGATGCCAAGATCGTTTAGCTGCAGCGAAGAATGGGTCTGACGATACAATTCTTCTATAATGCATCCCGCACATAAGCCATCCTCCAATGCAAAATCATCTTGTTCTCCTGCACACAATAACAGGATGTCCCGTTGCAATTCAATAAGAGCAGTAGCAACAGCTTTTACATTTAAGAAGGAACCGGCGAGAATATGTCTTGCTTTGGACGCCTTGATCAAAGCTCTTGTACCGTCTGTCGTGGTCAGGATGATGATTTTGTGTGCAATGTCGCCACTCATATATTCATAGGGGGAATTTCCCGCCTCGAATCCGGTTATTTTTTTGTCAAAACGTTCTCCGCCTCGAATGCTGTTTCGCACCTCCAACTGCTTGGCTTGGGGAACAGTCTCTGTAGCAATGACACCTGCAGCATGATGAGCCAGGGCGGTCACAATTGTACTTGTTGTTTGCAAAACATCAATGACCACCACACTCCGACCCTCAATATCTATAGTACGTACTTCATTTACATTACCTACAACGTCGACACGCACGCCCCACAACTCCTTTCTGTTCCCAGGTATCGATGCATCTGCTTCTCAACCGGAACAGTCCATTCTATCTGCAAGCACTATATGCATCTATGCCTAGACGGGTGCCTAGAACAAGGATGTCTATGAATTTTGAATCTCAAGCCTCATCGTGGAAAAATGATAGATTTCAGCGTCATAAAATGAATGTACAGGCATAAACTTGAGATATGAACAAGATCAGAGATGCAATCATGATGAATTACAAAGTTGGAGGAGCTTACACATGAAAGTGAAATGGAGGGATCTTTTTCCGGAACCCATCCGAACCATCCTTGGCAGAATGCCGCCCGCTCTATTGGAACAGGTGGAAGAAGTTCGAATTCGAGAAGGCAGGCCCTTGGAAATCAATGCAGGGAACAATTATCACTTCCTTACATCAGAAGGCGTACCAACAGGAAAACCTGAGGAAGCGTATATTCCTCAAAAAGAAGTGACGCACAGACTGCTTGATCTGATAAGCAATCACTCGCTCTATACCTTGGAAGAAGAACTGAGAAAGGGATTCATCACGATCCCCGGAGGGCACCGAATCGGACTTGCTGGCCGGACGGTACTCAGCGGAGGGCGTGTAGAATATTTACGGGACATCAACGGCTTTAATGTCCGTGTCGCCCGCGAAGTACAGGGAATTGCTGATCCGATTCTTCCATATTTGCTCGATATGAAGAGTGGACAGGTGCTGCATACGCTGATTCTATCTCCGCCACAACAGGGCAAAACAACGTTACTGCGAGATTTGGCAAGACAGATCAGCAACGGCAATCATCTGTCCAGCGGCGGCGAACTAAGACAGGGGATACGCCCACGTCTGAAAGTTGGAATTGTGGATGAACGTTCTGAAATTGCTGGAAGTTACAGAGGCGTCCCTGGTTTTGATGTAGGTCCACGCACTGACGTGATGGATGGGTGTCCAAAGGCTGAAGGGATGATGATGATGCTTCGTTCCATGTCACCTGATGTGCTAATAGTGGACGAGATCGGTCGGCCGGAGGATGCCGAAGCTGTTATGGAAGCTCTGCATGCCGGTGTTTCAATTATTGCCACTGCGCATGGACGGGACTTGTCTGAACTATCTGCAAGACCCGCCTTGAGAACACTGATTGCTGAGCAAATGTTTCAGCGCTATGTACAACTAAAGAGGACGAGCCGAGGCATGAGCTTCCAGCTTGCAGACGGCAAGATGAGAGGGCTCCAGCAAGCCGGAGCTGGAGGTGAAGCCTTTGGTTAATATGCTTGGTGCGGTGCTGATTATGTTAGCGAGCACACTCGCCGGCTTTTACAAAGCTAGGCAATATGCATTGCGACCAAGGCAGTTGCGAGAATTGATTGCTGCGCTGCAGCGGTTGATGACAGAAATCAATTATGGGTTAACGCCGCTCCCAGATGCGATGAGCAAGATGGGAGCTCAGACCAAAGACCCGATAAGAAGCCTTTTTTTACACGCAGCTGCACAGATGGAACCTCCACACGGCCTTACGGCCCGGGAGAGTCTTCAGGCGGGTGTAGAAGAGGTGTGGGGAAGATCTGCCATGAAGTCAGACGAGCGGGAAGTTATGCTGCAGTTGAGTTTCAGCCTTGGCACCAGTGATCGTCAGGATCAGACGAAACATATTTCTTTAGCCATTCAGCAACTTATGCATGAGGAATCCCGCGCACAGGCCGATCAAGTAAGGTACGAACGTATGAGCCGCAGCCTGGGGATGCTTGTCGGAGCGTTAATCGTCATTCTGATCTTCTGAAATAGCCGGGATAGCGAGGTGCCAAGGTCATGAATCTAGAAGTGAACGCAATCTTTCAAATTGCGGGCATTGGAATCATTATAGCGATGATTCATACGGTGCTGAAACAAATGGGAAAGGAAGATATGGCTCACTGGGTGACCGTAATCGGATTTGTCGTTGTACTGTTCATGGTCGTCCGAATGCTGGACAGCCTGCTGCAAGAGATTAAATCCATATTTCTTTTTCAATGAAAACGGTCATAAAGCCGGATGGTGGTGACCCGTGGAGATTATTCAAGTTGTTGGTCTGGCACTCATTGCAACTGTATTGATTTTAGTTATTAAAGAACAAAAGCCGATGTTTGCCTTTCTGATTGCGGCAGCGACCGGAGTAGTAATCTTTATGTTGCTAATTGGCAAGATTGGTGCAGTCATCGAAGTGCTGAAACGTCTTGCCGAAAATTCTGGAATGGAAAGCATCTATCTGAAAACAGTACTGAAGATTATAGGCATTGCTTACATTGCTGAATTTGGCGCTCAGATTGTCAGGGATGCAGGGCAAGAGAGTATCGCATCCAAGATTGAACTTGCTGGCAAAGTGTTGATTCTTGTACTTGCTATTCCAATCATCAGCATTATTATCGAAACCGTCATGAAACTGATGCCGGTGTAGAAAGGGCGTGCGGATAACAGATGAAATCTTTGCATGACAAGCCGCGCTGGCGCCTCATGATTATGCTGATGGTTTGTTTAATGGTTGGTCTAATTGGACAGGTCGCGGCAAGTACACCTTCAAACGAGTGGATGCAGCAGCAGGCCGATCAGCTTCCGAAAGATCAGGTGGAGAAATATTGGGATCAGCTGATGAAGCAATACGGCGGTTTTTTTCCGGAAGGGAAAACACCATCCTTCATGGACATGCTGATTCCCGGGAATGAAGGATTCAGTCTGAAGTCGGTATTCTCTGCGATTGGCACGTTTACGCTACACGAGATTTTATATAATGGCAAACTTCTAGTCACGATCGTCATGTTAACGGTGCTAAGCATGATTCTGGAAACACTGCAAACCGCATTTGAAAAAAACAATATTAGCAAGATTGCTTATTCGATCTGTTATCTGGTCATTATTATCATTGCGATCAACAGCTTCAGCGTGGCGATTGGGTATGCAAAAGATGCCATATCCAGCATGATCAACTTTATGATGGCGATGGTTCCACTTTTGTTCACACTGCTTGCTTCGATGGGCAATGTTGTCACCGTTTCGGTGACTCACCCATTGATCATTTTTATGATTCATCTTGTTAGTACACTGATCCATCTGTTGGTTTTCCCGCTGCTCTTTTTCTCAGCTGTGCTGCATCTGGTTAGTTCACTCTCTGATAAATACAAATTGACACAAATGGCAGATCTGTTACGCAACATTAGTGTAGCCTTGCTAGGCATTTTACTGACGATGTTTCTGGGTGTCATTTCAGTACAAGGGGCCTCAGGGTCGGTTGCCGATGGTGTCAGTCTGAAGGCAGCCAAATACATTGCAGGAAACTTTGTACCTGTAGTAGGCAGGACATTTGCAGACGCAACAGATACAGTCATCACAGCATCACTGCTTGTCAAAAATGCGATCGGGCTGACCGGTGTGATTATAATTTTGTTTCTCTGTGCATTCCCGGCCATCAAAATTCTTGCACTGGCCTTGATATACAACGTGACTGGTGCGATTATGCAGCCACTTGGGGAGACTCCGATCGTAGATTGCTTGCAAGCGATTGGCAAAAGCATGATTTATGTATTTGCTGCACTGGCTGCGGTCGGGCTCATGTTTTTCCTGGCGATTACAATTCTGCTCACCGCAGGTAATTTGACCGTCATGATGCGTTAAATGCCTACCGATTGGGAAAGGGGCTGAAGAGGATGGGGTGGCTGAGCAGCTGGCTGCAGGATCTGATCATGATCGTTTTACTTGCAACGTTTGTAGATATGCTGCTTCCAAATCGCTCTATGGAACGGTACGTCAAGCTTGTGCTGAGCCTTCTCATCCTGCTGACCCTGTTATCCCCCATCACTAGACTGCTACGAAGTGATCCGATAGGCGAATTGAAACGAGCTATGACAGCCATGGATGCCCCAACAGACGGTCAAGCAACGCTAGAACAGATTCTCGCTCAGGGGAAGAAAATGCAAGCGAGCGAACAACAGCAGTCCTTGAAGTGGACAGCCAAGGAAGTGGCAAGCACCATGAAAGGGCAGATTGAAGAAATGACCGGCGCGAAAGTTCAGTCTGTTGAGGTGCAACTTGCAATGAAGAAACAAGAAATGGATTCCGAAATGACCACTTCAGTTGAGTTGCCTGTCATTCAGCATGTTGAGGTGAAGCTGGCAGGTAAGAGCGTCGGTTCAGGGCTTGATACAGAAGGAGCAGAACCTGTGAGTAGCAGCCCGATGCCAGAAACGAAAGATTCCTCAGTGCAAGATGAGACTAAGCCCGGTGATCAAGAGATCCAGGTCGAGCCGATCGAAATTGCCAATGTGCAGATTGATTCAAACAGTGAACAATCAAGCATAGGGCAAACACCGTCTAAACAATCAATCGAAAGACCTGTTAACCGTAACAATAGTGAAGATTCTAATGCACAGCAAGCAGGTGTTTCACGGTCTGAACACGCAGTACAGATCATCACGTTGCTTAAAGAGAAATGGAAAGTTGATGCAAGCCAAGTACGAGTGACCGATACGAAAAATGCAGAAGTGCTCTGAGAAGGAGGGGATCCGATGAAACAATGGTTTAAAAAGCTGGAAACCTTGCTGGGCGGTGGTGAAGGTGGTGCGAAGCGCAGTCAAACCTTACGATGGCTAATTATTCTGGGACTGATCGGTGTGGGCATCATGCTGTTTAATTCCTTTGTTAACGTCAAAAAAATTGATTCTGAAAACATCGGGCGAGAACCCCCTGAACAAGCAAGCTCCATATCGACCATCCAGAATGATTTGCTTGAAGAGAACCCTTTTCAGGCGATCGAAATTGCTTTTGAAGACAAGATCAAAGGAGTCCTGGAAAATATCGTTGGCGTAGGCACCGTTGATGTAATGGTTACTGTGGATTCCACGGAAGAGCTGGTTGTACAGCGAAACGTCAAAGATTCACAACAGCTTACTGAAGAGACGGATGCTAATGGTGGAAAAAGGCATATGACGCAGTATACCCGCGACGGAGAAATCATCACGTATGAATTGTCAGGAGACCAGACGCCCATTGTCACCAAAAAGCTCAAACCGCAAATCCGCGGAGTGCTCGTTGTGGCGAGAGGTGCAGAGAACAAGGTTGTGAAAGACCTGATAACAGATGCTGTTGAAAAAGGTTTGAACGTAGCAGCGTACCGGATCTCGGTCGTTCCGCGCAAACAGGATTGAAGCATTCATCTACAAATTACATGAAATAGATTGGTCAGAATCAACCTATTTTGAGGAGGATATTCTAAATGAATAACAAACGTCAAACGATATGGCTTGTCTCCATGCTGAGTCTGATGGTTATCTTGTCTGCATATTATCTGTTTACTGAAGATTCAGGTCCTGTTAATCCCCCTGTTGCTGACAGTCAGCAAGTGGACAGTATGAAATCGGGAGAGGCGAAGGAAACCGCTGGTATTCTTGATCCAACAGAAGGCTTGGTTATCAACGAAGTTGTGAATAGCGGAGAAGTAACTGGTGATTCGGGTGTAGCCAATCCAGCTGAAAATGCAACGGGAGCGAAGGGACAGGAATCAGGTAATACCGAAAAAACACCTGCCACTGAACCAGGCACAAAAGAAGGGGAAGTGGATAAAAAGACTGAAGATAGTGCGGAAAAAGGAGCAGCTACCACACCAGAAACCGAAGGGAAAACAGAAGGTAAGGCTTCCAAAACAGATGAGGAAGTGCTCAAAGAGATGGAACAGCAAAATACCACTGTATCGGCAAGCAGCCAGTTCCAAAACTACCAGTGGCAACGTGAAGAGAGCAACAATCGCAAATATGAGGAATTGATGACCATTGCAGGTGATTTGAGTAAAACGCCGGAAGAAAATGCAAAAGCGACAGAACAGCTACGTGCGCTTGAAGATAAAGAAGCCAAAATTACAAGTATTGAAGAGACACTCTCTCAACAGTATGCAAATGCCATCGTTGAGGAGGAAGCTGATAAGTATAAAGTGGTTGTTCTGAGTGATAAACTGGACGTTAAACAGGCGGTTTCCATTGTGGATCTGGTCATGAAGGAACTGGCTGTATCACAGAACAAAATTAGCGTGCAATATGTCACAGAACAGTAAGTGGAAATGTGATAAAGAAGCCCAGGGAGCCAGTTCGACTCTCGGGCTCTTTCCATTTTTAATGATTATGATATAATACTAAAAGCCATATGACCGTCCTAGTGAGACTGGCATGATGCCGAAGGAGTGAATAATGGAAATGTTTAAATTGAGTGAAATTAAAGAACTGATCAAATTGGTTGATGAAAGTTCCGTTCAGGAATTGGAAATTGAAAATGAAGGATCGCGTTTATCGATCCGCAAACCGGGTAAAACGGAGTTCGTACAGGCTACTGCCGTACAACCGCAAATGATTGCTGCTCCGCAGGTACAACCTGCCGCTGCAGTTGTGAGTGAGGCTGCTCCACAAGCTGATACAACAAGTCATTTACATAAAATTGTATCTCCGATGGTAGGTACATTTTACAGAGCTTCCTCTCCGGAAGCGGGTCCTTTTGTGAGCGCGGGTGACAAAGTTGTTGAGAAAACAACGGTATGCATCATCGAAGCCATGAAGCTGATGAACGAGCTTGATGCGGATATCAAGGGAGAAATCGTTGAAGTACTGGTTGAAAATGGACAGCTTGTCGAGTATGGACAACCTCTGTTCCTGGTTAAACCGGAATAACGGTATTACGGTTTAACATCAGCCCCATGAGCTTCGAAGGAGGACAATAACGAAATGAAATTTCATAAAATATTGATTGCCAATCGTGGTGAAATCGCTGTGCGCATTATTCGTGCCTGCCGCGAGGTTGGCATATCTACAGTGGCCGTTTACTCGGAAGCGGACAAGGATTCCTTGCATGTCCGTTTGGCAGACGAAGCTTACTGTATCGGACCAACACTGTCGAAGGACAGTTACCTTAACTTTACCAACTTGATGAGTGTAGCCACATTGACGGAATGTGATGCTATCCATCCGGGATATGGCTTTTTGGCCGAGAATGCTGATTTTGCGGAAATCTGTGATTCCTGTAACATTACATTTATTGGTCCTTCACCAGAAGCCATCACGAAAATGGGTGACAAGGCTGTTGCCAAGCAGACCATGAAGGATGCAGGCGTACCTGTTATCCCTGGATCAGACGGCCTTGTAGAAACAACGGAAGAAGCGATTTTGATCGGCCGTGATATCGGTTATCCTGTCATTATCAAAGCTACCGCTGGCGGCGGTGGTAAAGGAATTCGGATCGCTGAAGACGAAGAGCAGTTGGTGAAACAGATCACGGCTGCACAGCAGGAGGCTCAGAAAGCATTCGGTAATGCCGGTGTTTATCTGGAAAAATTCCTGACCGGCATGAAACATGTCGAGATTCAAATTATGGCTGACAAGCACGGCAATGCAGTACATCTTGGCGAGCGAGACTGTTCGGTTCAGCGCCGTCGTCAGAAGCTCGTTGAGGAAGCACCTTGCCCTGTGATTAACGAAGAAGTGCGTACGCTGATGGGTGAAGCTGCTGTCCGGGCTGCCCTTGCTGTGAATTACTCTGGAGCGGGTACACTTGAGTTCCTGCTTAGTCCTAATGGCGAGTTCTACTTTATGGAGATGAACACACGTATTCAGGTTGAGCATCCGGTAACCGAAATGGTGACTGGCGTGGATCTGATCCGTGAAATGATCTCTGTTGCCGAAGGGAACCCGCTCTCTTTCCGTCAGGAGGACGTAGTTATTAACGGATGGTCGATTGAATGCCGGATTAATGCTGAAGATCCTGACCGTAACTTTATGCCTGCACCAGGCAAGATCGGTTTTTACCTTGCACCTGGTGGTCCAGGGGTTCGTGTGGACAGCGCAGCCTACCCTGGTTACACAATCTCACCATTTTATGACTCCATGATTGCAAAATTGATCGTTTGGGGTGCAACTCGTGATGAAGCGATCGCTAAAATGAAACGTGCTTTGGCAGAGTTTGCGATTGAAGGTATTTCCACAACGATTCCGTTCCATCAGAAACTTCTGGAGCATCCAACGTTTATTCGCGGGGATTTTGATATTAAATTTCTCGAGGAAAACGAGATTTAACAGTCATATTGGGCTTGTTTGTCATAAACCAGCCCAAATGATATAGTATGTAATAATAAGAGCGCATGTCTCCTGCATCGGATAAGCCCGCACACCAGCGGATGGTTGCAGGAGTTCCGGTAAAGCCGGACCGGAAGGGTTCTGAGTGTTTATGAAAATGAACCGGCGCCCTGACGGATGGCCGCAAACTTATCTCGCGAAAGGTGTGTTGAACATTATGAGTACACTACCGACAGAATTTGAACGTACGGATATCGGTGAAATCCAGATCGCACCTGAAGTTATTGAAGTTATTGCTGGACTTGCAACAGTGGAAGTCAAAGGAGTAGCAGGTATGAGCGGTGGATTCGCTGGTGGATTCGCAGAACTCCTCGGCCGTAAAAACCTTTCAAAAGGGGTTAAGGTTGAAGTAGGTCAACGTGAAGCAGCAGTGGACGTTTCCGTTATTATTGAATATGGATACCGTCTGCCACAGGTTGCTACTGAAATCCAACAAAACGTGAAGCGCTCCATTGAGAATATGACAGGACTTAACGTGAATGAAGTGAATGTTCACATCCATGACGTTCAGTTCAAGAGTGCTGAAAAAGTGGAAGAGATCGACCTGAACACGCAACGTGTAAAATAAAAAGACAGATTTCCCCCGGCACTTCTGTCGGGGGTTATCCCGTCTTGGACGGGTCTTTCTTTATGCACTTGGTATGGACATGTTGATCAATTTTACGCTATTCAGCAGTTAGGCAATGTGAGTGAGCAAGGGAGGCTGTGCAGTTCGTGGCTAAAATACTGGATCGGCTTCTGTTGTTTATATACAGCATAAGCGTAGGAGCAATATCGGCAGCTGTCATCTTACTGATTAGCGGTGTGCTGCCATACGAATTGAATTACCAGCAGGAACAAAATGTCATTGTTGCTTCGATTGTTGCAGCTGCCATTTTGTTTGTCCTGAGTTTACGTTTTTTCTACATCTCGATTCGGCGTGAGCGCGGCTCGTTGCCGTCTGTGGATCAACGTACCGAGTTCGGGGATGTGCAGATTTCGATGGAGACAATTGAAAACCTCTGTCTGAAGGCAACTTCCCGTTTTCGTGGAGTACGTGACGTCAAAGCGCGCATCCGCGTGGTTGAGTCAGGACTGGAGATTAAGATTCGGGCCGTTGTGGATGGAGAGACACCGATCCCGGCGCTGACCACGGATCTGCAAAAGGCGATACATGATCATGTTCAAGAGATCACAGGGATTCCGGTTTCTTTTGTAACAGTGTATATCGCTAATGTGACCCAGTCGCCTAACTACAAGAGTCGCGTGGAATGAGGTGAGTTTCACTGATGTTGTGGAAAGAGATTTGGGATAGCTACAAGGGACGCATTCTTGGCGTTGCCTTTGGTATCTTATTAGGATTTCTTTATGTATGGATCGGTTTTTGGGATATGTTGTTCTTTGCACTCTTGGTGTTCATCGGGTATACATTTGGCAGACGAAGCGATGCGAAGCTAGGCTCGTTTATTCCCTGGGGGGAATTACGACAATGGCTTGGAGATCGCTGGCGTCCGTTTAAATAAACCTATCAGAACCCTGCAATATGTTTCTTCCGAAAATAGAACTGTAGTTTGAGTTGCCCGATTTTCGGAGGAAACGTTTTGCAGGTTTTTTTGTGAAAAGAGATCGCAATATCAGAGAGTTCCGTGGGTATCCTGTATGTATAGGGTTACGAAGTGGTTCCTTGAATTTAAAATAAGCATGATGACGCTCTGAATAGAGCGCTGCAGGAGGCAGGACATGAAAAGACGTTTGGCAAGGGAAATCGCAGTACAAAGTCTGTATCAGATGGAAATGAACGAAGTAAGCGCAGCTGAAGCGGTGAACATGCTGATTAATGAAGCAGCTGAGGAGAATGAAACGGAAGTTGAAATCCGTGATGAAGATAAAATGCGCAGTTACGTTACCGAAATGGTGCAAGGTGCGTGGACTCATAAGGAAGCGATTGATGGTTTGCTCGTGGATTATTTGAAAGGCTGGCAGCTGAGCCGGTTGTCACGTGTAGACCGCCAAATTTTGCGTTTGTCCACATATGAGATGGTGTTCCGTGATGATATTCCAGCCAAAGTTTCGGTCAATGAAGCGATCGAGTTGTCTAAATATTTTGGCACAGATGAGTCTGGCAAATTCGTTAACGGTGTTCTTGGTCGCATGATTCAGGAAGTCGACAGTATTAAGCAAAAACTATCCTAAGGGAACGTCCCGAATAGAGAAGCTTAGAACAGCCCAGATTTTCAGTAAGGATCTATCTAGATCGTTTTATCTAATATATGTTCATATAAGGGAGAGAGTACAATGACAGCATCTATTATTAACGGTAAAGAAGTATCCCAAGAGCTCCGCGCAAGCATGACCGCAGAAGTTAAACAGCTTAGCGAACAGGGGGTAACACCTGGTCTGGCTGTTGTGCTCGTCGGTGAAGATCCGGCTTCTCAAGTTTATGTACGTAATAAAGAAAAGGCATGTCATGATCTCGGATTTTATTCCGAAGTGCATCGTCTGGATGCAGGTACGTCTCAAGCTGATTTGCTTGCACTTGTGGACAAGCTGAATAATCAAAAGTCAATTCATGGTATTCTGGTGCAGCTTCCACTGCCAGGTCACATTGAAGAAAAAGCGGTCATCGATGCGATTGCTGTAGAGAAAGACGTAGATGGTTTTCACCCCGTTAATGTAGGAAATCTGGTTATCGGTGATGACAGTTTGTTGCCATGTACTCCTGCAGGTGTCATCGAACTGATTAAACGCACTGGAATAGAAATGTCCGGTAAACACGCAGTTGTTATCGGTCGCAGTAACATTGTAGGGAAACCGGTATCCTTGCTGCTACAGCGTGAAAATGCAACCGTGACAATGTGTCATTCCCGTACGGCGAATATGAAAGGAATTACACGTCAGGCGGATATTCTTGTCGTAGCGATTGGTCGTGCTAATTTTGTGGATGCGGATTATGTTAAACCGGGCGCAGTTGTCATCGATGTCGGCATGAATCGTCTGGAGAACGGTAAACTCGCAGGTGATGTAGACTTTGAAAGTGTAAAAGAAGTCTCTGGCCCGATCACACCAGTTCCTGGCGGTGTTGGCCCAATGACCATTACGATGCTGATGCAGAACACTTTGATCGCGGCAAAGCGCGCTCACGGATTGGCCTAGGTATTTGTCTGTGGCAGATCAGAAGATCTATTCTATAAAAGACCTGAACCGATACATCCGGATGAAACTGGAATCTGATCAGGTTCTGTCGGACGTCTGGCTGCGCGGAGAGATTTCCAATTTCACGCATCACTCCAGCGGCCACATGTATTTTACGTTAAAAGACAAGGATAGCCGGATTAAATCCATCATGTTTGCGTCTCATAATCAGCGTTTACCCTTTGTACCCAAGGAGGGTGCAAGGGTCATTGCGCGTGGTAATGTTTCTGTCTATGAACGAGACGGGCAGTATCAATTTTATGCGACACATATGCAACCCGACGGTATAGGAAGTTTGTATCTGGCATATGAACAGCTGAAAAAGAAACTGGAGGACGAAGGGTTGTTCTCTCCTACTCGGAAAAGGCCTATCCCACGTTACCCACAAACCATAGGTGTTGTAACTTCTCCTACAGGAGCTGCGGTTCGTGACATCATGATAACACTTCACCGTAGGTATCCTTCGGCCAAAGTGGTGTTGTACCCTGTACTTGTTCAAGGCAAGGGGGCAGCTCCATCTATCGTCAAAGCGATTAACAATCTTAATCATATGCATGAAGCAGATGTGCTGATCGTTGGTCGAGGCGGTGGTTCACTGGAAGAACTGTGGGCTTTTAATGAAGAGATTGTTGCTCGGGCAATTGCTGCTTCAACAATTCCGGTAATTTCTGCAGTTGGTCATGAAACTGACTTCACCATTGCAGACTTTGCTGCCGATTTGCGTGCTGCAACGCCAACAGCGGCAGCGGAACTCGCTGTACCTAATCGTGCAGAGTTGTTGGAACAGATTGCGCGGAGACAGCGTCAGTTACAAAACAGTCTAAAGCAACGTGCTGTATATCATCGTGAACGGTTAACTCGTCTCCAGCGTTCTCCAGTACTGGTGCATCCGCGAAGAACGTTGATGCAGCACACGGAACGTCTGGATATGCTGCATCAACGCTTGCAGCGAAGTGTGGATGCTCGCATGAGATGGACGGGAGAAAAGCAAGAACGGTTGCGAGCGGCTTTGCAGCGTTTTAATCCTAGAGAGCAGGTGAATACAGCTCGTCGGGACAATTCAGCAGCGCGCAAGCAGCTTGAACTTGCGATGAGATCGATAACACGCAGCAAACAGCAACAGTGGAAGTCACTGGTAAGGCACCTCGATGCACTTAGCCCACTGAAAGTGATGTCTCGTGGTTATAGTCTCGTTTACGATGAGCAGGAGCAGCGGTTGATCAAATCCATCAATGATGTACAGCCGGGTGACTCTGTGAAGATCAAATTAGCGGACGGACAGTTGGACTGTCAGGTCTGGGGAATGAAGGAGGAGAACAACATCCATGGCGAATGAACCGGAACTGAATTTTGAAGAAGCAATGGCGGCACTGGAAGACATCGTAGGTCAACTGGAGCATGGGGATGTTCCTCTGGAGCAAGCGATTGATTTGTTTCAGCGCGGAATGAAACTTTCCCAATTATGCGGCCTGAAGCTGGAACAAGTGGAACGTAAGATCGAGATGATCGTAGAAGAAGATGGAGAGCTTCGCAAGAAGCCTTTTGGCACGGCAGATGATGAGAGCGGTGAGATCAATGAGTAATCGTGCATCATTCGAAACTTATCTTCAGGAGATTACTGCTGAAGTTACCGAAGCATTAAAGCATATCCTTCCTGAACATTGGGATGTGCCGCGTACGCTAACGGAATCAATGCAGTATTCCTTAATGGCCGGCGGTAAACGGCTTCGTCCACTCCTGGTCGTTGCTGCGGCGGAAGCCTTCGGCGCGGAGCGCGCAGCTGCGCTGCCGGCAGCCTGCGCCGTGGAGATGGTTCACACGTATTCGTTGATCCACGACGACCTGCCTGCGATGGATAATGATGATTATCGTAGGGGAAAATTAACGAATCACAAAGTATATGGCGAAGCTACAGCCATTCTTGCAGGTGATGCTCTGTTAACCCATGCTTTCTACAGCATTGTTCAAGCTGGTCGTCAAAGTGGGGTAAGTGCTGAGGCATTGTTAGCCATTACTCAGGATTTGGCAGAACTTGCTGGGGCGAGAGGTATGGTTGGCGGTCAAGTTGCTGATATGGAAGGGGAGCAGGGAATGACGGACCTGTCCCAGCTTCAGTACATTCATTTGCATAAAACAGGTGATCTGATTGTCTTCTCCCTTCTTGCAGGTGCTCGCATCGGCGGGGCTACAGAAGGGCAGTTGGAAGCACTACGTGTATTTGGCCGTGACTTGGGGCTGGCATTCCAGATTCAGGATGATATTTTGGATCTGACGGGTGACGAGCAGAAAATGGGCAAAAAGACTCAAAGCGATGTGAATCAGCAGAAGGTCACTTATCCATACTTTATCGGGATGGAAGCCTCGGTTGCTAAAGTCAAATCCCTCACGCAATCCGCCAAAGATGCACTTGAACGAGCGAAACTACCGGATGCTTCACGTTTAACGGAGATTGCTGATTATTTGATGAGTCGTGACCATTAACATTTAACGAAGCTGGCTGATTCAATGTGAAATCAACGGTGTAATGATAGTAATGGCCTTTTTATGCCAACAAACGTAAGATTTTTCACGGATTCAAGAATACATAATACAGATCTGGATATGAACCGGGATTGCGAATAGCTCATGATCGGATGCAACGGGCTGTGAATTATGATTCTTGTTCTTTTATGGTATAATGGTTCAATGTTATTCAATCCATTACTCTTAATAAATGATATAAATTCAATAAACAAACATTCTAGGAAAGCGGGGAGATTCTCGTGCTGCTTCCACAAATTAAACAACCCAGTGATCTAAAGGTGATGTCCCAGGACGATCTTGCTCTTTTGTCAGCAGAGATCCGGCAGTTTCTGATTGAGAAGCTGTCTGTAACAGGTGGGCATCTTGCACCGAACTTAGGAGTGGTTGAGCTCACGGTGGCCCTGCACTACTGCTACAATAGTCCAACGGATAAAATGATTTTTGATGTAGGGCACCAGGCTTATGTGCATAAAGTTTTGACTGGACGGATGAATCGGTTTGATACGCTGCGCCAACAGAATGGATTATGCGGATTTGTCAAACGGAACGAAAGTGAACATGACGTATGGGAAGCCGGGCACAGTAGCACTTCATTGTCAGCAGCTATGGGGATGGCTCTGGCTCGTGATCTAAAAGGCGAGGATAATCAAGTTATCGCGATCATCGGTGATGGAGCGCTTACAGGTGGTATGGCGTTTGAAGCGCTGAACCATATCGGTCATGAACAGCGGAAGCTGATGGTGATTCTGAATGATAATGAAATGTCCATAGCACCCAATGTGGGAGCCATGCACAAATATTTAAGCAAAATTCGTTCAGATCGTCATTATTTGAAAGCGAAAGATGATGTAGAAGGAATCCTCAAAAAGATTCCGGCCATTGGTGATCGCCTGGCGAAATCAGCGAGCTGGATCAAGGACAGTGTCAAATATATGATGGTTCCTGGTGTTCTTTTTGAGGAACTGGGTTTCACGTATTTGGGACCCATTGACGGACACGACATCCCACAACTCATTGAAGCGTTCAAACAGGCTGACAATGTGGATGGTCCTGTCTTGGTTCATGTACTCACAACTAAAGGCAAAGGGTATCAGCCTGCTGAAGCCGATTCACATAAATGGCACGGCATCTCACCGTATAAAATTGAATCGGGTCAAGTGCTTAAAGCAGTTGGTAAACCGATGTACACGGAAGTGTTTGGTCAGACACTAATCGAACTTGCCAAACAGGATAAACGCATTGTTGCAGTTACACCTGCTATGCCTACAGGTTCGGGTCTGATTCCTTTTAGCAAAGAGTTTCCGGATCGTATGATCGATGTTGGGATTGCTGAGCAGCATGCAGCCACGATGTGTGCGGCACTAGCGATGGAAGGGCTAAAACCGGTCTATGCGGTATATTCCACGTTCATGCAGCGTGCCTATGATCAAATCGTGCACGATATCTGCCGTCATAATGCAAATGTAATCTTTGCAATTGATCGTGCAGGTTTTGTTGGGCCTGACGGTGAGACACATCAAGGGGTGTACGATGTTGCGTTTATGCGTCACATTCCGAATATCGTGCTGATGATGCCAAAAGATGAGAATGAATTGCGTCATATGATGAAAACGGCGCTTGATTATAATGAAGGTCCAATTGCGTATCGTTACCCGCGCAACAATGTGGTTGGTGTACCATTGGATGATGTGTTAGTTCCGATTCCAATCGGATCTTGGGAACAGCTCCGTCCAGCTGAAGGATACGCGATTATCGCTTCGGGTTCTATGGTTCAGCTGGCTGAGGAAGTTGCAGATACGGTGAAACGGGAAGGGATAAATACCGGAGTTATCAATGCTCGTTTCCTCAAGCCATTGGACGAACAGATGCTGCGTGATCTGGCTGTCCGTGGGACAAAGCTGATTGTGCTTGAAGAAACCTCGCAGGCAGGCAGCATGGGAAGTGCAGTATTGGAGTTTTATGCTGAACAAGGTATACATGATGTTCATGTACATCTGATGGGCATCCCTGATCGATTTATCGAACATGGCAGTATCAAGGAACAACGTGAAGAGGTTGGTCTCACGGTGGAGAATGTAAGTGCCGAGTTGCGTAAAATGGCCGTTCAATCTTCATACGGGATGTCCAAAACACGTTTTCCTTCCTAACATTAGAATGATTAGCGGATAGGAGAAAGACATGTCACTCCCGAAAGAACGAATCGATGTGCTGCTGGTGGAACAGGGCTACTACGAAAGCCGTGAGAAGGCAAAGGCTGCGATTATGGCTGGACTTGTATATGCCAATAATGAACCCATTGAAAAAGCAGGCATGAAAATTCCAAGGGATGCTCAGCTGAAGGTAAAAGGTTCAGTGCATCCTTATGTAGGCAGAGGTGGATTAAAGCTTGAAAAAGCGATCCGTCATTTCAACCTGAATATGAATGATCTTGTTATGTTGGATATTGGTTCATCCACGGGTGGTTTTACGGATTGTGCACTTCAACATGGTGCATCCCACGTATACGCCATTGATGTGGGGTATAATCAACTGGACTGGTCACTGCGTAATGATGAGCGGGTCACCGTAATGGAACGTACCAATTTCCGTTATGTCACACCTGACGATCTGAGTGGTCCTGTTCCAAACTTTGCAAGCATTGACGTATCCTTTATTTCTTTGCGAATTATACTTCCACCACTGCTGGCTCTGCTGCAGCGGCCTGCGGATATTGTAGCTCTAATTAAACCACAGTTTGAGGCCGGGCGAGATAAAGTCGGTAAATCTGGCGTTGTCCGAGACACGAAGGTACACAAGGATGTATTGCAGACCATGCTTCAATTTGCGAGTCAACTTGGATTAAACCTGAGAGGCCTTACCTTCTCACCGATTACGGGTGGGGAGGGAAATATTGAATTTCTCGCACACTGGCGTCTGGAAGCACCAGAAGCCGCACAACTAGAGAACGACGAGGCTTCACTTGATGCACTTGCAGAGCAGGTCGCCAAAGAAGCCGCTCATACTTTTACGGGAAACTCATCATAGGATGAGTTTCTTTTCGCTGGAAAGATATTTTGGTACAAAGGAAAACGGGTGTTCGATCTCGAATATGTCACTTGAGGTGAGCGGTAATGGATGGTCAATATGACACAATCGTCATTGGTGTGTTTGCTGTCTGTTTAATCGTATGGTTGTTTCTCGGGCTTCGTAGCTGGCTGAATCGACCGATTCCGGTAAGCTTGGCCGAATTGAGACTTAATGAGAACATTCAAGATTCTCCTGCTCTGACATTACTTGAGGCACATGGATATGACGTGATTGGCGGAAAAATGAAAGTACCTTTAGCCTTTGAAGCCGATAATTCCGTATTATACAGCAGGTTGTTTATTGATTATGTTGCTGAACGGGAGGATGCCCGATATTTGGTCAAAACTTCTCGTCGCAGACAGCCGCTTGAACGAAGCGGACCTGCCATAAGAGATCGCTTTCTTTCCTATTTATTATTGTACCCTGGATGTGAAGGATTGCTTTATGTAGATCTGGAGGATTCCGATATAATGGTAATCAGGCTTATGGATTATCAAGAAGACGTGTATGATGGAGAGGATCTGGATTAATATATATTAAGTATTAAATATGGCTTGATACAGCATTGCGGTAAATTAAAGCGCATCTTTGCAATACATTTTTAATTGGAGGCATATATGAAAGGACAACGACATATCAAGATTCGTGAAATTATTAGTCAAAATGAAATAGAGACCCAGGATGATCTGGTTGAAGCATTGCGTCAAGCGGGTTTTCAGGTGACGCAAGCAACGGTATCGCGGGATATTAAAGAGCTTCTTTTAATCAAAATTCCAATGGATGATGGACGGTATAAATATTCCCTCCCAACCGATCAGCGCTATAATCCGATTCAAAAGCTCAAGCGTGCTCTCGTGGATAATTTCCTGCACATTGATCACACCAACAATCTTGTGGTAATGAAATGTTTACCGGGAACAGCGAACTCTATTGCAGCATTGCTTGACAACATTGAGTGGACTGAAGTGATGGGCACGATCTGTGGAGATGATACAATCCTTATTATTTGCCGTACAGAAGATAATAGCGTCTCTGTCATTGAGCGCATCATGGGATATATTGCTTAAATCAGCCGGAGGTGTTTTTGCAGATGTTAGTTACATTATCAATTCGCAATCTCGCTGTGGTGGAAGAAGTTGATGTGGTCTTTCATCCGGGATTTCATGTATTATCTGGGGAAACCGGTGCAGGTAAATCCATTATCATCGATGCTCTTGGTTTGATCGCGGGGGGACGAAGTTCGGCAGATCTGATTCGGTACGGATGTGACAAAGCAGAGATGGAAGCGCTGTTTGAGATGGAGCCCAGTCATCCGGTGTGGAGTACGCTGGAGCAGCTGGGTATTCATTGTGAGCCGGAGGAACATCTGGTGATTCGGCGTGAATTGAACACGCAGGGTAAAAGTACATCACGAATTAATGGACAGCTTGTAAATTTGACAATGCTACGCGAAGTGGGCGAGAAGCTGATCAATATTCACGGTCAACATGAGCATCAGAGTCTGCTTCGTGCAGAAAGTCATCTCGGACTGCTGGATACGTATGGCTCCGATATTATTGGCCCCTTCAAAGCTAGGTATCAGGAGCGATACAGCAAATTCATTGCAGCAGAGAAGGAATTACGAGCGCTACAGGAGTCAAGCCAGAGGGCTTACCAACTGCTTGACATGTACCGTTTTCAACTGGAAGAGATCGCTGCAGCCGGCCTTACCCAAGGGGAAGATGAATTACTTGGCGAAGAACGGGTCAAACTATCCCATAGCGAGAAAATGATGGACAGTGTATCGGGTGCATACGATTTACTGAGTGGACAACGCGGATTAGAAGCAATAAGCATTGCGTTATCCCAAATTGAAGATATTTCTGGATATGACAGTAAAAGATTACAGCCGATTGTAGAGCAACTGCAGTCTGCTTTTTATCAATTGGAAGACGTCACCTTTCAACTGCGTGATTATCGGGAACGAATCGAATTTAACCCTGGCAGACTGGAAGAGGTAGAGCAGCGATTAAATCTGATTTCTGGACTAAGACGTAAATATGGAGACAGTGTAGAACTCATTTTGAACTATTATGAACAGATCAGTCATGAGACCGACCAGCTTGAGAACAAGGATGAGCGCTTGGAAAAGCTTCGCACCGAGCGTGACAAATTGCTTGTGCTTGTAATGGAATCGGCTGAAGAGTTAAGCAAAGTGCGCAAACAATGTGCGGAAGAACTGGCAGCTCAGGTAGAAAGTGAGCTCAAGGATCTGCAGATGGAACGAACGTCACTGCGTGTTCAGATTGTGCCTGCTGAAGATCCAAAGGGCATTGAATGGAATGGACGTCGCATCCGATTCAGTCGCCAAGGTGCTGATCATGCGGAATTCCTGATCTCACCGAACCCTGGTGAGCCTCTTCGACCTTTGGGGAAAATCGCTTCAGGGGGAGAGTTGTCCAGAATTATGCTGGCGATGAAGAGCATATTTGCTCGTCATGACCGCATTCCCGTATTGATTTTTGACGAGGTGGATACAGGGGTCAGCGGTAGGGCAGCACAATCCATTGCAGAGAAACTTCATCGTCTGTCTTCAACATGCCAGGTGTTCTCCATTACACACTTGCCACAAGTGGCTTGTATGGCTGATCATCAGTATTTGATTGAGAAACATGTTTACGACGGGCGCACGATGACTCAAGTGGAATCACTTTCCCAAGAAGGGCGAGTGAAGGAATTGGCACGTATGCTCGGTGGTGTGGAAATTACAGAAAAAACACTGCATCATGCGCAAGAAATGCTGAATCTGGCGGAAGCCAAAAAAGGGTGAAACGGACGGCTGGCGTAATGATTGACAGTAATAAAAGCCTGGGGGCAGGGTTATCTTATAGGTACGCAATTGGCGACCACCTTTCGTCAAGCGAAAGAAGCAAAGGGAGTGTGACAGCCATTGAATTCCCCCCTCAGGAAGAAATTGCTAGGTCTTTTATTTGCCTTCTTTCTATGTGTACTTAGCCAGATTGTTCAGCCGATGCAGAGTTATGCTTCCTTGCCTGATGAAGTGCAGGTCTTTGCAGGCAGGCAAGCAGACGTCAGGCTGGCAGTACCAGCCGCTTCAAGCGCTGTCGTAGATCGGCCGGATATCGTGGGACTGGATCATCAATCTGCGTTAAAGGTAACTAGGCAGCAACCTCTGCATCTTCATCCTCAGCAGACGGGACATGCGAAACTAACCTTGAAGTTATGGGGGAAAATTCCCGTCAAAACCGTTAATGTAAACGTAATTCCTGATTTGCGTGTTGTTCCCGGGGGTCAAACGATTGGCGTCAAAGTTAAATCTGCAGGTATCCTGGTTGTGGGGCATCATCTCGTTCGTTCTAATCCGGATGAACAAAAATCACCAGGGGAAGCGGCAGGTATCAAATTAGGTGACTTGATTACCCATATGGACGGTAAACGTCTGGATGGTGTATCGGGTGTATCCGAGGCCGTGGAACTCGCAGGTAAACGTAATAAAGGTATCGATGTTGTACTAAAGCGGGGGAACGAAACCATAAAAACCAAGTTAACCCCAGCGTATGATGCAGAAGATAAGGCATGGCGGCTCGGATTGTACATTCGAGATTCAGCAGCAGGTGTAGGTACTCTTACCTTTTATGCACCTGATCAAGGCGTATACGGGGCATTAGGTCATGTCATTACGGACATGAATACTCAAACTTCCATCGTTGTGGGCAGTGGACAAATTGTGCAGTCTAATGTAACATCCATTTCCAAAAGTGAAACGGGTGACCCTGGTGAGAAAAGAGCCCATTTCCTCAAAGAAAGCAAAATTTTAGGAAATATCGAGCGTAATACGGCGTTTGGCATCTTCGGTAAAATGTCTCAAAATCCGGAACACAGTTTGTATTCACAAGGGATCCCCGTTGCTTTTTCTCATGAAGTGAAGGAAGGACCGGCTGAAATTCTGACTGTAGTGGATGGGCAGCAGGTAGAACGTTTCTCTATTGATATTGTGCATGTTGCTGATCAATCGGAGCCAGCGACGAAAGGGCTTGTACTTCGTATTACAGATCCGAAGTTGATTGATAAGACGGGTGGCATTGTGCAAGGGATGAGCGGTAGCCCCATTGTTCAAGATGGCAAGCTAATTGGTGCTGTGACTCATGTCTTTGTCAATGATCCGAAATCCGGTTATGGATGCTTTATCGAATGGATGTTACAGGATGCTGGTGTGATGATGAAAAAAGATCAAGCAAAAAACCTTAAAGCTGGATAAACAGCTTTAAGGTTTTTTGTCGAAAGTAAACATATTATATCGGTTGTTGAAATAAAATATTTATTATAAAGGATCAAGAAAAAAAAATAAAGAAAAATAATTTTCGACAGAAGGAATTTCACTTGGCGTGTCGAAAATTTAACGTGTAAGGAAATGTAACGAAATTGTAAAAGACGAGGTTTTAATTAAAAGGAGGATACCGTTTTGCAAAAAATTGAGGTATTGCTGGCCGATGATAACCGTGAATTTACGAATTTGCTTGCCGAATATATATCCGAGCAGGAAGATATGGAAGTAACCGGTATTGCATACAACGGCGAAGAAGTATTGCAATTACTGGAACAAACTCGGGATGTACCGGATGTGTTGATTCTGGATATTATCATGCCTCATCTGGATGGACTCGGTGTACTGGAACGTCTGCGTGGCCTGAATCTGTCCCCGCAACCTAAAGTAATCATGCTCACCGCATTCGGCCAGGAAAACATCACACAGCGTGCTGTGCAACTCGGAGCTTCCTACTACATCCTTAAGCCTTTTGACATGGAAGTACTGGCGAATCGTGTACGTCAGCTTGTTGGAACACAAACGACAATGTCTACAAGCAGCGGCTCATCTTCTTCCTCCATGTTTATGAACAAGTCCAATGTCGTGCCGATGGGCAAACACAAAAATCTGGATGCCAGCATCACGTCGATCATACATGAAATCGGAGTTCCTGCGCATATTAAAGGATATCAGTATTTGCGGGAAGCCATTACAATGGTGTACAACAATATCGAAATTTTGGGAGCTATCACCAAAACGCTATATCCGGCCATTGCCGAAAAGTTCAAAACGACGCCGTCCCGCGTCGAACGTGCCATCCGTCACGCCATTGAAGTGGCATGGACGCGCGGCAACATCGACAGCATCAGCCACCTGTTTGGTTATACGATCAACATCAGCAAGTCGAAACCGACAAACTCGGAATTCATCGCGATGGTCGCTGACAAGCTGAGAATTGAGCATAAAGTGAGCTGAAAGGATTCGGAGCAGTGATCGGGCAATGAACTTATGAATTCAGTTTCGATTCTAGCCAAATGAATTTTGGAGGCCTATATCTGAATTGGTTCATTTCCGATAAACTTCTGTAATATATGCCAACTAATACCGTCATTTACTGGATATCTTAACTCCAATAAATGACGGTATTTTCGCATAACGAAATAACATAGATCATCATGATGAAATTTAGTTTTGCATGATTGTTTCCGAATTTTTAGATTAAACAATAAAGAGAGCACCCTATAGTAAAATTCAGAAAAAAGGAAATATTTCATAAATTTTTACCTTCAGTTAACGCTTTTTCAAGTAGAAAGTGGTACGATGTGACCATTGACAAAGACCTACATATATATTTAAAAGTATGGATTAGAGGCTACGAACAGAGGAGTAGAATAGTATGTTTACGCAAATAGGCGAGATTGCTGAACCAATTCCTGTAGTACAATCTGATACAAAATGTGATATCGTCTATCATCTTTTCAAGTCCAATCCCAGTCTGGAAGGTATAGCTGTTATGGGGGAGAAGGGTGTGTCATTGATGATGCGCCCTCGATTCTTTCAGCAGATTGGCACCCAGTATGGCTATAACCTGTATATGGGACGTCCAGTTGAACTGGTGATGAACACGCAGGCTCTGGTCTTGGATTATTCGGAACAGATCACAGATGTCAGTGTTCTAGCAATGGACCGAGATGAAGGGGAAATATATGATCTTGTACTGGTCACGTCAGGGGAAAGTTTTTATGGAGCTGTGAGTATTCGCCGTTTACTGCTTGCTGTTGCTGATGTGCGGGCTGAAATGGCGATTTTTATGAACCCGCTGACAGGACTTCCAGGAAACCATATCATAGACGAACGGCTATACCAGGCGATTCAGATGGACCATTTTAGCGTACTATACGTTGATCTCGATCAATTCAAATCCTACAATGATAGCTACGGTTTCAAAATGGGGGATCAGCTTATCCAGTCGACAGCTAACTTGCTTCGCAAGCTTTTTGTTTTCCCTGAAGCTTTTCTTGGACATATCGGTGGTGATGATTTTATTGCAATCCTGAATCACCATGATTACCAACAGATTAGTGAAGAAGTCATCTCGGGTTTTGAGGAAATGAAAAAGACGTTCTACAACGAACATGATTGGCATAATCAATATGTTCTGGGGGAAGGACGTTCCGGGCTGATGCGGCCCATTCCTCTGGTGTCAGTATCCATCGCCGTCGTTACCAACAGGAAGCAAATATATGAAAACATAGAGCAGATTATTGATGAGGTCACACGGATCAAAAAAAGTTGTAAAGCGATTGCCGGCAGCATTATTTGTGCAAATGATACCATCAGTCATCCATGTTATAAGTAAAATATACATTTGTACGAGAACGTAGAGGACGGATTCTTCAGAATCTTAAGCATCTCCTCTATACCCATGACTAAAATGCAGAAATAAAGGAGTGAAACTACTTTTGGTTGCAGATGAAGATGAGATTGAATTCATATCTTCGTTCTCCTCCTCTCTTTATCATGGTCCTATTTACATATATCGGATTTTAAGAGGAATATTTGAATAGTTTTCTCGTCGGAATGGATTCATTTACATCGGTTGTATTGCGTATCTCATCATAATAATTGATAATGGTTATCAATAAGTGAGTAGAGTACAGACACAATCTATGTATACGGAGATGGGTTAGCAAAATGTGGAATGATTATTATATCCTTTGGAACTATGCTGCGGTGAGTATAACAGATATCCGTTACATGGAATTAGAGGCATATGAAGAGATGAAATATAAATTTCCAACTAGTACCTTTGTACTCACCATTCAGGGTGAAGCTGGAGTGACGATTGACAACCAAACGTATGAAGTGAGTCGTTTTTATGTTCTCCATGGAGGAAAAGGGAGTAAGTTGATCATAGAAGCAGGCGAATCCGGATTGCACTTATATTACTTGATGTACAAAGCAAACCTGCCTAGTGGAGGGAGAAATGATCTGGGAAGATTAATGGAGCGTACCAATCCGTTCCAAATGAACTATGGCTTCACACCCGAGATGCCAACCCTTTTGTATGAGCAATTGAAGCAGATGCATTTTTTGTGGGAGCAAAAGAACCCCATTCAGCACTTTCAGGCCAAGAGTTTATTCTATCCCTTTGTGGAGCAGGTATCATCACAGATTCCTCGGGTATCCAATCGCTATCCAAGTATCACGGATCAGGTCAGCAAAGTCATTGAAATTGTGGAGTCTTCCTACACCCAGCCACTTACGCTTCATACTTTGGCAGAAATGATTGGCACCAGCCCAAGAAGTTTGTCACGCAAGTTCAAGCAGTCAACTGGAACCAGTCCCATTGATTATCTGATTCAGTTTCGTTTGTTCAAAGCCAAAGAGATGTTGCTGCACACGGACGCCACGTTGGATGAGATTGCGGCTGGCATCGGTTATCCTGATGGATATTATTTGGGACGTATGTTCAAGAAACATACAGGTCTTTCTCCTTTGCAATTCAAAGAAAAGACCTCAGTACCCCTATATTGGCCTGATCTGACATCAGTCATGGCGCGAAATGACATTTTCAGAGGTGGAAGTGGAAGGTATGTTTATACTGATGGTGATAATCATTATCAATATAAACATGGAGGGTCAATCAATATGAACAGACAGACAAGAACGGGAATGCTGCTGAGTATTCTACTAAGTCTTACATTACTGCTAAGTGCCTGCTCTACAGGAGTTGCCAGTAATTCAAGCGGAGACGCATCCGGAAGCAATAGTACGTCAAGTTCAACGAAGACAGTAACAGCAGAGAATCCAAGCAAAAAAACGGAACCGCGTACAATCTCAACAGTTAAAGGAGATATTACAATCCCCGCTGAACCTAAACGGATTGTGGTTGACTTGTACCTGGGAAGCCTGATTGCTCTGGGAATCAAACCTGTGGGTACACCGGAGATGAACCTGAAGAATCCTTATTTTATCGAATCACTTGAGGGTGTGCAGAATATTGGTGAATATGAAACCATTTCTCTCGAAAAGGTGCTGGAACTTGAACCAGATTTGATTGTGACAGGTAATCCTGATTTATTTGATTCCTTTAGTAAAATTGCACCTACCTTGGTTGTTCCTTATGGCGAGTTGAAAAACACCCATGAGGAGATCGCCTACTTTGGAGAAGTGCTGAATAAAGAAAAAGAATCCGAGGCGTGGTTAGCCGATTATGACGCAAGAATTGCAGATGCTAAAAAACGCGTCGGTGAGGCAATTGATCCAGCAGCCGAGGTGTCGGTCATGCAGTTCTATGATAAGGGACCGTTGGCCTTTGGTGATAATTTTGGTCGGGGAGGTCAGGCAGTCTACAATGCGCTTGGTTTGAATCCTCCTGCAGATAAAAAAGAGATTTTAATGAAGGATCAACTGGTTGAAGTATCATCGGAAGCGATTCCTGAATTTGCCGGTGACTACATTATTCTAACGGCAGATAATCTGACACTGGAAGAGTTGAAATCCAAACCGGTCTGGAGCTCATTGGATGCGGTTAAAAATGATCGTGTGTCTATCTGGAGCCCGGATCGTTCGTGGTACTTTGACCCGATTGCAACATTGGATCAAACAGAGGAATTGGCCGTGTGGTTTACGAAGATCTCTGAACCAAAATAAGTGTAACAAATGCTTGATGAGATGAAATCCAATTCCACTCTAAAATTACAGTTGATAATGAAAATTATTATCATTTATAATAAGGTATAATAGTGAAACTCTGCTACGCATATGTTATCGGATGTGTGGAAGAATGATGACCTTGTAAGGCCTTTGTTCCGTTTGAGGCTAGGATTGGAGAGTAATTGATGCAATTAGACGATCAGATGAAATGCTGGAATCTTGCCGCTGTTAAGGTTCTGGATATACGCCGGATAGTTATGGAGGCTGATGAACAACTGAGTTCCTACACACTTCCGGCAAATGGTTTTATATATACGATTCGAGGGTCGGCTGACCTCCTATTGGATGGACGAGCATACAAGGCAGAGCGATTTTACATGCTTCATGGGGCCAAAGGGTCTTCAATGGATATCCAAACCAACGAAGATTTCGAATATCTTCTGCTCTATTACAGAGCATTTCTTGCCTTCCCTAGTTATCGCAAAAAGCGGTTATTGACACAGCCTGAGGTTGCACCGTTCTCTTTGCAATATGGATTTACACCAAGTAGTCCGCTTAGACTGTTACGTTACCTGGATGAGATTGAAAATGCATGGGTACAGTCTGGTAGTCTGGATCTGCTTCATACGAAAAGTTTATTTTACCAATTCATTCATGAATTGATGGTTCAGCTAACAGAGCAAGAGATCAAAACAGAACATGTTGATCCGGTGAAACAAACACTTCGTTACATACAGAACCATTACAGGGAACAGGTCACGCTTGATTCTCTGGCTGAACAATTTAACTACAGTTCTCGTCATTTCTCCATGCAATTTAAACGAAAAACGGGTTACAGTCCGATTGATTATCTAATTCAGACTCGGATCGCCAAGGCTCGTACTCTGCTTGTACGATCTGATGCAACACTGAGTGAAATTGCAGCAGAAGTGGGATATTCGGATGTGTATTATTTTAGTCGCATCTTCAAAAAACATGTGGGAATCTCTCCGATCTTATATCAACGGAAGATGAGAGAAGCGGGACGAAAAGAAGATCGTCCATTGCAAATATCTGAATCGTCCATTGGCCGAAGATGGAAGTCGGGATATATTGATTATGAGAATCATTATCAATATATAGACGGAGGGTCTACACCAATGAAAAGAAAAAAAACAAGTTCAAGTATGATTATGGTTGCATTATTGAGCATCACGATGCTTCTTGCAGCCTGCTCCTCAGGTACAGCAACAACACCAGCAGCTGGCGAAGGAACGGGTGCCAGTTCCAATAACAGCAATACGGCAGTGTCATCAGACACAGGAAGCCAGACAAACAAAGACAATGAAACACGCACTGTCTCGACGGTTAAAGGAGATGTTGTTGTTCCAGCAAATCCTAAACGGGTTGTTGTATTGTATCTCCAAGGTGATGTTGTTGCACTTGGAGTTAAGCCAATTGCTACTTCAGATGTGTACAGCGGGGCAGCTTACAAGAGCGAACTTGAAGGTGTGAATTCATTGGGTACCTGGTTCGAACCGAACCCTGAAGCGGTCATTGACCTTGATCCAGATCTCATTATTGTTCCCTCAGAAGAGACATATGACACTTTAAAAGATATTGCACCAACGGTGTATATTCCATATGAGAAAATGACAACAGAAGAACGACTTCACAGCATAGCCAGCATTTTTGGCAAAGAGAAGGAAGCTGAAGTCTTGATTGACAATCTCAACAACAAAGTGAAAGAGAGTAAAAAAACTCTTTCAGACGCAGGTATATTGGATAAAACCATTTCCATTATTGAAGGCGGTCTGAAAGGGATGGTCGTTGTGGAGAGTAAGCAATTTGGCCGTGGTTCTCAGGCGGTCTATGAATATCTGGAAATGAAAGCTCCTAAAGTAGTGCAAAACAAAATTGATGTAGTATCGGACGCCGCGGGCTCTTCGATCTCAATGGAAGTTCTTCCAGAATACATAGGTGACTATGTGTTCCGCTCTGTGTATGAAGGGGCAGATAATCTAACGAATAATCCTATATGGAGCAGTATTCCGGCAGTAAAAGAAGGTCGGCTGATCGAAATTGATTTTGATTTCTTTTATTATTCAGACATCTATTCCATCAATAAACAACTTGATTTTGTTGTAGATAAACTGTTGTCTGCCCCAAGAGTGCGCTAAATGATGAGGGAATCGAGCACATAAGGTTGGTTACGCAGTAGGCAAATTTGATATAGGCATTGTAAATTGAATCAATTTCCATTAGACTTAAACGATAATGAGAATCAATATCAAAATGTTAATGATTATGAGTCGAATGAATGGAGGGTCCTATAGAGATGAATCAAGAATTAGAGCTTTATGATGTAACGATTATCGGAGGCGGCCCGGCGGGCATGTACTCTGCTTTTTATAGCGGTATGCGAGATATGAAAACGAAATTAATTGAGGCACGTGACAGATTGGGAGGACGGATGTTGTTTTACCCGGAAAAGATGATCTGGGATGTTGGAGGGGTAACCCCCATCCTGTGCGAAGATTTGATTAAACAGTTGGAGCAGCAGGCGCGTACATTTGAACCGACACTTGTATTTGAACAACAGATTGAAGGATTTGAACGTAAACCGGATGGTACCATTCTGTTAACTTCCGCTACAGGTGAGCAACACTGGACACGTACCGTCATTTTGGCTATAGGATACGGGATATACAAAATGGCGAAACTGGAGCTTGAAGGCGCAGACCGCTATGAAGTATCCAATCTACATTATACGGTGCAAGAGCTCGAGCCTTTCCGCGGTAAGCGAGTGTTAATCTCGGGTGGGGGAGACTCCGCTGTGGATTGGGCGAATGAGCTGGAGAGCTTGGCTCAGCAGGTAACGGTCGTACATCGACGTGATCATTTTGGAGGACTGGAACGGAACGTGTCGCGTATGAAAGAATCCTCAGTTGATGTGCGGACACCATACGCAATTGAGAAGTTACACAGCATAAGCGGGGATATGATCGAACAGGTAACCGTTACACATATGGAGACTGGGGAGACTGAGATGCTTGAAGTGGATGCGGTGATTGTCAATCATGGCATGAAGAGTGATTTTGGACCGATTCGTGATTGGGGATTAGACTTGGGTGAATGGCATGTGAGCACGACCGAAAGATTGCAAACGAACATACCTGGCGTTTTTGCCGCTGGTGATTTTGTAGATTATGGAAGCAAGTTATATTTGATCGCGGGTACATTTACGGATGCAGCTCTTGCCGTTAACAGTGCAAAGCTATATATGGATCCGGAAGCCGAGAAAGTAGCGTATGTCTCTTCTCATAACAGTCGCTTCAAAGAAAAAAATAAAGAACTAGGCTTTGCGGAGTAGTTAATATTACGTCATAACGATGATCTGAACTTAAAATAACTTCGGGAATTTCCCGGAGTTATTTTTTTTCATCATGTGGGTATGAAGAAGGTAGAATTGCACAAGATAGAACAGCTTTCAATTGAAGATCAGCTCTAAACCATCTATAATCAAAAGCTACAACAGACTTATGTGGATAATAACAAACAGATGTCACTATTTGAAAATAAACAAGTCATAAGGCTTGCGCAAGAAATTACATTTCGACAAGAGTGGAGTGCAGTGTATGAAAAGAAGTTCAACATCTGGACAACAAAATGCTACGTTCATTCAGCGCTTGCTTCATCGGGTGAACAAGAAACGAATCAAATGGTCTGCGGTTTACCTAGCTACAGCTGGAGCACTGCATCGTTTATTGGTCGAGGGACGTCGCAGACGAGCAGCCGTGAAAAAACAACAGCGAGACTTGCCTCTCAGCGTATTGAAATCGATGAAACTTGAGCCAGGGGATATTGTGTACACGCCAAGTTCGGAGTCAACTTATTATGCCGGCCATATGGGCATTATTGGTCTGGACGGAAAGGTGTATCATGTGCACCCTTACGGGCCCGTTTTTGCCGATACATTGGACTGGTACCTTACCCGTTTTTATCAAGGAGATCGCTTCATTGTGTACCGCTCCAAGCTCCGTCAGGTGGGATCTCGGGCGGCGGAATGGGTGCATGAACATTATCAACAGGTGAAGTACTACCGTTTGCAAACAAACCTTCTCAGCATAGAACGAAACTATTGTTCCAAATTTATATATCAGGCGTATAACTTCACATCCGGATTGGATCTGTGGGAGCGAAAGTTTGTTAAACATAAGCAGGGATTCATCTACCCGTTCCGAATTGAGCGTTCATCAGATCTGGACGTACTAGGCACATTTTATAAATGATACAATTAAAAACCGGCTTGACAGCTGTTTCTCGGAATACGGAGGACAGGTGTCGTTGGTTTTTTTTTAATATGTACTGAGATTAAAACAGGAAAAACACTCAAAACGTCGAATAAAATATGAGATCGGCACGCACAACTTGGAATCGTATTTACATAACAGTTGCTCAATTTCCCAGGTCAAGAAAAAAACGACTACAAGGTAGGCGAACAAGAAAGAGTGAAGCGAATATGAAATGGCTGGGCTTCTTACGAAGGTTTCGGCAACAGCAAAACGTAGTGAAGCTATCGGACTACACCCCAAAAAAGGAAAGGAGGAACTACTGTTCCATTTGCAGGAAAGATGTGAAAAGTGTTGTTTATTATGCTGCTCCGCAGGGAAATGTTACAGGTGTATGCAGTACTTGTAAGTCCTTGGCTGACGAAAGAGGTATGTTTCCCATTTAATAAGAAGAAATGCGCTCAGGGAACAACATTATTTTGATTTATGCGCGTTTTTGTAGTACATTAGCAAATGTATTCGAAGGAGGATTCTAATGTACTCAGGAAGACAAGACGATACTTTATACATCATGACCTACACCTTAAATAGCGGTATCAAGGGTACGGTTCCACTGTCTAATAAGCAGATTGTTGAATGGCTCGACTGTTATAGAAATGAGAGACGCTTCGTAACGGAGATCGGCAAAGAGTTTTTTGGATTAAATGCAGGTTTGGTTGCAGACTTCAAGGTTCAAAATCATTTATCCGATTATCAACAGACGATCATGCCTACGCAGCAGCAGGATAACCTGGAACGTCTATCCAGTGCTTATAAATCCACCGAGCTATTAATGAAGATTGATTGTAAATGCGGCACCGCCTATGTAACGGAATCTCCTTATAAGCGTACGAAATGGTATTGTACTAAATGTAAAGAGATTGTATTCCTGGATGCCAAAAAAGGTATGGTAGAAACGTCACGTGGCGACGCATATTACATGACCAACAAATATTTTGTTTCCCGTGACTAGCGGGAAGTGATTTGGAGAGCATCGCATACAGCGGTGCTTTTTTGTGCCTGCTTCTTTAATGGCAGTGGAGGTCAAGGGAATGTTGATGATATCATTGCAATAAAAAAAGCCCAATATGGGCTTTGGAGCTAGGTAGTGCATTATGACGGGCATTCCACTTTGTGAGGAGGAATGAAGCAGCAGCGGCAGCGGGGCTCGTAAGCCTCCGAATCGCCAATCATGACAACCGGACCCAATGTAACGGGTTCCCCGTTGACAATTCGCTGTGTGAAAGCTGCATCCGGGCTGCCACAGACTGCGCAGAACGCAGATAGTTTCTCGATATCATCGGCCATGGCAAGCAGGCCGCCGATATATCCGAATTCTTTTCCGCGATAATCCATGTTCAGTCCATCAACAATCACATGTTTGCCACAGTAGGCCAGTTCGGAGACAAGTTCCATAATTGCACTACTGAAAAATTGAACTTCATCGAAGGCAACAACATCGGCATCTATCGTCTGGTTCAGAATGGTTTCTACCGATTCCGGCGTTAATTGCCGGGGAATGGAATGAGCAGGCAATCTGTAACCGATCCGGCTTACGATCTCATCCTGAGCGAAGCGATCATCCTCGGCTGGTTTGTAGGCAACGACCTTTTTACGGCCAAATTGAATAAGTTTCTGACAACGGCGAATAAGTTCACCGGATTTTTCACTGAACATGGGTCCAGTAATTACGGTAATACGTCCAGTTTGCACGGTGCTGCTACCCCTCTCGCATACGGAATTCAAAAAAAGCGACCATTACAGATTAACACATCTTCTTTGGAAAGAGCTAGAACTAATATAAAGCAGTTTGTGTTACGATATGTATGGTTACAATGCAGGTTTAGAAACTTGGAGTCACTGGATTTAACTGAAAAGAGGTGTTACAAATGAACGAAGTATTAACCTCACTGAAGCAGCGTTATGAGGATTTGAATAAAGCGGGCAAGCTGGATGATGCTGCGCAGGCATTATTTACGGAACTGCTGACAGAAGCTGAACGTCTACAGGCCAGCAATCTTACACTACGCAGAACGATTCTTAAATCCTCATCGAAGGAGTCGCGTATGTCTACCAAACTGCGGGATGCCTTATATGAATGAGGTTTGCAAATGATGTGGAAATCACTCTTCATTCTCTTCTGTAATTGCCTGTCTTTATGTAAAATAGAAGGAAACAAAAAGCCCGGAATCATGAACTGCTTCCGGGTGTTTCCATCTGTTCAGGTTGTTTTTTTGAGCGGAAACGGGGTCCTACATAATTGCGTTTGCGGTCGCGAAACAGAATCCAGCCGCCCAGAAAACTCATGCCTGCTGCAAAAAGTACAAGCCCGCCCAGGAAAGAAAGCCACTGGAAGCCGGGAGCAATCAGGTCATTTCCATGCTCAGCATAATATAGGAACAGGGCATCTTTCATCATCAGAAAACCCTTCATGGCCATTAATCCGGGGATGACGAGTATAAGTATGGCGAGGAATCGCGCAAAGACTATTTTTGTATTCATGAGCATTATACCCTTTCTGCCAGAGTAGACATAAAATAAAGGTTACGCTTACAGGGAATCCCTGCTTATATCATAGCTTGGATTGTATTAACTTGTCCATGCGAGAATGGTCAAACTTTGAGTTGACTGCGCAAGGAGAGTACAATGGCATATATAGGGTATGCAAGATATTAAGGTACCATAGGTCATTTTATTATTTTTTATATAAGTTGAACTATTTTTTACACATTAACGGAGAGGACAGAAAAAGCCTGGAAAAACGAAGTGTTCGCCTTTAACTCCGGATTTTCTCCTTTTGAAAAAGGGATGTGAAAAATCTGGGGATAACAGCGATTGAAAGGTTATTCTGTCATCGTAGTGGGCTGTGTAAAGCTCTAGTTCAACTTATATAGTTCAAAAAAATGAGCATATAGAGGAGAACATAGAGATGCCAATACCATGTGATGTTGCCGTACTAGGCGGAGGAACGGGAGGATACGTTGCTGCAATACGTGCCGCTCAGCTAGGTAAAAAGGTCGTTATTATTGAAAAGGACAAGCTTGGTGGAACGTGCCTGCATCGTGGCTGTATTCCAAGCAAGGCGCTACTGAAGAGTGCCGAAATGTACGCCGAGATTCAAGACAGTGAGAGCTATGGCATTGAGACGACGGGAGCAACCTTGGTGTTCCCCAAAGTTCAGGCACGTAAAGACGCGATTGTGGAGCAACTTCATCAGGGCGTTCAATATTTAATGAAAAAAAATAAAATTGAGGTTATACACGCGAAAGGGCGCGTAATCGGGCCTTCCATCTTCTCACCGCAGAGCGGAGCAGTGGCTGTAGAGTTCGAGGATGGTGAGATGGACACGGTTGTTCCAACCAATCTGATTATTGCTACCGGCTCACGTCCGCGTGTACTGCCGGGTCTTGAGCCGGATGGAAAATACATCATGAGCAGTGATGAAGCTCTTCGCATGGACGAGCTGCCTGCTTCAATCCTCATTGTGGGTGGCGGTGTAATCGGCCTTGAATGGGCCTCCATGCTGAATGATTTTGGCGTAAGTGTGACAGTAGTTGAGGCGGCGGCTCATGTGCTCCCTGCAGAAGATGAGGATGTGGCCAAAGAGATGCAGCGTTTGCTTGGTAAACGGGGGGTGCGTTTCTTGACTGGCGCTAAACTGATGACGGATAGCTACCGCATAGAAGATCAGAATGTGAACATTGATGTGCAGCTTGCGGGAGATAAGGTCGAAACGCTGACTGCTGAAAAAGTGCTCGTGTCTGTTGGACGTCAAGCTAACGTTGAAAATATCGGACTTGAGAACACGGATATCAAAGTAGAACGCGGTTTTATTGCAGTCAACAAATATCTGCAAACTGGAGAAGGCCATATCTATGCGATTGGCGACTGCATTGGCGGATTACAGCTTGCACATGCCGCAAGTCACGAAGGGATCCTGGCAGTGAATCATCTGGCCGGGGAGAGTGTACATCCGGTTGAAGCACATCGTATCCCGCGTTGCGTATATACACGTCCGGAAGCGGCTAGCATTGGCTTTACGGAGAAGGAAGCCAAGGAACGCGGACACGAGATCAAAACCGGCAAGTTTCCGTTCCAGGCAATCGGCAAGTCCTTGATTCACGGAAGTCGTGACGGATTCGTGAAGGTGATTGCGGACGCCAAAACGAATGATATTTTAGGAGTACATATGGTTGGCACCCACGTTACGGAACTCATTGCTGAGGCCTCATTGGCACAGATGCTGGATGCAACGCCATGGGAAGTCGGGCAGACCATTCATCCGCATCCTTCATTGTCGGAAATCATGGGCGAAGCGATGTTAGCCGTGGACGGAAAAGCAATTGGAATGTAAGCCAAACAGCCGAGTGAGAAAGGTACTTTCCTTTTTCGGGTAAAAAGGATTATAATAAGGTTAAGCCAAGTCTTAGTACCAGGTTATAAGAGTGGGTAGTAAGACTTGCAAAAGGCTCTGATTAAAAGGAGGTACCTCATATGAGTTCACAAGGTACTGCAGACGCGGTTCATCGACATCAACAGCTGGGACTTAGCGATGGAGAAGTTTTAGATATGTACAAATACATGCTGCTTGCACGCAAGTTTGACGAGCGTTGCTTGCTCTTGCAGCGGGCCGGCAAAATTAACTTTCACGTATCCGGTGTAGGTCAGGAGGCTGCGCAAGTCGGTGCGGCTTTTGGTCTAGATCGGGACCACGATTATTATTTACCTTATTATCGCGATTACGGTTTCGTTATGGCCGTAGGCATGACACCGCGTGAGCTGATGCTGTCTGCATTTGCGAAGGCGGAAGATCCAAACAGTGGCGGACGGCAGATGCCAGGTCACTTTGGTCACAAGAAGCTGCGTATCGTTACAGGCTCTAGTCCGGTTACTACGCAGGTTCCTCATGCGGTTGGCTTTGCTCTTGCTGCCAAAATGCAGAAGAAGGAATTTGTTTCTTTTGTTACCTTTGGTGAAGGTTCAAGTAACCAGGGAGATTTTCATGAAGGGGCAAACTTTGCAGGTGTGCACAAGCTGCCTGTCATCATTATGTGTGAGAATAATCAATATGCGATTTCCGTTCCGATCCACAAACAGCTTAGCGGCAAAATTTCTGATCGTGCCCTGGGTTATGGTTTCCCAGGATTGCGTGTAGATGGCAATGATGCACTTGAGGTATATGCGGCAGTGAAGGAAGCGCGCCAGCGTGCCATCGCAGGAGAAGGACCAACACTGATTGAAGCGATGATGTATCGTCTGTCCCCGCACTCCACTTCGGATAATGATCTGGCCTATCGGACCAAGGAAGAAGTTGAGGAGAACTGGAAAAAAGACGGCGTGCTTCGCATGAAAAATTACTTGATCGAATGTGGCATCTGGGACGAAGCCCGGGATGCGGATCTGGCTTCCCAGCTCGCGCTGGAAATGAAGGAAGCAACTGAATATGCAGACAACGCGCCATATCCGAAACCTGAGGACACACTGACGCATGTCTATGCGGACAGCGAAGAAGGGGGACGGTAATCATGGCAATGATGGAATATATTGATGCAATCCGTCTCGCAATGAAAGAAGAGATGGAGCGGGACGAGAATGTATTCGTTCTTGGCGAGGACGTCGGTGTTAAAGGTGGTGTGTTCACCACTACCAAAGGACTGCAGGATCAATTTGGCGAGATGCGTGTCATGGATACGCCTTTATCTGAATCTGCGATTGCGGGTGTTGCCATCGGTGCAGCAATGTACGGCATGAAGCCGATTGCGGAAATGCAATATTCGGACTTTATGTTACCGGCAACAAATCAAATTATAAGTGAAGCGGCCAAAATCCGTTATCGCTCGAACAATGACTGGAGCTGTCCAATCGTTATTCGTGCACCAATCGGCGGTGGTATCTTTGGTGGACTTTACCACTCCCAATGTCCGGAATCGATTTTCTTTGGTACACCGGGACTCAAAATTATTGCGCCTTACTCGGCGTATGATGCCAAAGGATTACTTAAAGCGGCTGTCCGCGACCCGGATCCTGTACTCTTTTTTGAAAATAAAAAATGTTACAAGCTGATCAAGGAAGATGTGCCGGAGGATGATTACATTGTTCCAATCGGAAAGGCCAATGTCCTCCGTGAAGGTGCCGATATTACGGTCATCGGGTACAGTCAGCCACTGCATTTTGTCATGCAGGCTGCTGAGGAGTTAGAACGTGAAGAGGGTATCACGGCACATGTACTGGATCTGCGTACGCTGCAGCCGCTYGATCGTGAAGCGATTATCGCTTCAGCTCGTTTGACGGGCAAGGTGCTGATTGTACACGAAGATAACAAAACGGGCGGTGTAGGTGCAGAGGTGGCGGCGATCATCAGTGAGGAATGTCTGTTTGATCTGGATGCGCCTATTCAGCGTCTGTGTGGTCCAGACGTACCGGCGATGCCAATCAGTCCTACGCTGGAGAAATTTTATATGCTAAGCAAGGATAAAGCCAAAACAGCCATGCGCGAACTTGCAGAGTATTGATCGATAAAGATAGAACAAAGTTTGGAGTGATAAATCAATGGCTGAACGTATGAAATGGATTGAGGTCATTATGCCGCAACTCGCGGAATCGTTGGTTTCGGCTACCATAGCCAAATGGTTAAAAAAACCGGGTGACCGTGTGGAGCAGTACGAGCCGATCTGTGAAGTCATTACAGATAAAGTGAATGCCGAGATACCGTCTACGGTGGATGGCATTATGGGTGATCTATTGGTGGAAGAAGGAACGACCATTGCGGTAGGTGAGGCCATCTGCCGCATGCAAGTTGCTGCTTCGGATGAAGACACCGCTGAACAAGTGACACCTGCTGCAAGCCAGGAGCAGCAATCGCAACAAGCCCAGGTACAGCGTAATGCAGGACAATCTCCAGTTGCCGGATCTAACGCAGCGGCATTTGATCCGAATCAGCCGATGCGCCATCGCTATTCTCCTGCGGTGCAGTCCTTGGCAGCAGAACATGGATTGAATCTGCAGCATGTTCAGGGAACAGGGGCTGGCGGCCGGATTACACGTAAAGACGTGCTTTCTTATGTTGCACAGGGCGGACAGGCAAATACAGTATCAGCATCCGTACAAACATCTAATGTTGCTGCACAGGCTTCATCGTCTTCCCCGTTTAGCGGAATCAGAGATACTGGTGCAACTACGTCAACAATAGCTACGAACGGCGTAGCAGGACAGACACTTCCTGCATCTGATGCGGGCGTTCCTGTGCGTCATTCTGGAATCCATCTGACCGAAAGTCCGAAAATTCCACAGATTGAAGTGGAAGGCGGCGGACAGGGAAGATCAGAATATTTTATCGATGTTACTCCGGTACGTAATGCCATAGCGCGTAATATGCGTCAAAGTGTATCTGAAATCCCTCATGCGTGGACCATGATCGAGGTGGATGTAACCAATCTCGTTATGTTGCGCAACAAATTGAAGGATGAGTTCAAACGGAAAGAGGGCATTAACCTGACCTATCTTTCGTTTATGATGAAGGGTGTCGTCAATGCGATTAAAGATTACCCGATCATGAACTCAGTATGGGCTGTTGATAAAATTATTGTGAAGCGGGACATTAACTTGTCCATGGCTGTAGGTACAGAGGATTCTGTGCTTACACCGGTCATCAAACAGGCCGATCAGCGTAATATCGCAGGTCTCGCTCGTGAGATTGATGACCTGGCTCGTAAAACCCGTGAAGGCACGCTGAAGCTGGATCATATGCAGGGTGGTACATTTACGGTGAACAATACAGGTTCCTTTGGTTCCATCCTGTCCCAGCCAATTATCAATTACCCACAGGCGGCTATCCTTACATTTGAGTCCATTGTGAAAAAACCGGTTGTCATTAATGATATGATCGCAGTGCGGTCCATGGCTAACTTGTGTCTTTCTCTGGATCACCGGATTCTGGATGGCGTTATCTGTGGACGGTTCCTGCAACGTGTTAAGGAAAACCTCGAAGGCTACAACATGGAAACAAAAGTGTATTAAGTTTATGATAGAATGACGGGAAAGTGTATGTGCCTCAGGCCGTGCACTTTTCTGGCTGTCTAGAGACGGGCGTATCTTCATATATTAAACCATGGGCAGAAGGATGTGGGGAAACATGGGCAAACCGCTGAATGTGGCATACATACCGATGCTTGATTATGAAGCGGCATGGAATCTTCAGAAATCAATTGTGCAGCAGCTGGACGAAGGCGAAGGTCCTGAACAGATGTTGCTTTTACAGCATCCGCCAACCTATACCATTGGTTCACAGAACCATCCGGAGCATCTGCTTTGGAGTGAGGAAGAGTTGAAAACACAGGGCATCTCCTTGTTTCAAATTGATCGCGGCGGTGATATTACTTATCATGGACCGGGTCAATTGGTAGGTTACCCTTTGTTAGTACTTGGTCGGGATGAGGAACTGGATCTGCATGCTTACTTGCGTAAGCTGGAGCAGGTGATGATCGATTATCTCGCCGATCAGGGCGTTGAATCCGAGCGTAAAGAGGGATATACAGGCGTATGGATCGGTGATTTGAAGATTGCAGCCATCGGCATCAAGTTTAATCGGTGTAAGCATCGACGTGGATTTGTGACGAGTCACGGGTTTGCTTTTAACATTACCTCAGGCATTCAACATGCCGGGTTTCAGGGCATTATTCCATGCGGAATTGAACAGTATGGTGTGACTTCTTTGGAGGATATTACGGGGAAGTCATACACAGTGGAACAGGTGGCCCGGAATATTGTACCTTATTTTCAGCGTATATTCCCATATGATCTGATATGGAGTACAGAAAAAGAAGCCCTCCAACGTCTGTAGACAGCGCGTTAAGAGAGCTTCAGATCAGGGTGACTATCCAAACAGTAACGGTTCCAGTGCGATGAAAAGAGTGGAGCCAACCATAGCTGCCAGCATGAGATAGATCACAATTTTGAACCATTTCTTATTTTGCATGAAGAGAGAACTCCTTTCAGAACTTTTGAACAAGCCATAGTACCTGTATTGTACCGTATCTACGATAGGGAGGAAAGTCTAATGATTAATGAACAGCGTGTGATTCAGCATTTTATGGATCTGGTGCAGATTGATAGCGAAACAAAAAATGAACAGAATATTTCCAAGGTGTTAAAAGAACAATTCGCGGGTCTTGGTCTTCACGTCTATGAGGACGATACAATGAACGAGACAGGGCATGGCGCGGGCAACCTGGTCGTTACACTGGAAGCTTCAGGTGTGGAAGGTGTAGAGCCGATGCTCTTCACGTGTCACATGGACACCGTAACCCCCGGACAGGGGATCAAACCGGAACTTGGCGAGGACGGATGGATTCGCAGTGATGGCACAACAATTCTGGGAGCGGATGACAAGGCGGGCATTGCGGCTCTGTTTGAAGCCATTCGTGTTATTCAGGAGAACAACATTCCGCATGGCAAAATTCAGTTTGTGATTACGGTCGGAGAAGAGTCTGGTCTTGTCGGTGCACGAGCAATGAATCCAAAAGATATCGATGCTTCCTTTGGTTATGCGCTGGATTCTAATGGAGCGGTGGGTACGATCTGCGTGGCTGCTCCAGCAAGAGCCGAAATTGAGATGAAAATCTATGGCAAGTCAGCACATGCCGGCGTGAATCCGGAAGATGGAATCAGTGCCATTCAGGTTGCGGCCAAAGCCATTGCAGCAATGAAGCTTGGACGCATTGACGACGAAACGACAGCGAATATCGGCAAATTCCAAGGTGGCTCTGCACTGAACGTGGTATGTGACTTTGTTCAGATCGATGCGGAGGCTCGCAGTATTGTGCAAGAGAAAATTGAACAGCAAATTGCCCAAATGCGTGAAGCATTGGAGACGACATGTCGCAAATATGGTGCAACCGCAGAGTTCCGTAGTGAGATTAAATATCCTGCATTTGGCTTCCATGACGACCATGAGGTAGTGCAACTTGCCCAGCGTGCGATTAGAAGCCTTGGTCTGGAAACAAGCACATTTGCTTCTGGCGGTGGCAGTGATGCGAACATTTTTAACGGGTTCGGCATTCCGACGGCGAATCTGRCTGTAGGGTATGAAGATATCCACACGACCAAAGAACGCATTCGCGCAACAGACATTGTGAAGTTGTCCCAAGTCGTTATCGCGATTGTGCAGGAAACGGCAAAAGGCAAATGAGCATTGATCTATTTTAGATGATGTAATTGGAGCGTCGGTTGAAAAAAAGAAATGAAAGTCCGAATTCGGTGCAGGCCGGGTTCGGACTTTTTGAACAATGGTGAAGCTTCTAGCCTTTGCGTCCAGCAAGCATGTCGCTTAGTTTGGTTTCTGGGCCCCATTCACGCATCCACTGTCTAAGGATAAGCTGTATTTGTCTGGCTTGTCCGACCACATGCGCAGACTGAGGTGTGAGATAACTTTTCATTAGGTGAGTCCCCCTTGGTTCTCGCTGTACGTATTAGACTTGTACACACGATAAAATTCTTATAGGCTCACCATATGCCCTGAATCACTACTTTATACATTCTGGTTCAATTGAAAGAATTTTTTACACATCAACGGAGAGGACAGAAAAAAGCTGGAAAAGCGAAGCGGTCGCCTTTATCCCCGGATTTTTCCCTTTGGATAAGGGAATCAAAAAAATCTGGGGATAACAGCGATTGGAAGTTTATTCTGTCATCGGAGTGTCCGTGTAAATCAACTCGGCTCAATTGAACTCAACACACATTAAAAGGAGCTGAATTACACATGAAATCCAAAACATCTGCTGCATCTATCTATGCACCTCAACCTGCGAATCCCAAGCTTGACGAAGTGACGGTATCCACCAAGCCGATCTTTGAGGGCAAAGTGATCTCACTTCAGGTAGACACAGTGAAGCTGCCAAACGGGCAGACGGCTACCCGAGAGATTATCAAACACCCAGGAGCGGTTGCGGTGCTGGCATTGAAGGGAGACCGCATGCTGGTCGTGGATCAATACCGTCAGGCGATGGGTCGTACCGAAGTAGAAATCCCCGCGGGTAAGCTTGACCCGGGTGAACAGCCTGAAATTGCAGCCGCCCGTGAATTAAAGGAAGAAACGGGATATACAGCCAAGTCGCTGCGACATCTCCGATCTTTCTACACCTCACCAGGTTTTGCGGATGAGATCATTCACCTGTATATCGCCGAAGAGTTGGAAGCTGGAGAAATGGCTCTGGACGAGGACGAGTTTCTTGAAGTATCCGAACTTACGCTGGAGGAAGCGTACAAGCTGATGGACGAAAATCGAATCAGTGATGCCAAAACGATGATGGCTGTGTATGCCTGGGATATTTACAAAACAACAGGACGGTTTTAATCATGCAAAATCAAAAGGGAACGCTACCGCTGTGGGAGCCGTGTTATACGGATCTGCATATCCACATCGGACGCACGTCCCGTGGTGAGGCAGTTAAAATCAGCGGTAGCCGCGACTTAACGTTTGAAAATATTGCCCGTGAGGCATCCACCCGTAAAGGAATTCATATGCTCGGGGTTATCGATTGCCATTCACCAGTTGTGCAGAGGGATATTGAGGAGCTGCTGGATAACGGTACGATGTCTGAGATTGATGGCGGTGGTATTGCGTATCGGGATACGACCATTCTGCTGGGGACCGAAATTGAGTTGCGTGAGCCCGAGATGCGTGAGTTCCATATGCTGGCCTACTTCCGGGATCTGGATACAATGAAGTCTTTTACAACCTGGATGACACGTTATATGAAAAATGTAAATCTCAGCTCCCAGCGAGTATACGTACCTGCTCTTGAGATGCAAGCGGAGATCAAGGCACGCGGCGGGTTGATTATACCCGCTCATGTGTTCACACCGCACAAGGGCATTTACGGCAGCACAGCGCCACGTATGGGGGATGTGCTGGACACGAGCCTTGTGGATGCGATTGAGCTAGGGTTAAGCTCGGACTCGTCCATGGCGAGTTACATTCGGGAGTTGGATCAGGTTCCATTTCTGACGAACTCTGATGCTCATTCTCTCGGTAAAATCGGACGGGAATACAATGAGTTGCAGATTGCAACGCCTTCGTTTGATGAATTCCGTATGGCCTTGCGAGGAGAAGAGGGAAGACGTATTGCGGCCAATTATGGCTTGAATCCAAGACTGGGTAAATATCACCGGACGTATTGTTCAGCTTGCGGTAGCGTTATGGACGAAAAGAATTTCTCTGCGGAGCGTTGCCCGCTTTGTGGCAGTCAGAAACTGGTTCAGGGGGTGCTGGATCGTATTCTGGCTATTGCAGATCGAGAGCAACCGGAGCTTCCTACAGACCGGCCACCCTATTATTATCAGGTTCCACTGGAGTTCATTCCGGGTCTTGGGAAAGCCAAACTACGTCAACTCTTGGATCGTTTTGGCACAGAGATGGCTGTACTGCACCGTACAGATGAAGCTCAACTGGCCGAAGTGGTTGGTTCGGTACTCGCCGAACTGATCGTAGCGGCTCGCAAGGGTGAACTGACGTTAGCCTCTGGCGGTGGAGGCACTTACGGCAAGGTTGCGGCGAAAGAGCAGAAATAGAGTAAAGCGAGCAAGACAAGCAAGGTTTAACAATTCGGACAAGAAGTCATACGGACGAGTCCCGGTTCATAAGCTGAATTATAAGGATGATCAAGTAGGCTAAAGCTTGAAGTATCTTCTTCAGCAGCATAACCGGAAAGGGGACTCGTACCCGTATGCGTTCTTCCTATTTTACGTTCAAAGGACAAACTTCGTTATATGTATTCGTGGCTGTCTTGTTTCTGGTCGGTGTTATCTTTGGCGCATTGATGGTCAACGCCCTGTCTCTTGAACAGCGGCAGGATCTCGAAGCATATTTAGGCAATTTCTTCATGACGGTGCAACATAGCTCACAAGGTACAGAAAGCACGTCCTATTGGGATATTGCCGTGCTTCATCTGAAATGGGTCGGATTAATTTTTATTCTTGGCTTGTCCGTTGTAGGTTTACCGGGAATATTGGTGTTGGATTTTCTGAAAGGTGTGCTGATCGGTTTTACTGTGGGTTACCTCGTTGGACAGTATTCATGGAAAGGGTTGCTGTTTGCACTTGTATCCGTAGCGCCGCATAATTTGTTTGTCATACCGATCCTGCTGATCTGCAGTGTGGCGGCGATGACGTTCTCTTTATATATCATACGTAGTCGTGTTTTGATGCATCGCTCAACAGGGCGCCAAAGGCCTTTTGCTTCCTACGTTATCTTGACTGTTGTGATGGCGATGCTGTTGCTTGGAGTGGCTTCTTTTGAAACCTGGGTTACCCCCGCAATGATGCGCTGGGTCACGCCTATGCTGCTTCCTGTCTAGCTTGTACTGCATGTCCTAAAATGTTGACTTTGATATTGAACTCCCCCTATAATGAAAAGAGTGGGTTAAGTTGCAGTGTGCAGTGATTTCCTAGGGGGAGGGAGAAAATGGAAGCACGGATTGATAAAATTAAGCAGCAACTACAGTCCCAAGGTTATAAATTAACGCCCCAGCGGGAAGCCACCGTAAGAGTACTTCTGGAGAATGAAGAAGATCATCTGAGTGCAGAGGATGTATTCATGCTCGTTAAAGAAAAGGCTCCCGAAATCGGTCTGGCAACCGTGTACCGTACCCTCGAACTATTGAGTGAGCTGCATGTTGTAGAGAAAATCAACTTCGGCGACGGTGTAGCGCGTTATGATCTGCGCGGAGATACATCCAAGCATCACCATCATCACTTAATCTGCGTGCAATGCGGAAGTATGGATGAAATACGTGAGGACTGGCTTGGACCGCTTGAAGAACGACTGGAGCGGGAATTTAACTTTTCGACAGTAGATCACCGACTGGACTTTCATGGAATTTGTTATCGTTGCAAAGCTAAAAATGAACAAAAGCCCAAAGATGAAGAATAACATAGTCTATCTTCAAGCTCTCACCGGCGGTTTTGACGGGGGAGCTTTTTTGGTCCCGGACCTCTTGTGAGGTTCGTTCAGGGATGGCATAATACCCGATGGACGGACATACCCTGTTTCAAGGACAATACTGGACTTGAATAGGGGAAGGGGATAGTTTCAATGATTATATCTGTTCGGAGAGGGCTCCGTTTTATACGTTTTATTGTATTTTTTGCTGCGCTGGTGTATCTGTTCTATCACGTACTGGACCTGTTTAACGGCTGGATCTCACCCGTGGATCAGTATCAAATGCCAACCGGCAATGCGGTTAAAGTATTTCAGGAAACGGATTGGCCAGGCATTGGAGAAGCACGTCCTACAATGGCTGAGCGGCTTCGCCTCTTTTATTGGTACGGAGAATAACGCCAGCACGGAGAGTAGCTCTGCCAGCCAGGGATGCAAATACGGAAAACAGCCTGCCGGTTGGCATTGCTGTCAGATGAGGAGTGTTGTACATGCATCAGACCATACACGCCTATGCTTTATACCTGGAAGAAGATAAGGGAATGTCAAGTAGTACGCTGGAATCTTATCTCCGAGATGTGGACAAGTTCGTGGAATTTGTGAGAAGGGAATACGGGATTCGCGAAGCGGGTGAGGTTAGACGAACGCATATTGTCCTGTTTGTTGGCCAACTAAAGAAGGATGGCCGGGCGAATGCGACGATTGCCCGCAGCATCGTATCTTTGCGATCGTATTTTCATTTTCTGATGCGTCGCGGTGAGATTGTACAGGACCCTACGTTTGATGTGGAAGCACCGAAGGCTGACAAGACACCTCCCCAAGTTCTTACCATTGAGGAGATCGAATTGCTGCTTGCCTCTCCTGATGTCAGCTCTCCGCAAGGCGTTCGAGATCGAGCCATGCTGGAGTTGTTATACGCTACGGGCATTCGGGTATCGGAGCTGATTGCGCTTGATGTACGGGACGTACAGCCGGGAATGCGTTTCATTCGTTGCGGCGGGGCGGGGAAAGAACGTATTTTACCGATTGGTGCACCAGCTGCTCACTGGGCGAGCGTATATATGGACGAGTTTCGTGGTCAATTGCTTAAGGCAGGAACGGACGAGCAGGCACTGTTTGTAAACGTATCAGGCAGGCGTTTGACCCGACAGGGATTCTGGAAGCTGTTAAAAAAGTCCGCTGTGGATGCGGGCATCCCGGGTGAAATTACACCGCATACACTGCGCCATTCATTTGCGGCTCACCTTATTGCAAATGGAGCTGACACTCGTGCGGTGCAGGACATGCTTGGTCATGTCGAACAGCCTGGGCAGCAATACAGTCAGCATGGACGCAAGACGATGAAAGAAATTTATGAGACCCATCATCCACGTGCAAAATAAGCGTGGACTATGGTTTCGGGTCATGCATAGCTGAATACTGTATCGTTTTAAGTTGAAATTATGATGAAATCAACCAATGCCGTTATACATACGCGGGGTATATGTTCGAAGCCTGATTTCATACGGCAACGCAGGCGTAGGCATGACAACCCTGCTTAATCATAAACGGATTGTTACTACACAAGGAGGAACAACATTTTATGACAACACTAAACCAACAGATGATTACAGAGGCAGCAGCGTATATTCAAAGCAAAAGYTCCATTAAGCCTGAAGTCGGTCTAATTCTCGGCTCAGGACTGGGCGTTCTGGCTGAACTGATTGAGGCTGGCGTTAGCATCGCGTATCAAGATATTCCTCATTTTCCGGTGTCCACTGTTGAAGGACATGAAGGTGAACTACTGCTTGGCACGATTCAAGGTCGTCCGGTTGTGATGATGAAAGGTCGCTTTCATATGTATGAAGGATACGGCCCGGAATTGACGGCATTCCCGGTACGTGTCATGAAAGCACTGGGCGTAAGCAGTCTGTTAGTAACGAACGCTGCTGGCGGCGTAAATACATCTTATCAAGCAGGCGACTTGATGCTCATCTCCGATCATTTGAATATGACGGGAAAAAACCCGTTAATTGGACCAAATGATGCTGCACTTGGCGTGCGCTTCCCCGACTTGTCCGAAGCCTACAGTCGTCGTTTACGCGCACTTGCCAAGGATACGGCAGCATCTCAAGGTTTTAATGTACAAGAGGGGGTATATGCGGGTCTGCTTGGACCAAACTATGAAACTCCGGCAGAAATTCGAATGCTTCGTACCCTTGGTGCGGACGCAGTAGGCATGTCTACCGTTTCCGAAGTAATCGTAGCTCGCCATGCGGGCATTGAAGTGCTCGGCATTTCTTGTATCAGCAACATGGCTGCTGGCATACTGGATCAGCCTTTGTCTCATGATGAGGTTATGGAAACGACGGAACGTGTACGCGAAGCTTTCCTTGCCCTAGTGCTGGCGATTATTCCTCAGATGTAAAGAGGCATTGATGAATGAGCTGACCAGATCTTTAGTTTGACAAAAATGGAATAGGGAACAAATCATTGGAGGATGTTTACTCCATAGATTTGTTCCCTTATTTGATAATATGACATATGAGATGAGGAGTATCTTTAAATATTTAGTATGTTGACTAACATTTAATTACATTGAAAGTAATGATTTAATGCTTGGCTCGATTTCAAATGGCTCAGTCGTTGTCTCAAATCTTCCTCGTACCTGACCGCTCTGATCGATCAAAAATTTGGTGAAGTTCCACTTAATCCCGTCACCCTGGTAAATATCGGGGAATTTTTCTTTTAGAAAATGGTCCATCCATTCTCCGCTAGCCGTTTCAGTGTCAAAGCCTAGAAATGGTGTTTGCTCGGTTAAAAACTGAAAGATAGGATGAGCATGCAGTCCCCTGACATCAATTTTTTCAAATAACGGGAACGTTAACTCCAATTGATTTTCACAATGAGCTTTCACTTCCGAATTGTCCCCTGGTTCCTTCTCATTAAACTGATTACACGGAAACGCAAGAATTTCAAAACCGTAACGTTGGTATTTTTCGTACAGCTGTTGTAGAGTCGCAAATTGACGAGAGTAACTACACTTACTAGCCGTATTAACAAGAAGAAGTACTTTTCCTTGGTAAATGCTTAAATCAGCTGGCCTGCCATCAATGAAATGGATTTCCATATCATAAAAAGACATCTAAATCATCCTCCTGAATATTCAAATTGTGACATATATATTATAAGTCGACTTTACTTATTGGAGAAATATATATAAACGATTATATACATAGGTAAATCCTATAAGGGTTGTAACCATGCGCTGTATACGTTTCAGTTTAGATAAATACGTACAAACAGCACATCTGTTTTTTGCTTGGATAAAAAAAGTTAGGGAAAACCTGCTGAGAATGGAATAATTTACTTTAAACCCGCCGACAATGGATAGCAGTACATGCGAGGACTAACTACCGAGCTATTCATTTGAGGAGGGAATTTAGTGAAGAAAAGAATAATGGCATCGTTCATGACCATTTGTATTCTGCTGCCCTTAATGGCCTCACCGGCTTTGGCTGAGGAAACACCTAAAGCTGCTGGAGGAACAGATTTGGCTCCATCTGCACGTTCGGCGATATTGATGGATGCAGATACGGGAACCGTAATTTATGAGAAAAACAGCCATGATCAACTTCCCCCGGCGAGCATTACAAAAATTATGACGATGCTGCTTACGATGGAAGCGATTAGTTCAGGAAAACTGAAGTTAACGGATCAGGTAAGAACGAGTGAGTATGCGGCGTCTATGGGCGGTTCACAGATCTTTCTGGAGCCTGGTGAAGAGATGTCCGTAGATGACATGTTAAAGGGCATTGCCATGGCTTCTGGCAATGATGCATCTGTTGCCATGGCCGAGAAGCTTGGTGGCTCGGAAGAAGCTTTTGTGCAGATGATGAATGAACGTGCGCAGGAGCTGGGAATGAAGGATACACGGTTTGCTAACGCGAATGGACTGCCCGTGGCTAACCATTATTCCTCTGCGCATGACATCGCGGTGATGAGCCGTGAATTACTGAAATATCAAGGTATTACTAAGTACACGGGTGCTTACCAGGATTACCTGCGTAAAGACTCCGAGAAGCCGTTCTGGCTCGTAAATACGAACAAGCTGGTGCGTTTTTATCAGGGAGCAGATGGACTTAAAACGGGGTACACGTCCGAAGCAAAATTCTGTCTGTCGGCTACGGCGTCCAAAGATGGGCTACGTGTCGTTGCAGTTGTGCTTGGTGAGCCGAATACGAAAACCAGGAATAGCGAAGTGTCCTCGATGTTTGATTATGCTTTTGGTCAATACACGATGAAGGCACTATATAAAGCGGGTGATCTGCTGGGGAGTCTGAAGATTGAAAAAGGTGATGTTGCCGAGCTTCCGCTCAATGCTGCTCAGAACTACAGTGTTCTGATGCGCAAAGGAGCCAAGTCAACGGATATCCGGCATGAACTGATTGTAGTCAAACAATTGAAAGCTCCGGTCAAAGCGGGACAAAGTGTAGGCAAGCTCGTTGTCTATCAAGGAAACGAAGTGATTAAGGAATTCGACATTCAGGCTCCGCAGGACGTAGGTAAAGCAGGCTGGTGGAAGCTGTTCAAGCGAACGACCTCCAATTTGTTTGATTAAGCGGCAGGATGCGCCTTTCTCCTGATGAATGGAACAATTTTTGTAGTTAAATAGGAGTTTTCTTCTAGTTTTGTCGGGGGGCAGGAAAAGCTTTTGGCAACGTAGAAATCCTTGTTCAAGACAGGGAGGAGAGTGGGCAAACGTGAACTTAAATGTGGACATGGAGCATCACCGCGGGATTTTGATTGTGCGATTATCCGGGGAACTGGATCATCATACAGCTGACATGGTACGAATGCAGATGGATGAAGCAATACAGCGCAGACAATGCGAACATCTGGTACTGAGTTTGAAAGACCTGCAGTTTATGGACAGTTCAGGACTAGGTGTTATTTTGGGAAGATACAAGTTGATCAAAAATAAAGGCGGCAAAATGGTCGTTTGCGATGTGAATCCACCGGTATACCGTTTGTTGGAAATGTCGGGATTGTTCAAGATCATGCCGATATACGAAAATGAGGGAACTGCTCTCTCAGGTCTGGAGGTCGTCTCATGAATGAAGGAACAGGGACAAATTTCATGAATCTGCAATTTGCGGCCAAGTCGGAGAATGAATCGTTTGCACGGGTGACCGTTGCGGCGTTTATCTCACAGCTTGATCCAACGATGGACGAGCTCAGTGATCTGAAAACGGTCGTCTCTGAAGCGGTGACCAACAGCATCATTCACGGATACAATAACAATCCGGAAGGTGTCGTGACCATTCAGGCTGAGATTCGTGACGATATGATCATGATTATTGTAGAGGATCGCGGTGAAGGCATCGAAGATCTTGATCTGGCCAAACAGCCGCTGTATACGTCCAAACCCGAGCTTGAGCGGTCGGGCATGGGCTTTACGATCATGGAAAATTTTATGGATGAATTCGAAGTCAGCAGTGAGCCCGGCAGAGGCACCTCCATCAAGATGAAAAAAAGGATTGAATCCAAGAAAGCTTTGTATAATTAGGGGTTGGTGTTCTTATGGATGCTGAAGTGAAACCATCTTCACAGACCTATTTGGACGATGCCGAGGTCAAACGGCTGATTGCGCTCAGTCAGTCGGGTGACCATGAATCACGGGATACGCTGGTGAACTGCAACATCAGACTCGTCTGGTCCGTCGTGCAGCGTTTTATGAACAGGGGATATGAACCGGAGGATCTGTTCCAGATTGGTTGTATCGGCCTGCTCAAGTCAGTGGACAAGTTCGATCTCAGTTACGACGTAAAGTTCTCGACGTATGCGGTACCGATGATTATTGGTGAGATTCAGCGTTTTCTGCGGGATGACGGGACCTTGAAGGTCAGTCGTTCGCTGAAAGAAATGGCCAATAAAGTTCGCAAGAAGAGGGACGAGCTGTCCAAACATCTGGATCGACTGCCCACAATTAAGGAAGTTGCTGCTGAACTTGGGGTTACCCCAGAGGAAGTGGTATTCGCCCAGGAGGCTAACAAACCGCCAACCTCCATTCATGAGACGGTATTCGAGAATGATGGTGATCCAATTACACTGATGGATCAGATCGCGGATGAGTCTCAGGAGAAGTGGTTTGACAAGCTGGCGCTGAATGAAGCAATCGGCGGCTTGAGTGAACGGGAGCGGCTTATCGTGTACCTTCGGTATTACAGGGATCAGACTCAATCCGAAGTGGCAAGCAGGCTCGGAATATCCCAAGTGCAGGTATCACGTTTGGAGAAAAAAATACTGCAATCTATTCGCGATCAAATCGCGCAGTGATTCAGGGCTGACTCTATCCACCGGTTTGGGTGCAGTTTCATCATAATACGACAACTAACAACCTCAATTCGCGTAATTTAGCGATGAGGTTATTTGTCGTTTTAATATTTTTTTGGTGAAATTCACTTCAGATTTTTGGTGAGTAAGATTTCCAAAGGCTCGTCCTCAAGAATCAAACACCCTGAATCTCGATAGCCTAATTTCCTATAAAAATGCTGAGCTCCTTCATTTGCTAATGTAGACGTCATGACAAAAGGAAAACCTTGCTTCTTCATTTCATTTTCCCAAAAAAGAACCGCTCTCGTACCTATTCCTTCATTTCGATGTACATCTTCAATCCAGAGCATATTCATAAAAGGTGTGTTGTCCCAAAAAAAGTTGTACCGAATCCATCCGATATTGTTCTGCTCTTCATCCTGTATGATAAAGATCTCATCAGCCAAAATTTTCGGCAGGATCAGGTTCTCTAAAATATGGTGGTCCTGCTCTTTAATATATTCGTAGTGTGATTGATCTGCCGTAATGATCTTCATGATGATGACTCCTTCGTTTTTAAATTCTAAAATTCTGAAAGAAATTCAGTTGTTTAATGTTTAATTTCAAACTTTAAAGTATTGATAGATGAGCGTTAGACTGTCATCTTTCTCCTCTTTTTCATCTTGCAGACGTATAAAGTACGGTGTTAATCCTTCCTTTTCAAAGAACCAATCCAGGATATCAAATTCGAATAGACCATTCTGGGGATTCATCTCTATGTCTTGAATAAATTCGGACAAATCATGAAGGAACAAAGTCATTAGATTTTTGAGAATATGTTTATCTTGTTAGTCAGCTTTTGTAATTAGAATCACAAGCAGCTTCTCCTATAAAGTTATTTCTTCAAGGTTAGCAAAGGCGTATCTTAAAAAATATATAAAAGATAATTAGAAAAGTTTATTGCACACCAAAAATCACACCATACAAAATATGATGTGATTTTATATACCTTACTTTTTTGAATAAATAATTTTTTTGATACTATCGCTGGAAAGACAATACTCTTCAGAGAGTGCAGCAATCGTTAATCCATCGAAATATTGTTGACGTATTGTCTCGTTTCTTTGGCTTAAATATGTGCGACTTCCCGAATTTTCTCCCCACTTCTTTCTGTGGCCTTTAGGTATTGGAATGTAAACCATACTGCCTTGAATATATTTCTGTATTTCTATTAATAATTCTTCTGGTAAAATGACATCGGCGTTTACATATTTCATGATCGCTCTGCTCCTTAAAATATAAAATTCAAGGTTGCAAAGCCTATCCTATAAACAATTACCGAATTCGATATTAAGACGGTTATTACCCCAGCTCCATACAAACAACCGCCGTTGTTTATAGATCAAGACTTTGCATGGAGCATGCGGGACGCTTACTCATCATTTCAGACCTCACTTTCAAAAACCGTTTTAAATAACTTTCTAGAATAATCGGCGGTTTCCTGCTCGCCGCCCGAGAGTTTCTTCCATTTCTTTTGGAATGAGAGGGAGGCAAGCCAGCGGAGGGATGGAATCGGTAAAAGGAGCGAAGCGAGCGCGTTTATCACGGGATTTCCTCCTTGAAAAGGAGAGAACGAGAAATCCGGGGATAACCAGCGCCCGATACCGATCCATCCCGTAGCGTCCAGCGTCCCCGCCTTCCATGTCTTTTCCTTCATCCCAACGTGCCTAGTGCCCACATGTTTTTCCCTTCGTCGCGCCGACTTTCAGTCCTTCCCCCTGCTCGCCGCCCGCAAGTTTCTTCCATTTCTTTTGGAATAAGAGGGAGGCAAGCCAGCGGAGGGATGGAATCGGTAAAAGGAGCGAAGCGAGCGCGTTTATCACGGGATTTCCTCCTTGAAAAGGAGAGAAAGAGAAATCCGGGGATAACCAGCGCCCGATACCGATCCATCCCGTAGCGTCCAGTGCCCCCTCGACACTCTTTTCCAATTTAAATGTAATAAATTTGCACATTCTTCAAATACTAACCTAAATTACGCAGTAAAGGAGTGCTTTGGATGTCCCAGACACCCACTCCAACGGTCTACGTCCGCATGCGCAGCCGAATTCGCATTCAGAGAGGGCGAGCGGTCAAACTGAGGGACATTGCCCATGTACTGGCCTCATCCGAGGATCAGGAGGATAGGCTACTGGAGATGGAACTGCTACGGCCCGGACCGGAGGACGGTAACCTGATCCTTATTGACATTTTGCAGATTATTCCCCGGATTCGGCAGCTTTTGCCGGATGTAAATGTGGAGCTGATGGGGTCCGGGCATACCTTAGTTGAAGTAATGGCAGGCAAGGGGCAGGCTTCGAAGTCCTTATTTATTCTGGTATGGTTGCTACTGTTCTTCGGCTCCGCGCTGACCATTATGAATTTTCACGCAGACGTGAATATGCAGGAAGTACAGATTCGCATTGTAGAGATGCTGACAGGACACCGGGATGAGCATCCGTACTTATTTCAGCTCGCCTATTCCCTTGGGATCGGCTTCGGCATGGCGGTATTTTTCAACCATTTATTTAAGAAAAAGTGGAATGAAGAGCCAACACCGCTCGAAGTAGAAATGTTCCTTTACCAGCAAAATGTAGACCAGTTTGTCGTCATTGAAGAGTCGGAACGTATGCACGAGCAGAATCAACGGGAGATGAATGACGATGAGCGTGCTTAACGGAGCCATCAGTATTGTGCTTGGCATTGCCGGAGGAATCGCTGTGGGGAGTGGTGTTATTGCGCTTATCCTTGTGCTCGACATGATTCCCAGACTGGCTCAAGTGACGCAGTCCTATGACAAAACGCATTGGTACGAGGGTGCTCTCATCGGGGGTTCGCTGCTGGGTACGGTAGCCGATTTCTGGCATTGGAAAATGCATGGCGTCATGTTGCTTAGCCCGATTGTCGGACTGTTCTGCGGAATTTTTGTTGGTCTGCTGGCTGCTGCCCTGACGGAAGTATTGAATGTACTGCCCGTTTTAGCCAAAAGGCTGGGCATGAGATCGTACTTGTTTGGACTGCTGCTCGCGATGATTCTGGGGAAAATGACAGGTTCATTGTTTGACTTTTTTATATACCAACGGTAAAGCAGCATGATAGGTTAAAGGAGGATGGACATGGACGAACATACAGATCAAACGGGTCATGAACAAGGTGATGGTATGACGGAAGACATGTTGCACAAGTCTGCTTACGAGGTTCAGCAGGAAGAAGAAAAGAAGGCGTACCAGAAAAAAAAGCAAAACGAGATGTCCGACAGCATTGAAGAATCAGTTCAGTATTGGCAACATAACGATAACATCTCCCCGCGCATGAGTGATAACAAAAACACGTTAAAACAAGTGCTTGGTCTTGGCGAGTCGTTTGATGTAGATATGAGGGAAATGGTACTTGGCGGCAAACATGTAGGATTACTGTTACTCACGGGTTTTGCCAAAGATGAGATTTTGCTCGAAGTATTGAAAAGATTAACCTATCTGACGCCGGATCAAGTATCGGAGCATGCACTCAAGTCCTATTTCGAATGTTATATTCCTCATATACAGGTAGAACGAGTGGAGAAGATGAGTGCTGTCATTAGCAAGGTGCTTATGGGCATGAGTGCTATGTTTGTCGAGGGAGACCGCTCAGTTCTCATTATGGACACCCGGAGTTATCCGGTTCGATCCCCCGAAGAGCCTTCTCTTGAACGCGTGGTTCGTGGTTCACGGGATGGTTTTACCGAAACACTGCTGACTAATGTAGCGCTGGTGCGCCGCAGAATACGGGACCCCGGACTAAAGTTTGAACTCATGCAGGTAGGACGGAGAACCCAAACGGATGTATGTGTGGTTTATATTGACGATATAGTGGATAAGGTGCAGGTGGATTCGGTAAAGGAAAAAATACAACGAATCGATATCGACGGTATTCCGGCTGCCGATAAACAGCTGGAGGAAGCGATCATCAACAAAGGATGGAATCCATTTCCCCTTGTTCGTTATTCGGAACGTCCTGACGTCACAGCATCCCATTTGCTGGAAGGGCGAGTCGTTATTTTTGTAGATACATCCCCCAGCGTGATGATCTTGCCAACGACCTTTTTTGATTTGTGCGAGCATGCAGAAGAGAACAGGCAAACGGCCCTCATGGGGACCTATCTGCGCTGGGTACGATTTGCAGGTATCCTGATCTCGTTATTTTTGTTGCCACTGTGGATGCTTATGGTCATCGAGCCTTCGCTAAAACCCGTTGGTTTGGATTTCATTGGCCCACAGGAAAGCGTGAAACTGCCGATTATTATTCAGTTTCTGCTCATCGAGCTGGGCGTAGACTTATTACGGATGGCGGCGGTCCATACTCCTACACCACTGGCTTCCGCCATGGGTTTGATTGCAGCTATATTAGTCGGAGATATCGCGGTGAAAACGGGGTATTTTGTCAATGAGGTTGTGCTCTACATGGCTATTGCGGCAATCGGAATGTTTGCTACACCAAGTTACGAGTTAGGACTGGCGAACAGATTGGTCAGATTATTGCTACTGGTTGCAGTTGCGATATTCAAGGTGCCGGGTCTGGTCGTTGGAACAACGTTGCTGATTGTGGCGTTGACCATTCACCGTTCGTACAACTCGTCGTATCTTTGGCCATTTATACCTTTTAATGCAAAGGCATTTGGCAACTTCTTGTTCAGGGTTCCATTGCTTGTCAGCAAGAAACGTCCATCATTCAACAAAACACGTGACAACACCAAGATGTCCGAGGATCCCGACGGTGAATTGCGAAAAGGTAAAAAACACAAATGATGTGCCGAAAAATCCATTCATCTCCCGGCTTAATTTGATATACTGGTGTAAAATCAATGGAATAGTAACTGTTCCAGTATACAAAAAGTGAGGAATGCAAACGATGTATTTACACGGTACAAGTAGAATAAATGGGCAAGGTCATCTGGAGATTGGTGGAGTAGACGTTACGGATATGAAAGAGCAATTTGGAACACCGCTCTATGTTGTGGACGAGCAATTGGTTCGCGAGCGCTGCAGAGAGTACATGGAAGCATTCCGCGCTTCAGGTTTGGGCTTCCAAGTTGCATATGCGAGTAAAGCATTTTGTGTTATGGCGATGTGTGCTCTTGCAGCAGAGGAAGGTCTTTCTCTGGATGTTGTCTCTGACGGCGAACTGTTCACGGCATTGCAAGCAGGCTTCCCGGCAGAACGCATTCATTTCCACGGCAATAACAAAACGATCGAAGAGATCGAAATGGCGCTTGACGCTGAAATTGGATGCTTCGTGGTTGACAACTTTAACGAGTTGCACCTGCTCCAAGCTGTCGCAGCGGACAAAAACCGTAAAGTAAACATCCTCCTGCGTGTAACGCCTGGTGTTGAGGCGCATACGCATGAATATATTTCGACAGGACAAACGGACTCCAAGTTCGGTTTTGATATCGGCAACGGTACAGCATTTGAAGCGATTGAACTTGCATCCAAGCAATCCAATCTGGTATTGCTTGGTGTACATTCTCACATCGGCTCGCAGATCTTTGAGGTGGAAGGATTCCAGATGGCGGTTCAACGTGTTGCTGAATTTGCGGCAAGTGTATATGAGCGCCTGAATGTGGCATTCAAAGTTGTAAACCTGGGCGGCGGATTCGGAATTCGTTATATTGATGGTGATACGCCGCTTGAAGTGGCTCAGTATGTGAAGGCCATTACCGATGCAGTAAAAAACCATTTTGCACAAATCGGCTACGCAGTGCCTGAAATTTGGGTTGAGCCAGGCCGTAGCATCGTAGGTGAAGCAGGTACAACGCTGTATACAGTTGGAACGAGCAAAGACATTCCAGGCGTGCGTAAATATGTAGCTGTAGACGGTGGTATGACGGATAATCCACGTCCTGCATTGTATGAATCCAAATATGAGGCCGTTCTGGCGAATCGTGCAAACGAAGCGGCAACAGAAACGGTATCTGTAGCGGGTAAATGTTGCGAGAGCGGTGACATGTTGATTTGGGATCTGGATCTGCCAAAAGTGGAAAGCGGTGATCTGCTTGCCGTAGCTTGTACAGGGGCATATAACTATTCCATGGCAAGCAACTACAACCGGATTCGTCGTCCGGCAGTTGTGTTTGTCAAAGACGGTCAAGGCGATGTGGTTGTACGTCGTGAGTCATATCAGGACATTATCCAAAATGACCTCGTGCCAGCACGTATTGGCAAACAGCCAGTTACTCGATAAAAAACAATCCAGCATAACAAAAAGGTGACTGAAATTAGGTCACCTTTTTGTTATGCTATTATTCGGTTGAAAAAATACTTATTGGAGTGATACATATTAAACGTCAAATTTTCAATTCAGTAACTACAGCCAAATTTAAAGGGATTTCTAGCTTAATAGGGATAGCGATTTTCGTCTTATCTTATTACTACAGTAGTAAGACCATTTCAAATTTTAATATCGAGAATTCATACAACTCATTAGATCAAATTATAGTTGTTGTATTTGGCTCGACAGGCTTAATTTTAGGACTTATTTTAATACTTGCACATTTCAACTTTAAAAATATTGCTGTAATATTATGTATGGTTCTTTTTTTAGGAGTATTGATTGGTGTAAGTATTTATAGTGATTTTACAAGGAATATTATTATGGCTTTTTTGGCTGAGTTAATGGTATTTGGTATAGTTGTGATAATTTTTAAGTTCTACTCAACAATAACAACTCTTATAGTGACATCATACATATACCTCTTCATATTATTATTAGTTGTTAAACTTTTCGGTTTAAACTTTCAAGTCAACCCATCTATTTTTCTGTACACTTTAGTAACAGCATTCTTAATCATCTTTCAATTAACAGGAGTTAAATTAAATAAGTTTTTTATAAAAAGAATCATGAATCAAAAAAAAATTTCTGAAGAATATAATTATGATTTACTAAAATCGCACATTAATATAATCTATTTACTGGTTTTTGTTATAATCAATGTTTCTGGACTCATTTATGAACAGAGCACTACTTTCAATTTCTCTAATATTATCAACAATTGTTTTCTAACTATACTTGCATTTAATCAGATCGATTGGAAGAAATTCAAATTATAATTCAACTTAAATAAAAAAATTCGTCATATTTTATCTTATCCTTTTGCGATTCGGTTCTTTTCGGTGTACACTAAGAAAAGTGCTGTAATGCTTGACCTCAAGTTAGGTATTGCTTCACAATTTACTTTGCTCAACATTGAAAGGAGTCATTTACATATGGCGAAACAAGCGAAAATTAAATTGGCAAACGGCGGAGAAGTTTTGATTGACCTGTTCGATCAAGAAGCTCCCAATACAGTAGCAAACTTTGAAAAGCTGGCAAACTCCGGTTTCTACAACGGTCTTGTATTCCACCGTGTTATCCCGGGCTTCGTAGCTCAAGGCGGATGCCCTAGCGGTTCCGGTACAGGCGGACCTGGCTACACAATCAACTGTGAGATCAACCCGAACAAACATGAGCGTGGAACACTTGCGATGGCACATGCTGGTCGCAACACAGGTGGAAGTCAGTTCTACATCTGCTACCAACCACAGCCACACTTGGATGGACAACATACCGTATTTGGTAAAGTAAGCAAAGGTATGGAGTTTGTTGATGCATTCGAAGGCCGTGACAAAATGGAAACTGTTGAAGTTGTAGAAGTTTAATTCAATCTGCAACAGATTAAACACCTTTATGACCCTTGGTACGTTCCTATTACGGAAGTACCGGGGGTTTTGTGCATTTTACTGCCTTTTTGCATGATTGCCTTAGTTCGTCTGGTCAAAAATAAGCTTAAAGGAACTGGCGGGCGAAGTGATCCTGGGTTATTCTGGCTAAGTACAGACTGTTGGAACCGAATACATAAGGTTTGACAGCACAATGGAGAAATTGTACTTAGTTACTTTCATGAATAGTTGAAAGGATGTTGTTAACTTTGGAGGTTGTACAGCAGCTTAAATTACTTCAGCACCTTTATAGTGGAAATACGATTTGGGACAAGGAGTTGCGTGCTTCCAGACACACCATACCTAAGGATGTGACTACTGAGCAGTTGCAGGCTTTAGAGACGGCTGGACATGAACCGAATCGTTTTGTGAGTCCACAGCATGAGGAAACCATCAACGAACTGAGAGCATTGGCTGAGCGTTGGACACTTCAGGACGCCGCTCAGGCTTTTGTGGCTTCGTTATGGTCAGCTCCGATGATTTGGCGTTCACTTCTTACAGGTAAACTAATTGCAACCAGCATACCAGATCATGAATATACACCGTATCCATCCAGTCACAAGTGCCAGATCTGTGGTTTGGACGTGAATGACGGTGTAGATACATCACTTCAATGGTACTGGCGGATGACAAGCGCTACACCGCTGGATGGAGATATCTTCGGACATGTTTTGGCTTTGAAGGAGATGGCCGCTTCGCAGGAGCTTCCTGTCCCGAATGAATATGATCGCTGGACGCTGCGCGCCGTATTGACGGTACTGCGCAATCTGCCGCCCAAAACGCGTTACAGCAAGGCAGCGGATGCTCTGAAAAAAGCACAACTGCTGCCTTCGAAAAAGGTATATGTATACCGTGACCTGCTTGAAACGCTGGCACTGATCGGTATTCTGGACACAACAGAACAGCCAGGAATGATTACGGCTTTCACCTCGTATGCTGAACGCGATAAGAGACCTAATACCCGCGTTGAAGTACAAGCTCCCTTGGCATGGTGGGATTCATCTATAGGAATAAACGAGCACAATCTGTTCCGGATTTTCGATGGCTTCGATTGCAGTGATGTGTCGCTTGAGGACAAAGCTGAACCGAATCCACCAGCTATGGAGACCGTTATTGGTGCATTCGAAAGCAGACGAGGTGTTGGTTCTCAAGCCAAGGTACCGAAAAAATCTCCAGATGCCGGCACAGGTGAGGTGCAGCCAGGAGACGTATATGCGGTGAAAGTACTTAGTGGCGCTTGGGTGACCGTCTACTGTCATGAAGTGAAGGACAAACGTGTTATTGTCGAATATTTGGAAGGTGTGTTCCCTGAAATGCCAGGAAAAGAAGAGCTTATTTTAACCGTACGTCCAAGGTCAGATGAACGCTGGTTATGTTCGGCCATTGGAATCGACTCTACAAGCTGGGTTAGAAGGGTCGCCAGAGATATGCCTACTCCTGCTGCTTCCCAGCCAAAACCGGATCGTGTTCCGTTCCACGCAGCAAAAGATTTAAAGCACATGGCAAGCTGTTGTTTTCCTGACCTCTAGAATTTATTTTTTCTATGGCTGATTAAAATCCGCGTCTTGTGAGAGATGCGGATTTTATGATATGAATGCTTATTAAAAGTTAGTATGTGACAAAAAGAAACAAAAATAAATTGATTTTTTGACATTAAAGTGCTAACATCCAATTAATAACGAAAGCGATCCTTCAGGGCAGGGTGTAATTCCCTACCGGCGGTGATGCATATGTCGAGGATATAAGTTTTCCGACGACATGGCAAAGTCCGTGACCTGTCTGCCTACGGCAGATGGCTGATCTGGTGTGATTCCAGAACCGACAGTATAGTCTGGATGGGAGAAGGAGTGGGTGTATGCCAAGCAGGCTGCACTCCGCAGGAGTGATGTTACACAGCATTTATCACTTGATTTGATGTTGTGTAGGGAGAGCTTATTATTAATGAGTTTTCCTGTACATAATACCGTAACATAACAGCTCTTTACCTAAGATGTTGTATTCAACAAGGTATGTGTTTGTTTTCACTTGCCTGTTATACGGATTGGTGAAGTGTCGTTATGGTTGTGGTTGTACACCATTCACTCCTGTAGATGACAGTAGACTCTCATCATCCCCACCGGAACGGATTGTTCGGTGGGGATTTTTTAGTTCAAGATTATAACCGTGGGGTGAACAATATATGGAAATGATCAATGATGAATTTTATATGGCGTTAGCACTGGATATGGCAGAACGGTCACAAGGACAGACTGGAATTAATCCTGTCGTGGGATGTGTCGTAGTTAAGGATGGACGAGTTGTTGGTCTGGGAAGCCATTTGAAGAGAGGTACAGGCCATGCGGAAGTGCATGCACTAAACATGGCTGGAAGCGATGCGGAGGGCAGTACCGTCTACGTAACGCTTGAACCTTGCAGTCATTACGGTAAAACTCCGCCCTGCAGCGAACGTTTGATTCATGAGAAGGTCAAACGGGTGGTTGTCTGTTGTGAAGACCCGAATCCACAGGTATCTGGCACAGGCATCAGTATGCTTCGTAAACAAGGTATCGAGGTTGAAGTGGGTGTTTTGCGCGAACGAGGAAGACGTATGAATGAAAAGTTTATTAAGTTTATTACAACAGGTCTGCCTTTCGTTACCCTCAAAACAGCATCTACGCTGGATGGCAAAATTGCTACTCGCAGCGGAGACAGCAAATGGATCTCCAACGAACCGGCACGCGAAATTGTGCACGCGCTTCGCCATCGTCATCAAGGCATTATGGTTGGTGTGGATACGGTTATCGCCGACAATCCGGAGCTGACCACCCGTTTGCAAGTAGAGGGGATTAGTCCGGTACGGATCGTAGTGGATTCCAAACTGCGTCTGCCTGTAGGCTCCAAAATGGTCAAGGATGGCCTTGCGCCAACCTGGGTTCTTACGACCGACGAGGCTAGTCAGGAATCGGCAGAGCGTCTTGAAGCTTACGGTGTTGAGGTAATCCGCTGCGGTCCAGGGCCGCGGGTAGATTTGCTGCACGGATTGAGCAAACTGGGAGAGCGTGATATTGGCTCCATTTTGCTGGAAGGCGGCGGCACACTGAATGGTGCTATGCTGGAAGCGCGGCTCGTAGATCGGCTGCTTATGTTTATCGCTCCGAAGATTGTAGGTGGATATGATACACCTGGCAGCTTCCGTTTTGAAGGCGTAGAGCGTATGAGCCAAGCGATTCAATTGCATCAGCTGGAAATTGAGCAAGTTGGGGATAATATCAGTATTGGCGGCATTCCCGTTTGGCCAGAATAAGCCAGAGTAATGTATCACAATTGAGTTAGACTCAAAAGGATGCGTGCGACAATAAAATAGATACACAGCTTTAGATTAGGAGGCGGCAGTATGTTTACGGGTTTGGTGGAAGAAGTAGGTCAGATCCGGCGCATTGGCCGTAAAGGCGAAGCCTTGGTTCTGAACATCGAAGCTTCTGTCATTATGGATGATCTCAAGATTGGAGACAGCGTCGCAGTTAACGGGGTTTGTCTGACAGCGACTACGCTTGAGGGTGGAGGTTTTACAGCAGACGTCATGCCTGAAACGTACCGTCATACGAATCTCAGTCAACTCCAATCTGGTAGCAGGGTCAATCTGGAACGAGCCATGTTGTCCGGTGGACGATTTGGCGGTCATATTGTGCAGGGGCACGTTGATGGAACTGGAGTTATTGGTAGCATCACGCGGGATCAGAATGCGGTTGTATTTGAAATCAGACCGGATAACCATGCACTTTTCCAATTTTTGATTCCGAAAGGTTCAGTCACTTTGGATGGAATTAGCTTGACGGTGGTGCAAACAACTCAAAGTTCCTTCACGGTTTCCATTATTCCTCATACGATTGGGGAAACGGTTCTTAACATGAAAAAAACGGGAGATACCGTCAACATTGAGTGTGATATTTTGGGCAAATATGTAGATCATCTGTTGCAGTACGGCAAAGGTCATGCGGGAACGAGTAAAGACAAGCCGCGCAGCATTAGTGAAGAGTTTCTTTCGAATCACGGATTTGCCTAAATTTTGATTGATATATACAACGTAAAGATGGGGTTGAATGATCCTTATTTCATTTGCACAAAAATGTAGTCATCAAAATAAATCGGAAACAGGAGGTGCAGCCAATGTCAGAACAATCCGAGCCGTCCATTCTGGACTCAATCGAAGCAGCTATTTATGATTTGATGCGGGGGAAACCCGTTATTGTGGTGGATGATGAAGACCGGGAGAATGAAGGCGATTTTATTGCTTTGGCGGAAAAGGCGACCCCGGAAGTTATCAATTTCATGATTACCGAAGGTAGAGGTTTAGTCTGTGTTCCGATTACACAGCATCGAGCAGACGAATTGAACCTTAAACCGATGGTTCAGCAAAATACGGATTTTCATGGGACGGCATTCACGGTCTCTGTGGATCACATTGATACAACGACAGGCATTTCGGCGCATGAGCGTTCGATTACAGTTAAAGGTTTGATTGATCCGAACGCGAAAAGCAGTGATTTTCGCAAGCCGGGCCATATGTTCCCGCTGGTCGCTAAAGATGGCGGTGTGCTGCGTCGTGCCGGACATACGGAAGCCGCAGTAGATCTTGCGATCATGTGCGGTTCTTACCCTGCTGGGGTTATCTGTGAGGTAATCAAGGAAGATGGCACGATGGCTAGACTTCCTGACTTGCAGGAGATTGCACGCAAGCATGATCTGAAGCTGATCAGTATTCAGGACATGATTCGTTACCGGAACGAAAAAGAACAGCTGGTGAAGCGTGAAGTATCCGTGCGGATGCCAACCGATTTCGGAGAATTCCAGGCGGTGGCTTACACCAATGCGGTAGACAATAAAGAACATGTTGCCTTGGTCAAAGGACAGATTGATGGTTCCAAGCCTGTATTGGTACGTGTACACTCTGAATGTTTGACTGGTGACGTTTTTCACTCTCATCGCTGTGATTGTGGCCCGCAGTTTGATGCGGCTCTGAAACAGATTCATGATGAGGGTAATGGCATACTGCTCTATATGAGACAGGAAGGTCGCGGGATTGGTCTGATCAACAAACTCAAGGCTTATAAGCTGCAAGAGGAAGGACTCGACACGGTGGATGCCAATCTGAAGCTTGGTTTTGCTGCCGATTTGCGTGATTATGGTATTGGTGCGCAGATTTTGAAGGATCTCGGCGTTCGTCAGATCCGGTTGTTAACGAACAACCCGCGTAAGATCAAAGGTTTGGAAGGTTATGGTCTGGAAGTGGTAGAACGTGTGCCGATTCAGATGAAGGAGAATGTGGATAATACCGCTTATCTTCACACCAAGCAAGCTAAACTGGGGCATATGCTCAAGTTTGATGATATTGAACAGAACGAGCAGTAATTAACCGAACATGCTTGGTTTTCTGATATGTAAATATTGGTAATTGACACGGTAAGCAGCAGAAGCTAAAACATCATATATCGACAGGGAGATGACGATAATGCCTAATTATTTTGAAGGACATTTAGTATCGGAAGGTTTAAAATATGGCGTGGTCGTTGGACGGTTTAATGAATTTATTACAAGCAAGTTGCTCAGTGGTGCGCTGGATGCATTCAAACGTCACGGCGTGCAGGACAATGAAGTGGATGTAGCTTGGGTGCCGGGAGCTTTTGAAATCCCGCTTATTGCACAGAAAATGGCCGAAAGCGGCAAGTATGATGCAGTCATCACTTTAGGAACGGTTATCCGTGGTTCAACAACACATTATGATTATGTCTGCAACGAGATGGCGAAAGGGGTAGCGGCGATTAACCTTAAAACAGGTGTACCTACCATCTTCGGACTGGTTACTACGGAGAACATCGAACAGGCGATCGAGCGTGCCGGAACGAAGGCAGGCAACAAAGGCTGGGATGCGGCTACAGCTGCGATTGAAATGGCGAACTTGACGAAACAGCTAAAATAGTGCTTATTTAATAGTAGTGCCCTGCTTTGCGCAGACGAAATCGGGAGACCGGCTTCGAACGGCTGGCAGGGTTTTTATTTTTCTGGCGGGAGGATTCGTCTAGTGACGGTAGTTACATACAAACTGGAGACTTTTGAAGGGCCTTTGGATCTGTTGTTGCACCTGATTGATAAGGCTGAGATTGACATCCAGGATATTCCCATCAGCGATATTACCGATCAATACATGGCGTATCTGCATTCCATGCAGGAGCTGGAACTGGATATTACAAGTGAATTTCTGGTGATGGCAGCTACGCTGCTGTCCATCAAGAGCAAACTTTTACTGCCCAAACCACCGGTAATCGAGGATTTCGAGGATTATGATTATATGGAAGATGAAGATTATGATCCACGTGCTGAACTGATTGCACGTCTTATCGAATATCGCAAATATAAAGGAATTGCGCGGCATCTCCATGAACGAGAGTGGGAGCGAAGCCTTATTTTCTCCAAAGAACCCGAGGATCTGCGTGCCTATATGCCTGCTGAGGAGCAATCGAATCCGGTACAAGGACTGCATACTTCTGATCTCATTGCGGCGTTTCAGAAGGCCCTGCGCAAAGCTGAGAAGCGCACAACGGTCACACGGATCAAACGGGATGAGATTTCCGTCAAGGATCGCATACGTGAAGTCATCGGTTCGCTTCAACAGTTAGGGCCTGGAGGCCGATTACTGTTCTCCAAGTTGATGGATGATCAAATCTATCGACATGAGATCGTGGTGACGTTTCTAGCGGTGCTGGAGCTAATGAAGATGAAGCAGATTGTTTGTTATCAGGAGCGGTTGTTTGAGGATATCGTTATGGAGTGGAGAGGGGAAACAACGAATCATGGATTTTCCGAAATTGAAGTCGATTATTGAGGGCCTTTTGTTTTTGTCTGGAGAAGAAGGCTTAAGTGTAAAACAAATCGCCGAAATCGTAGATCAGCGCGTAGAATTAGTTACGGATGCGATTGAGGAGATGATTGGTGAATTTGCCCGTCAGGGGAGAGGTGTACAAATTTTGAAGATTGCAGGTGTCGTGCAACTCGGAACATTGCCGGAACATGCGGCGTATTTTGAGAAGTTGGCCTATTCCCCTGCACGGACGTCTTTGTCACAAGCGGCGCTTGAAACATTGGCGATTGTAGCTTATCGTCAGCCCATTACACGGGTGGAGATTGAGGAGATTCGCGGTGTGAAATCGGAACGTGCTATCCACACTTTGGTGAACAAGGATTTGATTGTGGAAGTGGGGAGAGCGGAAGCGATAGGACGCCCAATTTTGTACGGAACGACGAAGTCATTTCTTGATTATTTTGGACTTGCCTCGATTAAAGATCTTCCCGAACCTGGTTTTTTTGAAGACTCGGAAAATTTGGAGGAAGAAACCCAGTTGTTATTCGACAAGTTGGATATAAAGCAAACAGATGTCTTGGATACAGACGTGCAGAATGTGTTTGATTTTAACGAAGAAACAGCATTTCCTGAAGAAGATATAACGCCGTATCCAGACGATGATTCTTCGAGTTCATCTTGATTCTATGTGATCGGTAAGAGTATTCAGAGACAAAGTGGAGATAATCTGCTTTGTCTCTTTGTATTTTATCAAAATGTTCGGCAAAAATTGGGGTAATTGAATAGATTGGTGAATTTTTTCCAGTAAGGAATGCCATACTAGACATGAAAAGAATTGAGGGCTTGGAGGTAAGGCCTGTGTGGATCTGGCTTGGAGGAATCGGTTTGTTCATCGCACTGCTGATTGCCGCAGTCCTCATCTCAAATGTTCATGTACATGTTGTATTTCGTAAACATAAGAGCGATGACTATGCAAATATTAATGTTCGGTTGCTGTATGGCTTCGTACGAATGAATTACGAAATTCCGAGCATTGTTTTTCGAAATATGAAAGAAGGCTTCCTGCTTAAGACAGAACAGTCCATGAACCATTCCCGAGGAGAAGTGTTGGGGAGTCAGCAGGTGAACAAACGTAAAGTAAAAAACTGGGCAAAAGAAGTTAAAGTGATGCTTCGAGCAACGGAGGCTCTAAAAATTTGGGTCAGACAGACCCTTAGACGTGTGCATATAACCAATCTGTTTTGGTCTACTGCGGTTGGAGTGGGTGATGCTGCATATACAGCTATGCTGTCAGGCTGGTTGTGGAGTATCAAGTCCATGATTGTTGGTTTCTTGACGTATCAGATGAGATTCAAAACGGTACCTGACCTTGAAGTTCTTCCTGTCTGGTCGGATGAGATGGAATTCCGAACAGAACTAGATTTCACATTGCGCATTCGTATGATGGCCATTGTTGTTGCAGGATTGAGACTACTTACGCGTGTCCTGCAGGTTGAGGGAGGCTGGAAAATGTGGTTCAAGCTCCTTCAGCAGCAACGCCGCAAATATAAAGAAAAGAAGAAGCATAGGCGGATTGTGGATAAAGAAGCTAGGAAATCCGGAACTTAACAAGGGCATGATTGATGAATCAAATGTGATGTTGCAATTTGAGATCATATACGATGGGTTCCCTACATGGATTACATAACTCCCCGAAACTTGGGGATGATATGGTTAGATCAAAAACCTATACAAGTTGACCGTCACATTGACACAATAGTATTTATGTTAATTATTTCAGTCAACGGATATAGCTTATATTGAAACTGGAGGGAATACACATGTCAGATCATCCAATTCAAGGCTTAATGGAAACTGCAATGGAAAATATCAAGGCCATGGTGGATGTCAATACAATCGTTGGCGATGCTGTAGAGACACCGGATGGTACGGTCATTCTGCCGATCAGTAAAGTCGGATTTGGATTCGCGGCAGGCGGTAGTGATTTCAACGTAAGTGATGCAAAAGGAAGCGGCACATCAAGTACGACGGAACATGCTCATTCCGCGAAGGTCGCATCTCCGTTTGGTGGCGGTAGTGGCGGCGGTGTATCCATCCGTCCAATCGCTTTTCTTGTTGTTGGCAAACAAGGTGTACACATCGTACCACTGGATAATTCGACGCACTTGTTCGAAAAATTGATCGATTCAACACCTTATGTACTCGATCGCATTCAAGAAATGTTCCGTCACCGTAATCATGGAACAACGGAACATGACGTTCGAGTGACAACAGATCATACGACGTATAGCTAAGCCACAAGGTTACCTCCCTGATCCCTCAAGCACTATGGTGCAAGAGGGATTTTTGCTGTTTTCACCTGTACGGGACATACTCCAGGTTGTCCGAACATAGGATAGTACAAGATTCCAAGTGACCCGGAGGAATGTGGATGCGAAAATTAATGAAGGCTATTGTAGGTATGCTCATGCCTGTATTGCTGTTCTCAACCATGAGTGCACCGTCTGTTCAAGCGACGATTACTGGGCCCTCTAACCATGCTCAAAGTGCAGCGCTCATTGATGTAACATCAGGTCGAATTCTGTATAGCAAAGATGGGGACAAGGAGCTGCGCATCGCGAGTTTGACTAAGATTATGACTGCTATCGTTGCGATTGAAGAAGGGAAGTTAGATGCAAAAGTCAAGGTGAACCCTTCTGCTTTTGCCAAGGAAGGATCCTCGCTGTACCTTAAGCTGGGCGAGGAAATGACACTTGAAAATATGTTATATGGTCTCATGTTGCGCTCAGGCAATGATGCAGCTTCGGCGATCGCCGAACATGTAGGCGGCTCAGAGGAAGGTTTTGTTTTGCTTATGAACAAAAAGGCTGAGCAAATCGGATTGACACGTTCCCATTTTTTGAACCCGCATGGTCTGGACGCCGAGGGCCATTACTCCACAGCGAATGATTTGGCGAAGTTAACAGCTTATGCGCTTCATAACCCGGTGTTTAAACGCATCGTGGCAACAGAGAACAAATCCGCTCCCAATCCGAATGAAAGCTGGGAATACTCCTGGCACAACAAAAACAAAATGCTTCGATTGTACGAAGGTGCAGATGGTGTGAAAACCGGATACACCAAAAAAGCATTCCGTTGTCTGGTCAGTTCGGCAACACGGAACGGACAACAACTGGCAGCGGTGACACTTAACGATGGTGATGATTGGAACGACCATGCGAAAATGCTGGATTTTGGCTTTGAACATTTTCCGCTAGTGGAGATCGCAAAGCAGGAACAGCCTGTGCAGAACATGGAACTCGTAACCGGGCGTGGGTTTAAATACCCGCTCGCCAAAGGTGAAGAAGAAAATATAAACAAAAAATTGATTTTGTTCGATAAACGTGCACAGACCAATGTAGGAGAGAAAGAACAATCAACCGACCCTTCGTTTGGACTTGCAGGACGAATTGATATGCAGCTAAAAGGAGAATCGATCGGCTCCATACCTGTGTATTACAAAGGCAGCTATATTCCGCCAGAGCCGAAAGTCGAAGATGTTACACTCGGTGGCATTGGGGAAATCACGACCTGGCTTTCAGCTTGGAAAGCAGTATTAGGCCGACTGTTATCGCCTTGATAAGAATAGAAGCATAGCTGTGGTGGCTGTTAAGAGGAGGGGTGATTACAGTGATTAATCTGATCTGGTTGATGATGATCTTGATCGGATTTGCTTTTGCAGCAGTAAACGGGAAAATTGAAGTGGTTACTCAGGCAGCATTTGATGGTGCTGCAACCGGTGTGACGGTATGTTTCGGTCTGATCAGTGTGCTCGTATTCTGGATGGGGATGATGAAAATGGCAGAAGATGCTGGTCTCCTTGGGCGAATAGCAAAGCTGCTTGGACCCGTTGTAGGATTTCTGTTTCCCGATGTACCGAAAAACCACCCTGCCATGGGTTACATACTTTCCAACATGAGCGCTAATTTGCTTGGCCTTGGAAATGCGGCTACCCCAATGGGGATCAAGGCTATGCAGCAGTTGCAGGAGCTAAATCCAGATAAGCAAACCGCATCTCCAGCCATGTGTACACTGTTGGCGCTGAACACGGCCAGTATTACGATTATTCCAACAACGCTGATTGCGATCAGGTTGAACTATCATTCCGCGAATGCTACTGAGATTGTAGGCACAACGTTGATGGCTACAATTATTGCTACGCTTGCTGCCATTATGGCAGATCGCTGGTATCGAAACAGAACCCTCCGCAGATCGCCGGGTATATCCCAAAGCGGTAATCCTGATATGAAAGGATGAGCAGCCTTGTTAACCTTCATTAACTGGATTTCGGTCTGGGCCATTCCGGTTATTATCGCGTTTGTTCCATTATATGCGTTTACCAAAAAGGTTCCGGTCTACGAATCCTTTGTTGATGGGGCGAAGGATGGCTTCTCGACTGCAATCAGCATCATTCCACATCTGGTGGGAATGATGGTTGCCATTAGCGTTTTTCGTGCCTCGGGTGCACTGGATTTTGTTATTCAATTTTTCACTCCACTTGTGTCTTGGATGGGTGTGCCTGGAGAAGTGCTTCCATTAGGCATATTACGTCCTTTAACCGGAACAGGCTCGCTAGCTTTTACAACGGATCTGATTAAAACGTACGGCCCTGACTCTATGATTGGCCGGATGGCATCTACCATTCAAGGTAGTACGGACACGACATTATATGTGCTAACTGTATATTTCGGCGCAGTTGGTATACGGAACGGGCGGTATGCACTCAAAGTTGGGTTGTTTTCTGACATTGTTGGATTTATAGCTGCACTTGCCATTTGTTTGATCGTTTTTGGTTAAACTATTGTTCCTTTTCTTCCGATATACTAGTTATGCTAGAATAATAACGGAGGAGAGTGAGACATGCATAAGAGTTGGAAACGAATACTCCGTTACGGTTTGACAAGTATGCTCGCCATGACGGTGCTTGTAGGTTCAACAGGGTTAGCAGGTGCTCAGGCTGAACAGACGATACATTTTAACGGCTACTTTGATAAATCATTGCGTGCTCAAATGGCAGTTACGGCCGATTCTTTTCCGGTAGTGAATGTACGTTTGGTTAAAACAGACGAGCCGGATATGGTTTATTACGATGTAGGTACTTCGATTCTTATATCCAAAGATGAAGTGCTAACCAACTACCATGTTGTACAGGGATTTGCTGAGCTGTCTGGTGGGGATAAAGGAACACTAACGGTCGCGAGCCCGGGTGCACTCAATCAGGGAGTTAAAGCTAAGATTGTCAAAACCGATCCGGTAACGGATATGGCTTTGTTGAAGCTGGACAAACCGATCAACGCTGAACCGGTAAAGTTCGCTGATGCCCGTGACAATCAGGTCGTTTACACCATCGGATTTCCTAAAAATCCGTCTGGAGATCTTGTGATTTTGGATGATGATTTCCCTTCGACATATAACACGATAACGAAGAGTCGGGTGTTCAGTTCTCTGGCTGCGGATGTTCCGGGTAAAGCAGGCATAGGGAACATCGTTAAAGCGATGGCTCAAGGCAATTCAGGTGGACCAGTACTCGATCAGAACAACCGGGTCATCGGCATGATGACATTTGTATATGGCGGACGAACGTATTTCATTACTTCAAAGACATTGCAGACGTTTGTAGAAGAAGCTGCGGCACCGGAGAAAAAACCAATTGTGGTTGCAGGCAAAGTTTCAAACTAACTCTAATTACAATGAGATACGAAAGTTGTTAATAATAAAGAGAGTTTACCTAAGCGTGGTCTGAAGGAATCGGACGTGGCGAGGGTAAGCTTTTTTTGTATCCAAACGATAAAAACATCTATTATTCAACACATAAATTAACGATAATGCTTGTATGTTCACAAAAACATCGGATAATCCTTGTGATTTCCCGGTTGGATGGGTATCATTAGTGTGAGGTGACATGACAAACATGGAAAGATTACAAAAAATTATCGCACAGGCAGGCATTGCATCCCGCCGCAAGAGCGAGGAACTGATCCTGTCCGGTAAAGTGGAAGTTAACGGGGAGGTCGTAACCGAACTGGGTACGAAAGCGAACCCCGAAGAGGATATGATTACGGTAAATGGCAAGCCGATCCGCAGTGAGAAAAAAGTGTATTTGATGCTGAATAAACCTAAAGGGGTTATTACAAGCGCATCAGACCCGGAAGGTCGGAAAATTGTATCCGATTATCTGAAAGGTGTTAAGGAACGTGTCTATCCGGTAGGGCGTCTTGATTATGACACAGAAGGTCTGCTTATTTTGACCAATGATGGCGAATTTGCGCATCTGCTGACCCATCCAAAGCATCATGTGCCTAAAACGTATCTGGCTACGGTTAAAGGTGTACCACATGGTACAGCTCTGGAGAAGCTCAAAACGGGGATTATGCTTGAGGATGGTATGACCGCTCCAGCAGAAGTGGAATACAAGGATGTGGACACCGCTACCAATGAATCCGTGATCTCCATTACGATCTATGAGGGACGAAACCGCCAGGTGAGACGTATGTTTGAAGCGATTAACCATCCAGTAACTCGTCTTAAACGGATATCGTTTGGGGGCATCCTGCTGCAAAATCTGAAACGTGGACTTACACGTAACCTGACCAAAGAGGAAGTCAACAATCTGATTACCCTCGCAAAATCCGAACCCGCCAAAAAAATGAAAAAAAGGTAATGTGAGGACACATAATTTTCATAAAACCGCCGCAGATTTGTGACGAAATTCGCTATAATTGTTCATAGGATGTTCACAGTTTCTAGAACAAGAGTCTATATAAGTGGAACACTTCTTTTACACGTTAACGGAGAGGACAGAAAAAACCTGGAAAAGCGAAGCTAAAAGCTTTCTGAAAGAAAGCTACATCGGAAGCATACGCCTCGCCTTTATCACCGGATTTTCCCTTTTAGAAAAGGGAATTCAAAAAAAATCTGGGGATAACAGCTACCCTCAAGGTTATTCTGTCATTGGAGTGGGCTGTGTAAAATCTTTAGTTCAACTAATATAGCTAATGAAATCGTCACTTTAAAGGGGAGCAGCACATGGGGAAATCAAGAAGAACGGTGCAAATCGTTATTTTGTGCTTGATCCTGGTGTTGGGCGGGTACGCGATTACAACATCGGTATCCGGCTCGAATGGCAAACCAAAGGAAGGGGATCAAGCCCCTTCTTTTGAACTGCTGGGCCTGGATGGTCAAGTTCATACGTCTGATGAGTATCGAGGGAAAGCGATGGTTATCAATTTCTGGGGCACATGGTGTGAACCTTGTGTGAAAGAGATGCCTGCACTTCAAGCGCAGGCTGACAAATGGAAGGATAGGGGTGTCCAATTTGTCGGAATCAACGTTGGAGAAGACCAGATGACGGTTGAAAATTTTGTGAAGCAAGTGGGTGTTACATTTCCGATAATGTTAGACCGGGACAAAAATTCAGTTCGGGACTACGGAATTTCGCCGATGCCAACAACATTTTTTGTATCTGATTCGGGTAAAATCTCCACTATTCATATCGGGCAATTGGATTTGGACACACTTGACGCTCAAATCTCACAGCTGGCGAAGCAGCCCTGACAGGAGGTCTACTTGTGTTCCAAAATACAAAATGTGAGTGTGGTCATCAGAATCCGGTAGGAACCGTATTATGTGAAGCATGTGGTAAGCCACTTCTGGAGGGAACGGCTCAATCGAATGAAGTGCTGGAGATGCGTTATGATGGCATGGCACGGCGTTCACAGCGCAGTAATCCGAATATTATTGATCGAATATGGAACTTTTTTTCATCTGTCAAAATTGCTGTTTACATGATCGTTCTTACACTTGTTGGCTCTATGCTGGGCACGATCTACCCGCAAGAGAGTACGTTCCTGAATATGGATCCTTCCGTTTATTACAAAGAAACCTATGGTCAGTTAGGCCATATTTATTATCTTCTGGGTCTATCTCATACATATGAATCTTGGTGGTTTATTACGCTATTGGTGATGATTGGAGCTTCGCTTGTCATCTGTAGTCTGGATCGGGTGCTTCCGCTTTACAAAGCGCTGAACAAGCAGCGTATTCGGAAACATTTACAATTCCTGACGAGACAACGTCTCGTGTATCAAGGTTCCGTCGAAGAGGCGCCAGAAGAGTGGATTAAGAAAGCGGTTACTCCGCTGCGTAAAAAAGGATATCGTGTTCATACGCAAGGGGATGCATTGCTTGCTGAGAAGCAGCGTTTCAGCCGCTGGGGTCCTTATGTCATTCATATTGGACTTATAATTTTTCTGCTCGCTGTACTCGCACGTGGACTTCCAGGTTTAAATCTGGACGAGCATGTGGCTTTTCCCGAAGGGGAAATCAAAAAAATCCCGAACACGTCCATGTATCTGAAAAATGAAAAGTTTAGTGTAGAGTTTTACAGTGAAGATGAGGTGCCGGAGCAGTTCAAAAATTTGAATAAAACGGTTCCCAAGTTGTTTGAAACCAAGGTCGTTTTATATGAATGCACAGCAGATTGCTCGGATCTATCCAAAAAACCTCAGCTTGAAGAGGTTGCAAGACATGATGTTCGAGTGAATCATCCTCTGAATTACCAAGGTCTGAAGGCATACCAGTTTGACTATGATCTTACGCCGACTATACGCTCGGTCACACCGGATCTGGTCAATACGAAGACTGGGGAAGTTTACGGCGCTTTAAAGATTGATATGATGGATACGCAGCGCTCCTTTGAGGCAGGTCCTTATACATTGACTGTCAAGGAGAAGTTTATGGACTTTGCGCTGGATGATAAAGGCGAACCCAAATCAAAATCACCTTCACCCAATGCACCTGCATTTCTCTTCCATATTAAAGGGCCAGATCTTCCCGAGAAGGGAATTCAATACTTGTATTTTGCCAAACAAATTGACAAGCAACGCTTTCAGCAAGATGCAATCAATCGTCAGCTTGTAGGAGGGGAGCTTCCTTTGCAACTGGAGGTTGACAGTATGGACAAGGTTGACCTTATACAGTCGGTAAGTTACCTGAATATACGCGTGGACAAAGCGATGCCGTTTGTATGGGTAGGGGCTGGTATTGTCATGCTGGGTCTTGTCATGGGCTTTTATTGGCATCATCGCCGCATTTGGATTCGATTCGACAATGAGCGGATTACGCTCGGCGGGCACACGAACAAAAACTGGTTCGGATTCAGGCGAGAAGTTTCCGGTATTTTGAAACAGATGAACCTGGAAGTGGATGAGAAGTCGTTGGATAACGGAGGGAACCAAGCATGAGTATACTTGATTTCAGCAGCGATGCATTTATCGTATCTTTTTTTCTGTATTGTGCTGCATTTTTATTATATGCCGTTGCCGTTATGGGCAAGAAATGGAGTAACCGTGATCCCCTGGATCATATGAATCGTTGGGGTAAACGTGCTTTTATAGCATCTACGGTTGCGTTGACTGCACATTTTGTTTTCTTCGTCACACGCTGGATTGGTGCAGGCCACATTCCGGTAAGTAATATGTACGAATTTATGTCCTTTTTATCCATGATGATCATGGTTGCATTTATCGTAGTATATGCGATATATCGGAAATCTCTGCTGGGCTTGTTTGCACTTCCACTTACCATTATCATTATGGCATATGCTGCCGTATTTCCTCAGGAAGTTCAACCTCTGATTCCAGCATTGCAATCAATCTGGTTAAAAATTCACGTTACGCTGGCGGCCTTAGGTGAAGCGTTTTTCGCTGTAGGTTTTGCTGCTGGATTCATGTACCTGCTTCGAACGGTTGRTTTTAGTGGAAAAGACAAGTCTTCTCGTCGCCAACGCGGGTGGGTTGAATTTACTCTCATTACAATAGTGGTGGTCATCGGATTTATTGGAACGGTATTTGCTTTCCGTGCAGCTGGCTATGAAGCCGTGTTTACGCAGAAAACAGTCAGCATTGACACAAAGGGAGAGGAAAATAGTACAATAGAGAAAGTGATTTATCGCATGCCTCCTATTTTTGCTCCATATAATAGTGAAGTAGAGAGCATTAAACCGTTTCTCGGAATGAAAGAGCCTTTACTTGAAACGCCATCCTGGATGAAAGGTGTAAATGCAGGACGTAAATTGAATACAGTTGTTTGGTCTATCTTTACAGGTCTGATCCTTTATGGACTCATTCGTTTAATTGTTCGCAGGCCGCTTGGACAAGCGTTACAGCCGATGATGAATGGAATAGACGCGGATGACCTCGATGAGATCAGTTATCGAGCTATCGCGATCGGATTCCCGATTTTTACGCTGGGAGCTTTAATTTTTGCCATGATTTGGGCACAGATTGCCTGGAGTCGTTTCTGGGGCTGGGATCCCAAAGAAGTATGGGCATTGATTACATGGCTGTATTATAGTGTGTATTTGCATTTGCGTTTATCCAAAGGGTGGCAGGGTCAGAAGTCTGCATGGCTCGCCGTGCTTGGGTTCCTGGTCGTTATGTTTACACTGGTTGGCGTAAATCTGATTATCGCGGGATTACATTCCTATGCGGGAGCAGACTAGTAAAGTGCGTTCAAAATCGTGGGCAAAACAACGATAAATCCATGATGTACCCGTTCACCAGAACTGGGTATTCAAATATTGTTCGCAAGATCGAACATAATAGAAGTAATGAGGAGTATTGTAAAGGGGCTTGAGTGGGCATGTCAGAACATGAGAATCGTATTTTGGTCGTGGATGATGAAGAAAGAATCCGTAGACTGCTTAAAATGTATCTTGAAAAAGAAGGGTATGAAATTGATGAAGCGGAGGATGGCGAAACAGCACTTCGTAAAGCAACGGCCGGGGATTACGGTCTCATTTTGCTAGATGTCATGCTTCCAGGCATGGACGGTGTTGAAGTGTGTACCCGACTTCGTCAGGTGAAATCTACCCCTGTATTAATGCTCACCGCAAAAGGGGAAGAGATTAATCGTGTACAAGGTTTTGAAGTAGGGGCAGATGACTATGTTGTAAAGCCGTTTAGCCCGCGTGAGGTTATTTATCGGGTGAAGGCCATCTTGCGTCGTTCTTCAGCTACTGCATATCTTTCCAAGGAGAGTAACTCGAGCAACAATATTGTTTTTCCGCATCTCGTTATTGAGCATGATGCTCACCGAGTGACTGCGGGTGGCGAAGAAATCAGCTTAACGCCGAAAGAATACGAGTTGCTGCATTATCTTGCAACATCTCCTGACAAAGTTTTCTCCAGAGAAGAACTGCTTAAGGATGTATGGAACTATGAATTTTTCGGTGATCTTCGCACCGTTGATACCCATGTGAAGCGTCTTCGTGAGAAGCTGAACAAGGTATCACCTGAATCGGCAGCGATGATAACAACTGTGTGGGGTGTCGGTTATAAACTGGAAGTACCGAAATAACTTTGCCTTCTGGAGATCATTGGTTGGGAAGTTATGGATTACGATTATTTGCCTTGTCGGTTGTGTACTCATTGCGCTGGGTTTGTTTCTGTTGCCCTATATTGATACCAACTTTGCTGAGTCTGAATCCAGAGATATCAAAAGACTGTTTACTTATATTTGCATTGTCGGATTCAGCTTAACTACGTTTTTTGCATTGTTTCTGTTCACTAAGATTACACAGCCTATGCAGCAATTAATTCAAGCAGCTAACGCCATCCGCAAGGGGAAATATGAAACGAGACTTTCTCTTCGTACCAATGACGAAATCGGTGAACTTGCATACACGTTTAATCACATGGCTGTTCAACTGGAAGACACCATTCGGAATCTAAATCATGAGAAGGAACATTTGGCAAGTGTGCTGCGAAGCATGACGGATGCCGTGATTACTTTTGATGGTGAGGGAAAGGTGATCTTGACAAATCCGCCTGGCGAAAAGATTATGCAGGGCTGGTATGCCCTTGACTGGGCTCAGGAGGATGAAGGTCTGGATGGGTACCCTTCTACAAATCCATCTCGTGATGTCCCGGAGCCGCTTGTTCCCTTATTCAGACTGGTGATGGAGCAGGGGGGGGACCAGAACTCCAATGTTCACGTGCAACAAGGAGTATGGTCTGTTCAGATGGCACCTTTATATGCTGATAGTGTGGTGCGTGGTGCGGTGGCTGTGCTGAGAGATGTTACCGAAGAAGTGAAAATGGAAAAGATGCGTCGTGACTTCGTTGCTAATGTATCACACGAGATTCGTACACCGTTATCAATGATGCAAGGATACAGTGAGGCGTTACTTGACGGGATGGCAACATCACCCGAAGAGAGTGAAGAACTGATTCAGGTCATTCATGACGAGTCGCTGCGGATGGGCAGACTGGTGAAGGATTTGCTTGATCTGGCTCGAATGGATGCAGGACATACCGATATGAACATGAAAGAAGTTGAGCTAGGTGAACTTCTTGAACGCATCTATCGAAAATTCATGGTACGTTCAAAGGAACTGGGGATTCAGCTTCAATTTGAATGCAAGCAGCAGATGATCTCACTTCAACAGGCAGATGAAGACAGGCTGGAGCAAGTGTTCACGAATTTACTGGATAATGCCTTCAGACATACACCTGCTGGTAAAAGTGTGAAAATTTCAGCTGAACTTGTCACTCATCTGCGTGCTCCATTTGCGAAGGTGAGTGTAAAAGATCAGGGCGTGGGTATTCCCACATCAGACTTGCCTTTTATTTTTGAGCGTTTTTACAAAGCAGATAAAGCTCGGGTTCGGGGAGAAAGTGTGGGAACAGGTCTTGGCTTGGCAATCGTAAAAAATATCGTAGATGCTCATCAGGGCACGATTCATGTCAATAGTGTGCTTGGTGAAGGCACGGAGTTTATTTTACAATTTCCCGTAGAATCTTCGAAATAGGTAGATTTCAAACAAATATTGCCGAAACACCCTCTGATTGAGGGTGTTTTTTTGTTGAAGTATTCCGTTTAATCTTGTTCAACGTGGAACAAAAGTCGTATCATTTTTTGGTCGGAAAATAATGTCCAAGATAATTTTTGATCTCTTCCTTCATAGGATTGAAAAACAAGATGTCAAAGGAGGATTGAGCCAAGTATGTCCGATGGACGTAAAAGAGTGAATATTAAAGCTTTTTTGGAGGGGAGATCATTTCGAGCGGGTTCACCCTTTATTCCGATAACGGCTAGTGAACTAGAGCAATATGAATCAATTCTTCGTGCTCTAGCTGTAACCATTCCAGCAGCTATCAACCAGCCTAATGCAGCGAATATAGTTGCGTTACAGAACGGATTACGACAATTACTTACGTTTGTGAATGAATCTGAATTCCGTGCGGGAGTAAAGGCAGAACTTCAAGCTGTATTGGAACTGACTATTGCTTCTTCTGAGGTCATTCCAGTTGCTTTAATTAATCTTGCAGGAAATTTACAAAATCTGTTGGATGACTTGTTAAGTGTAACATTGCTTTTAGAGATACCTCCCGAAGTGAAGGATCGGTTAGTCGGATTAATTCGCTCGATATCTATTTCATTAAGCAGAGCAACAACGGCTTTTGGCACGGGGGGCAGCACGGGCCCTGCAGGTCCTCCTGGTGTTCCCGGAGTTCCGGGTGTACCAGGGGTTCCTGGGGTGAGAGGAGCTACTGGTTCAACAGGTGCTGCAGGACCAGCTGGAATTGCAGGTGCTGTCGGTCCTATAGGCCCGCAGGGTCCACCAGGACCGACAGGGATTCCCGGCGTAGGATTAAACAATATTACAACGTTTAACCCTGTAGCTGGATCAACGTATGCGCAAGGTCAGGTTGTTAGTTACAATGGAAGTCTTTTTGTGGCCAACGTAAATGGCCCGGTGGGTGTACCTGGAAGTTCACCCGATTACACGCTTTTGCTTGCCGCCGGTTCTACAGGTGCAACCGGGGCAACGGGTGTGGGACTTTCTGGAATTGTTGCCTTTGATCCAGCTCTAGCACCTGGATATCCTGCCGGTCAAGTCGTTACTTATAATGGCAGTACTTATATTGCCAGTGTGGCAGGTCCCACAGGTACACCAGGTACATCTTCAGACTATACATTGATCGCTGCATCAGGGGTGACAGGAGCTACTGGGGTGGGCCTTAACGGTGCTATTACTTTCGACCCGGCTCAAGCGCCGACGTATTCAGCAGGCCAAGTGGTCACATTCAATGGAAGTACGTATATTACAAATGTCGCTTCACCGACAGGTACGCCAGGAAGTTCACCTGATTATACATTAATTGCTGGTGCAGGACCAACGGGGGCAACCGGTGCTACAGGTGTGGGGCTCACAGGGATTGTTACATTCGATCCTGCTCAAGCGCCCACATATCCAGCAGGTCAGATTGTAACGTCTAATGGTAGCACATATATTACGAATGTCGCCGCACCAACGGGTATACCAGGAAGTTCACCAGAATATTCGTTACTTGCCGGGGCAGGTTCAACTGGAGCAATCGGAGCAACAGGAATGGGTTTGGAGGGAGTTGTACCATTTGATCCGGCTGTTGCGCCAACGTATTCAGCAGGCCAAGTGGTCACGTTCAATGGCAGTACGTATATCACCAACGTGGCTTCACCAACGGGTACACCAGGAAGTTCACCAGATTACACATTACTTGCTGGAGCAGGGCCATCAGGAGCTACAGGAGCGACAGGGTTTACTGGTACAACGGGAGCGACGGGTGTAGGCTTAAGCGGCATCGTTGCATTTGATCCAGCTGTAGCGCCGACGTATCCAGCCGGTCAAGTGGTGACGTTTAATGGCAGTACGTATATCACGAATGTAGCCTCGCCAACGGGCACGCCGGGCACCTCGCCGGATTATACGTTATTAGCTGGAGCAGGGGCTACAGGTGTAACTGGGGAAACGGGAATAACGGGTGCGACCGGTATCGCTGGAGAGACCGGAGCCACGGGAGTAACGGGTGAAACCGGGGTGACTGGCGCCACGGGGACAGCCGGAGCAACCGGTGCAAGCATTACAGGAGCGACAGGGGCCACGGGCTCAGGGTTAAGCGGTATCGTGGCATTTGACCTAGCTGTAGCGCCGACGTATCCAGCCGGTCAAGTGGTGACGTTCAATGGCAGTACGTATATCACGAATGTAGCCTCGCCAACGGGCACGCCGGGCACCTCGCCGGATTATACGTTATTAGCTGGAGCAGGGGCTACAGGTGTAACTGGGGAAACGGGAATAACGGGCGCGACCGGTATCGCTGGAGAGACCGGAGCCACGGGAGTAACGGGTGAAACCGGGGTGACTGGCGCAACGGGGACAGCCGGAGCAACCGGTGCAAGCATTACAGGAGCGACGGGGGCCACAGGAGTAGGATTAAGCGGCATCATGGCATTTGATCCAGCAGTAGCGCCGACGTATCCAGCCGGTCAAGTGGTGACGTTCAATGGCAGTACGTATATCACGAATGTAGCCTCGCCAACGGGCACGCCGGGCACCTCGCCGGATTATACGTTATTAGCTGGAGCAGGTGCGACAGGTGTAACTGGGGAAACCGGAATAACGGGTGCGACTGGTGAAACCGGGGTGACCGGCGTAACAGGCACAGCTGGAGTGACCGGAGCAACCGGTGCAAGCATCACGGGTGCAACAGGAGTCACAGGAGCCGCAGGAGCAACCGGCGCAAGCATTACGGGTGCAACAGGATCCACAGGATTGACGGGAGCAACGGGTGAAACCGGGGTGACTGGCGCAACGGGCACAGCCGGAGAGACAGGAGCAACCGGTGCAAGCATTACGGGAGCGACGGGGGCCACAGGAGTAGGTTTAAGCGGTATCGTGGCATTTGACCCAGCAGTAGCCCCAACGTATCCAGCCGGTCAAGTGGTGACGTTCAATGGCAGTACGTATATCACGAATGTAGCCTCGCCAACGGGCACGCCGGGCACCTCGCCGGATTATACATTGCTTGCTGGAGCAGGGGCTACGGGTGTAACTGGGGAAACGGGAATAACGGGCGCGACCGGTATCGCTGGAGAGACCGGAGCCACGGGAGTAACGGGTGAAACCGGGGTAACTGGTGCAACGGGTACAGCCGGAGAGACAGGAGCAACCGGAGCAACCGGTGCAAGCATTACAGGAGCGACAGGGGCCACGGGCTCAGGGTTAAGTGGTATCGTGCCATTTGATCCAGCAGTAGCACCGACGTATCCAGCCGGTCAAGTGGTGACGTTTAATGGCAGTACGTATATCACGAATGTGGCTTCCCCAACAGGTACGCCGGGCATCTCACTAGACTATACGTTATTAGCAATTGCAGGTGCGACAGGTGTAACTGGGGAAACAGGAATAACGGGTGCGACTGGTGAAACCGGGGTGACCGGCGTAACAGGCACAGCTGGAGTAACCGGAGCAACCGGCGCAAGCATAACGGGTGCAACAGGATCCACCGGGGCGACGGGAGTGACGGGTGAAACCGGGTTGACCGGCGCAACGGGCACAGCTGGAGTAACCGGAGCAACCGGCGCAAGCATWACGGGTGYAACAGGATCCACCGGGGCGACAGGAGCAACGGGTGAAACTGGGGTGACCGGCGCAACAGGCACAGCTGGAGTAACCGGAGCAACCGGTGCAAGCATCACGGGTGCAACAGGAGCCACAGGAGTGACGGGTGAAACCGGGGTGACCGGCGCAACGGGTACAGCTGGAGTAACAGGAGCCACAGGAGCCACCGGGGCGACGGGTACAACTGGAGCAACGGGAGCTACAGGCATAAGTGTCACGGGTGCAACGGGGGATACCGGAACTACCGGAGCTACAGGTACGTCCGTTACGGCAACTTCAGCTTTTGCTGAAAATACGAGTGGTACGATTCTTGTTCTTTTGGGTGGTACATTGATCCCACTGACAAACAATCAAAACATCGGAACAGGTATTACAGTCAATGGCTCTAGCGATACGTTTACTTTAGCTAACACTGGAAGATACTTTATTTCTTACAAAATCAGTTTAACAGCTGCAGCTCTAATACAATCCCGGGTATTGCTTAATGGCGCTGCGATTCCAGCAAGTGTTGTCTCTCCAGCTCTATCCTTAAGTCAACTGCAAACAGAATTTATCGTCTCGGTTACTGCTGGTTCGACAATCCAACTTCAGCTTTTCGGCCTTGTGGCCACGGCTTTACTTGCACCACCAGGTGCAACATTAACGATTATTCAATTAAGTTAACTATTCTTAATCTCACAGGACGCAAAAAAGACGGGAGCATTATGTTCCCGTCTTTTTTTGTAACATTTAATGAGTCCTTTGTATTAACCGAGTACAATCTCAACAGCTGTATTCAGTTCAGGCAGAGACGTAAGCTGAACCAGTACGTCTTTTGGCACTTCTTTATCAACGGTCAGGATCATGATCGCAGCGCCACCAATGATTTTACGTCCAACTTGCATGGATGCGATATTCACATCATTTTGACCAAGCAAAGTACCTACACGTCCAATGATACCCGGTTTATCGTTGTGCGAGATCAAAATTTGATGGCTTTCCGGTGCGATATCTACAGGGAATTTATCAAGACGAACAATCCGTTCTCCGTATCCTGCAAGAAGCGTACCAGCCACGCGGCGTTCTTCAGCATCTTGTGTTGTTACGAGTGTTACGGTAATAAGGTTTGTAAATCCTTTTGTAGCAGAGGTTTGGCTCACAACAACATTCAGGTCACGAATTTTGGCCAAGTGCATGGAGTTGACAATATTGGCTTCTCCGCCCAGATGTCTTGCCAGAATACCTTTCACAATGTAACGAGTGAGTGGTGATGTATCCACTTCTGACAGGTCACCAGCATAGTCAATGCGAATCTCTTGGACTGCATTTTGAGTGATTTGTGCTGCAAAACTTCCTAGCGTTTCACCCAATTTAAAGTATGGTTGCAGTTTGTTCATAACGGTTGGTGCGACAGCTGGCATATTAACTGCATTTTTAAATGGTTCATTGCGAAGAATGTGAAGAACTTGTTCAGATACGTCAATTGCAACGTTCTCCTGAGCCTCTACAGTTGATGCACCCAAGTGAGGTGTAACGATAATGCTTGGATGATTCAGGAATGGGTGATCTGCTGCAGGTGGTTCACTTTCAAATACGTCGAATGCTGCTCCAGCAACAATTCCTTCATCAATCGCTTCAACAAGCGCCATTTCATCAACTACACCGCCGCGTGCACAGTTAATAATACGCATGCCTTTTTTCATAACTTCAAATTGCGGACGGGAAATCATATGACGTGTTTCCGGTGTGAGTGGAGTGTGTACAGTCATAAAGTCCGCATTACGGATAATATCATCAACACTTGCCAGCTTGACTTGCAGTTTCTCGGCACGCTCCTCTGTAAGGAACGGGTCATAAGCGAGAATGTCCATTCCGAAAGCTTTGGCACGTTTGGCTACTTCGCTGCCGATTCTTCCCATACCAAGTACACCAAGTGTCTTATTTCTTAATTCCACACCGAGGAACGTTTTACGATCCCATGTACCCTGAATCGTTTTGGCATATGCCTGCGGAATGTGTCGTGCCAGTGCCATCATCATGGCAAAAGTGTGCTCACAAGTCGTAATGGTATTACCGTCGGGTGCATTAATGACAATGATACCGCGTTGTGTAGCAGGTTCCAGCTCAATATTATCTACTCCAACTCCTGCACGTCCAATCACTTTAAGATTGGTGCCAGCCGTCATAATACGTTCAGTAACACGGGTCTGGCTACGAACAAGTAGAGCATCATAATCTCCGATAATGGCAACAAGCTCATCTTCACTAAGTCCGGTTTTCTTCTCGACAACGACATCACTTGCATCCACCAGCTGCTGAATTCCCAGATCACTGATTGGATCCGACACTAACACTTTGTACATGGTTTCTTCCTCCTTAGGTTTGTATATCTATAATCGTCAAGGTTTGTTCTCCGGCAGGAGACGTTCCTTAAAACCAAAGTGATTCTTCCCTCCAACAACGCGGTGTCGTAGCAGAGGGGAAGGGTAAACTAACAGGGTGATTCCACAGGATTCTTTTATCAAAACAATCAAAAAAACTCTCAATCCACATACTGCTTGCGCAATAAGGGACGAGAGTTGTCGTGGTACCACCCTAATTCACCGCCGTTTCGCAACGACAGTCTTAGCGGTCAATGAAGACCGAAGAGGATAACGGGTCTAAACCGATTGCACCTACTCCAATTTCAATGCAATAACTCAGGAGCGCTCAAGATCATCTGCCCGCCACCGATTTTCACCAACCATCGGCTCTCTGAAAGACAAAGCAACATCTTTTTTCCATCATCGTGTTTGACGTAACTAATTTTTTCATAATGTATCATGGCTTACATGAGCATGTCAATAGGCTTCAATGTTTTAATTCTTCACGTTAAAGGCTATGATTTTTGGAACTTCAGAGAGTGCCTTCAATCTTCTTAGAACAAATTATATCGGGATTTAAGTGCTTAAACATACTGTTTCGTGAAAGAAATTTCACTGCATTAATGAAGTAACGTTTTGAGGTGATCAACCGGGACTTGGGACAGGTCTTGAATAGGATTGGTTTTTTGGCTATCATTTAGTATACTATCGGATTGGTCAATGAAGTGGTTATCAAATAACTCAAGAGGACAGACTCAGCAATGAAAAAAAAGAAATTTCCGAAGTTTAAAATTCAGAAGGCCGAGCCGCAGCAATTAACTGAACGTTTACTCTTAATTAACCTGTACTTTACCCAAGGGCTTACTTTGATCGTAGGGATCGTATGGATTTTGCTGCAGAAAAGGGATCTATTTGAAGTCTTGGCCTTACCTAATCATCTTCAGTTTTTATGGTGGGGTCTTGGTCTCGCTGCGATTATGCTTGTCATGGACTTGGTTCTGTCCTATGTCATACCTCAGGAAAGTATGGATGATGGGGGAATTAACGAACTGCTGTTTCGCGGGCGTCCAATCTGGCATATTGTATGTATAGCAGCCTTGGTGGCTGTATGTGAAGAGTTGCTGTTCCGTGGAGCAATTCAACACGCAATTGGTCCATATTGGACAAGTATTTTATTTGCTGTTATTCATATTCGGTATCTTCGCCACTGGATTCCTACAGGATGGGTGTTTGTGTCGAGTTATGGATTGGGCTTTATTTATTTGCAGTCGGGTACATTGTGGGCACCGATTTTGTGTCATTTTATCATTGACCTAGTATCTGGATTAGCGATACGTTTTCGGAGGGGATCATGAGTCAGCCATTAAGCAGGATGAAAACATATGGCAGCCAACGTCAGCGTCACTCGGACAATAAAGAGAAAACAGGGCGGAACGCTGCTTCACAGACAAGTTTCGTTGCTGAAACGTCAGTTGCTGCAGAAACAGTGGGACTTCCGCCAATTACTTCAATTTCGTTGCCGAGATCACAACGTGGGTCGAGCGCATCCGCACTGGAAAGTCCGGTTTTACCTCAACGAGCGCCTAGTCGCTCCAAGAAAAAGGCAAACCAGGAGGAAAATTCAGTTTCCGAAGCTAGCTCTTTACCCACTCGAACTGAGCTACATCCTTCACGCCGTTTGAGATTAAGCAAAAGATTTGTCAATTCACTTATTTTTATTTTTATTATGTTAACCGTTGGTTTGGTGTGGTGGGGAATTAAGGGAGCCCCTCCTTTAAACACATTCCTCCCATTACCGTGGTAACGCTAGCCAGTTTAGGTTTTCTCATGTTAGTGGTAGTTGTACTGCTATTCTTTCATATGTGGCGAGAAGCTCATACAACTGTGATTACAGAGGACGAAGTGGAGCTTGCACACCTGCCAGCCTCTTTCGACGGAGCCACAATTATTTTTTTATCAGATACACATGCACGATTGTTGAAAACAAAAGAAATTGAGCAGTTGAGGGGTAAAGCCGATTGGATACTCATCGGGGGAGATATAGCTGAAGAAGGGATTTCCTGGTCGATTGTCAGACAAAACTTGAGGTTTTTGTCGGGTTTGGCTCCAACCTATGCTGTTTATGGAAATCATGACAAAAAGGCAGGTACTAATTCTCTGTCTAGGCTTTTAGCTGATTCCAACGTGCAACTCCTTCAAGATAAGACTGTTTATTTGCAAAAAGGCATGGAACAGATCCAACTGCTCGGATTAGATTACCGTTCGAGACAGGCAGAGAAGTTGCTGCAAAATATGAGAGAGGGTTGTTCCAGAATCGTACTGATTCATGATCCTTTGGAAGTACTGCGGTTAGACCTCGATGTAGAACTTGTACTAAGTGGCCATACCCATGGAGGACAAATCGTTATTCCGATGTTAGGGCCGGTATTGCTGAGTAAGGCTTATCGGACTGTAAAGAGCGGCTGGTTTTCCTTGAAACGTAGCGATAAAGATACCCGTTCGGGAAAATTGCTTGTAAGCCGGGGGTTTGGAACAAACCATCTCCCCCTCAGGTTACGCTGTCCCGCGGAGATTCATCTCATCACTTTGCGTGTTCCCGCAAGAAACAGCCCTGAACAATAAGATCAGGGCTGTTTCTGCACTCTGCAATTCTTTTACCTGAGTCAATAACTCAGGCTGTTTTTATTAACGGGGCTGCAGTTCGATTGACTGTGGATCAACAAATGAATATCCCTTGTTCTCAAGCTGTGTTAATAACTCATCCAGAGCCTCGACTGTCCAAGGTAATTCATGCATTAAAATGTTACTTCCGGGATGGAGCTGATCCAGAACATTTTGGATGACTCTGTCTGGTTTGTTTTTGGTGCTCTTGTCCCAGTCCAGTGAGCCGTTTGACCATGTCATATACAACATGCCTTGTTCTTTGACCGCATCTTTCAGTGCATCATTTCCGGAGCCAAAAGGTGGTCTGAAAAACTGAGGTTCCTCTCCAATGGTGTCTTTCACAATCTGCTGAACTTCAGTGATCTGCTTCCTAGCTTCTGGACCGGACATTGTCTTCAGATCTTCATGATCCCAAGCGTGGTTACCGATAACCTGTCCTTCCTTATGAATGAGTTTCAATATTTCCGGTTGACGTTTGACTCGATTTCCATTGATAAAAAATATGGCTTTGGCCTGATGCTTATTCAATGTATTAATAATTGAAGTAATCATCTTTTCGTCCTTTGGCCCATCGTCAAAGGTTAACAAGACAACTTTATCAGGGCTCGATTCATTATTAGGTTTAATGACATAACTCGAATTCATATGATATGTCTTCTTAGTAAGTACTTCGCTTGAATTTTCATTGGTAGATGGAGCTACTGGATTTGTTCCAACTGTTTCTTCGTTCGCTTGGTTAGGTAGATCATTTAATGTATCTTTTGTTGACTTTTCAGGCTCCATTTCATTGCTTGTGGTGGGCTTGTTCTTCCCATTGTTAAGGGTCATATCCGTGCTTGTTTTAGTTTGATTGGCTTTAGGGGAGGATTGGCCTTGTGAACTGCACGCGGATAGCAGCATACCTGCGATGAGCAATAGTGATGTGGCGTGTTTCAGCATTTTTTCAGCTCACTTTCCTGTATTTATACGGAATGAGATTGTCTTCTACAGCAAACACTACTCTTGATTTTAACACTTAAAGGAGGTTGGTGTAATGAAGGCGTCATCCTTTTTCTGGGGTATTGTCGTAGGCGTTGCAGCCAGTTCTTGGTTAGCAAAAGGTAGAATGCCCATGTTGTCTTCAGGTTCATCCCGAAACATGGTTGACCAGGCCAAACATAAAATGATGGAGATGACTTTCCCTGGCATGGATAGTTTCAGCAATAAACCCGACCATCATGGTGAACCGCACAAGGCAGCATCAAAAGGCAACAGAGTAATCACACCAAAAGAAAAAGAAGAGAATATGAACATGCTTAAAGATTTTATTCGTACCAACCCGGATGTTAAACATGAGGTAGAGCAAATTTTGAGTCAAACAAATACAACAGTACCGGGTTTATAACCCAAGGCAACCATTAAGAATCATCCACAGTCTTGATTTGATGTGGATTGATTCTTTTTTTTGTTGATTTTACTTCGTGCATTTACAGGTATAAAATGATAACATAACTACATAGATTTATTTTCAGCACATATTGTTTTGTGCTTCATAATCTGTTATAAGACTTGCTTATAAAGGGGAGATCCTGTATGAAAATAGAACGACTAAGTCACGATAAGATACGGATTTTCCTGACCTTTGACGATCTGAGCGAGCGCGGAATACAAAAAGAAGACATGTGGCAGGAGTTACCGAAGGTACACGAACTGTTCACTGAAATGATGGACCAGGCTTATTCTGAACTTGGCTTTGATGCTACAGGTCCGCTGGCTGTTGAAGTATTCGCACTACCCGCTCAAGGGATGGTTGTCATCGTTACTCGTGGAAAATATGATCCGCAACAATATGGTTCAGGTCATGAAGATGATCTTCCTGAAGAGGTATATGAAATGGAAGTTACATTGGAGCAAAGTGACTCCATCGTATACGCATTTAAGGATTTCGAGGTTCTGATTGAAGCTGCCCATATGTTACGTCAACATGTTACGGATGCGGGGAAACTGTATTCTTATAAAAATAAATGGTTCTTACATTTTGAACCGGATGATGTGGACACTACCAAACACTCGGCATTGATTGCATTGCTGGCTGAGTTTGGCGAAGGTTCTTCAGTCACACCAGCGGTCATGGAAGAGTATGGAAAGGTCGTTATTCCTGAACAAGCGATTGATGTTATCTGCACCCACTTCAAACGTCAGGAGTAAACTTTAGTAATAATCGTGTTACTAGTCAGAGGAGGGAATTTCGGTGCTATTGTTTTCGCTACTAGCTGCAGCAGTTGCTCCGGGTCTCGCCTTGTTAACATACTTTTATCTTAAAGACCGTTATGATTATGAACCACTTCACATCGTTTTAAGAGTATTTCTGATGGGGTTTCTGATTGTTCTGCCCGTGATGATTATTCAACGAGGCATGATGCTGTGGTTTGGAGAGAACCCCCTTCTTGAATCCATCTTGATTTCGGGCGGGGTTGAGGAGTTTGTTAAGTGGTTTGTGATCTATCACATTATTTATAATCACACTGAATTTGATGAGCCTTATGATGGGATATTATATTCCGTAGCGGTATCATTGGGCTTCGCTACGGTGGAAAATGTGCTATACGCTTTTGCAGGCAATGCATCCGTCTCAGGAATGTTTCTTAGAGCTCTTCTGCCCGTGTCAGGCCATGCGATGTTTGCTGTAATTATGGGGTACTACATGGGTAAGGCCAAGTTTATTAATGATAAGAAAAAAAAGCGTTGGTATCTCAGCTTGTCCCTGATTCTGCCGTTTTTCTGGCACGCATTGTATGATGTCATCATGAATTTGATGGTGAATCACTGGTTATGGTTCATCGCTCCACTAATGGCGGGGCTGTGGTATGGAGCGATAGGCAAAATTACACGGGCTAATAACCGTTCTCCTTTTCGTTTTGTGAAACGAGAGGAAGAGATTAAATTATAAAAATACGGACACACTGGTGGACATAAAGCGTTTTAAACGCAGACCCCGGTGTGTCTTTTTTGTGTTCTATAAACCCGGGGAACGACGATATGAAACGGGGATGTATGATGACAAGAATCAAAATAAAAATTAGATGCAAGCAATGTGGTGAGCGATTCACATTAAGAGGCAAGAAAGATCGGGGGCGTATTGATACGGGCTTTAAACAGTGTCTTTGTGATAACAAGGATCAATTTGACATTGAGGAAGAGGGCATGGCAACAAGCTATTTGCTACACTAACGGACTATATTCAACAATTACATGAGGACATGAACTTTGGTCAGAAGATAGCCGATGCTCATCATTTAAAGGCAAATTTCGTTCTGACTGGAAATCGCATGCATAAGAGATCTTTCTTCGATCCACAATAAAGGCAGTGGTTATGGCGTGTCTTGAAATCCCTGAAGTGCATCTTTTACCACCTTTTTGCTCCCTGCTACGTCACTTTCCCTTGACGTGCCCTGGCACGCCTGCGGTAAACTTCCTAGCTTGGAACGAAAATTCGGCCAAATCTGTTTCCTTCAGCGTTTTCAGGAACACCCTAGAAGAAAGGAGAATCTACCGTGTATAAACGTTTAAGTTCAGTGATGTTTCCGATATTTGCAGTTCTCCTGATCGGTGCAATTGTGTGGGGGTATCAGGAGAATCAGGAAAAGAATGCGATACTAATTAAGGCGGAGAACCAATATCAACGTGCGTTTCACGACCTCTCATTCCATATGGACAAATTACATTCGGAGATTGGGAACACACTTGCTGTACATTCAAGCTCGCAAGGCATGCATCGCAAAGGATTGATGAATGTGTGGCGGCTTACAAGCGAAGCGCAGAATGAAATTAATCAACTGCCACTCGGCATGCTTCCCTTTAATGAGACGGAGGAGTTCCTATCACGTATCTCAAAATTTGCGTACCAGACATCCATGCGTGATTTGACGAACGAGCCGCTCAGTAAAAAGGAGATGGGTAATCTGAAGACGCTGTATCAAAATTCTTCGGAGATCAAGAGTAGTCTGAAGGAAGTACAGCAAAAAGTATTGTCCGACCGCCTGCGCTGGATGGATGCTGAAACTGTTATGGCGAATCAAGATCAAACAAATGATAACTCGATCGTTGATGGCTTCAGAACGGTAAATAAAAAGGTTCAGGAGTATCCTGAACTGGATTGGGGGCCTTCAGTCTCTAGTATGTTTACCAAACGTTCCGTGAAGAAGCTTAGCGGACTTCCTGTATCCAAAGAGCAAATTCAAGAGAAGGCTGCTAAATTTTCGGATGTGGAGAGCGGCAAAATTCAGATTCAGGAGAACGGGAAAGGGACGGACTGGGAATCGTACACAGCGACTGTCCAACATGCCAGAAACGGAAAACTGATGATGGATTTTACGCGCAATGGCGGAATGCTCATTTCGTACAGTGACACAAGAACGGTTGGAGCCAAAAAAGTATCCCGTCAAGAGGCAATGAAGCAAGCCGATCAATTTCTTGTAAATAAGGGATACAAGGATTTGAAAGCTGTCAACTACGATGAATTCGGTAATCTAGCGAACCTTACGTATGTGCGCAAACAAGGAGATACATTAATATATCCCGAAAAGATGTCAGTGCGTGTAGGTCTGGATACGGGAGAGGTTACCGGCTTTCAGGCAAGCGACTACGTGTATGAGCATAACGACAAACGTCAGATTCCAAGAGCGAAACTTACTGCGGAGCAGGCACGTAAAAAACTGAATTCAGATTTTAAGGAAAGTTATGTGCGCAAATCATTGATTGAGAACGACTACAGCAAAGACGTGCTCTGTTATGAATTCGGTGGACGAATTAACGGTTCACGTTACCGGATCTACATTAATGCCGACACCGGAATTGAAGAAGCGGTTGAGGAGATTAAACCGGTTAATGCAACTTCCTAGAAACGGTACAACAACATGTATATACTCAGAAAAAAGACGTGAAACAGATCATTACTATGGTCTGTTTTTTCTTGTTCCATGTGAGAAAGGTCATGGTATAATAGTCCTTGCAAATACCAAGATAAATACATAAGTGGCGGTGAACCGATTGTTTCCTAAAATAAACGAAGTGTTGTATATCCAAATCGCATCGGCTGACGAAAAAGAGGAACATAAAGAATACAAATCGCGTATCGCAGATACGGATGAAAGCAGTTTTTTGATTGAAGTTCCGATGCAGCAGGGGAACAGTCGCTTGAAAAGACTTTTTTTCGGAGAAGAATTATCCGTATCCTATATCAACGAGAGTGGTGTCCGGCATTACTTTAACACTTATGTGACAGGGTTCGAGGAAGATGTCGTTCGTCTGGTTCGCATTCGAAAACCGCTTCCGGACGAGATTTCCAAAATTCAGCGTCGCAGTTTCCTTCGTGTTCATGCCAGTCTCGAATTGGCTCTTCAATGTGAAGACCTGACACGTGCAGTCATGCTGACTGAAGACATCGGAGGCGGTGGAATGTCTATATACATAGAGCCTGATGTAAAAGTACAGGAAGGACAAAAGCTGCAATGCTGGCTCCTTGTTCCTTATCGCAATGGGGCGATAGATCATGTGCAATTCGAGGCTGAGGTGGTTCGTATTAAGAAACTGGAAACCGGCCGCGAATTGGGAATGCTGAAATTTTCGCAGATTACGGATTCGGAACGTCAAAAAGTGATCAAGTTTTGTTTTGAGAGACAACTGGATTATCGTATGAAATAAGCATATACAAGCATAAGCCGTGTCTGTGCTGGGCAACGTAAGGCAAAAACGGAGAATGATGATATGAATAAATGCTCTGATGAACGGAGATTTGAACACATTTACTTTATGATTTCAAAACGGTTGGAACGGAGAGCACTGCTATTCATTGGGTTTCTCCTGGCCCTCGTTATCCTTTGCCAATTGTTACTGCTTGTACCTGATTTGAAGAAAATAATGACAACGATTGACCGGCTTGAAGGTACTCCGATTCATATGCAAAGCATCAACAAAGAGCACATTGGCTGATTTGTCTGTTTTTGCATCCATGTGTAGAGTGTGGTATAATTTTCACGATGCAGGCAATGCCTGTTTTTTTATTGAGGTTTATCGTTTGAGGAGGAATGCCCCGTTGGCTAGCCAGAACACATCAGAAAACGGGAAGATGAACGTTGCAATTGACGGACCTGCTGGTGCCGGAAAAAGCACGGTGGCCCGATTGGTTGCTGAGGAACTCGGATACATTTACGTTGATACAGGCGCAATGTATCGAGCGGTATCCTTGCATATGCTTCGGAAGGATATATCACCGGATGATTTGATTCAGGTACTTCAGGAAGCGAAAGATTTGGTTATTGATTTACAACCAGATCGAGGTGGACAGAAAGTGTTCTGCAATGGTGAGGATGTTACCTCGGAAATCCGCTCCCGTGAAGTAACGGGAATCGTGTCTCGATATGCGCAAATCGAGGGGCTGCGTACGCAATTAGTGGATACTCAGCGGCAAATGGCTTTGCGCAAGGGCGTCGTCATGGATGGGCGCGATATCGGAACAACTGTATTGCCCGATGCGGAAGTGAAAATTTTCATGACTGCCAGTGTGCAGGAGCGTGCGCTTCGCCGTTTCAAGGAACTGGAACCATCCGAAGGGCTGACGTTGGAGCAACTAGAGCGAGACATTGCCACCCGTGATAAACTGGATGAGAACCGGGAAATTTCCCCGCTGCGTTGTGCAGAGGACGCGATTGTCCTGGATACAACGAAGATGAATATCCATGAAGTGGTTGACAAAATCGTATCTTATTGCACAATGGTCAGAGGAGAGAGCGGTCTATGATTTACACCTTTTGCAAGAACTTACTGCGGATCATGTACACCATTCTTTTTCGCCTGGAGGCAGTTGGACGGGAAAATATCCCTAAAGACGGCGGCGTACTACTATGCTCCAATCATATCAGTAATTTTGATCCGCCAACCGTTGGCATCAAAATTCGCCGTCAAGTGAGATTCATGGCGAAAAGCGAATTGTTCGATGTTCCGGTATTTGGCTCAATCATTAAAGCTGTAGGTGCTTTCCCCGTTAAACGAGGAGGCGTCAGCAAAGAATCCATCAAGACCTCACTCAATATTTTGCGTGGTGGTGAAGTGTTGGGTATTTTTCCATCAGGTAGCCGTCATAATGATGGGGGAATTGGTAAAAAAGGAGCAGCGAGTTTTGCTCTCCGCAGTGGTGCCACCGTTATCCCTACTGCTATTATCGGCAACTACAAGCTTTTTCGTAAGATGAAAGTAGTATACGGCGCACCGGTCAATTTGGACGAGTTCAAGGAAGACACTTCCGGAGATGCTTTGGAAAGAGCAACCGAGAAAATTATGTCCAAAATTAACGAAATGGTGAAAACAGGCGTGCCTAGTAAATAAGGCAGTCTGAAGTGAGTGCATGTTTCCATATTTTTGAGGGAAACTACTTCAAGTGCATTCGCATGAAAGTGTTTTGAACTCTGCCAAGGCAGGTTTGAATATAATGGGGTTTTTGAATTGAGGAGGGTATTTGACATGTCGGAAGAAATGAAAAATCAAGAAGCAACCCAAGATGAGTTGGATCAATTCGTTTCCTTGAAAAAAGGAGATACTGTAAAAGGTACCATCGTCAAATTGGAAGATAACCAAGCTTATGTAAGCATTGGATATAAATATGACGGTGTTATTCCAGTTCGTGAATTGTCTTCGCTCCACGTAGACAGCGCGTCTGATGCAGTAGAAGTTGGACAAGAAGTTGAAGCTAAAGTACTTAGCATCGACGACGAGAAAGAAAAACTCGTTTTGTCCAAACGTGCCATTGACAGCGAGAACGCTTGGGACCAATTGCAAAAGCATTTTGAAGACCAAGACGTATTCGAAGTTGTTGTAGGCGATGTTGTTAAAGGCGGTTTGGTTGCAGACGTGGGCGTTCGTGGGTTTATCCCGGCTTCCATGGTTGAGCGTCATTTCGTTGAAGACTTCAGCGACTACAAAGGACGTACGCTGCGCGTTAAAGTGAAAGAGATCGATCGTGAGAACAACAAAGTGATCCTTTCCCAAAAAGACGTTTTGGAGCAAGAGTTCGAAGCAAACAAAGTTCAAGTTATGGCTGGTTTGCAAGAAGGTCAAGTGATCGAGGGTACAGTTCAACGCTTGACTCAATTCGGTGCTTTTGTTGATGTAGGCGGAGTTGACGGTCTGGTACACGTATCCGAGCTGGCTTGGACTCACGTTGAAAAACCATCCGATGTTCTGTCCGAAGGCGACAAAGTAAACGTTAAAGTGCTGAAAGTTGACCCTGAAAAAGGCAAAATCAGCCTGAGCATGAAAGCTGTTCAACCAGGTCCTTGGGAAACAGCTGGCGACAAATTCAACACAAGTGACATCGTAACAGGTGTTGTAAAACGTCTGGTTGATTTCGGTGCATTCGTTGAAATCGCTCCTGGTGTTGAGGGACTTGTGCACATTTCACAAATCTCCCATAAACACATCGGCACTCCGCATGAAGTGTTGAAAGAGGGACAAGAAGTTCAAGTGAAAATCTTGGACATGAACCCTGCTGAGCAACGTGTAAGCTTGAGCATCAAAGAGACGGAAGAAGCTCCTGCTCAACCGCAAAAATCAGAGCGTCCAGCAAGAAACAACGCTCCACGTGAAGAAATCAACAATCCTAACGTTTCCTTGAACAATCAGGGTATGAGCACTACGCTCGGCGAACTGTTTGGTGACAAACTCAGCAAATTCAAATAAGTTATACATGCATGGTTCTTAGTTATATACTGCATATTTTGCTGAACAATAAAAGCAAGATCGGCGAGCCCAAGCGGGTTCGCCGATTGTTGTTATTGCGAGAATTTCGTTTACGAAACGTTAGCCAATCCATAGCTTTTTTGCTATGATGAGTAACGTAAGTATGGACAGGAGGAGTGGGATGTATGGCAAGACCAGTTGTGGCAATTGTCGGCCGACCGAACGTGGGTAAATCCACCATTTTCAACCGGATTATCGGCGACAGACTGGCCATTGTGGAAGACAAGCCGGGCATTACCCGTGACCGGATTTATGGAATCGGTGAATGGAACGGAAAAGCATTCAGCATTATTGATACAGGTGGTATCGAGATTGACGGCGAGGATGTCATCATGAAATCCATTCGGATGCAGGCAGAACTCGCGATTGAAGAAGCGGATGTTATTGTATTTATGTGTGATGCTAAGGCGGGTATTACACAGTCTGATGAAGAAGTCGCAGAGATGCTTTACCGCTCAGGTAAACCGATCGTTGTGGCCGTGAACAAAGTGGACAATATTGGACGCAGTGAGCTGATTTATGAGTTTTATGGCTTCGGTTTTGGCGATCCAATTGGGGTTTCTGGAAGCCACGGTACGGGTGTTGGTGATTTGCTTGATGCCATTGTGGAGAAATTACCTGAACTTGAGGAAGAGACATACGATGAAGACGTGATTCGTGTAGCTCTGATCGGCCGACCTAACGTAGGTAAATCTTCACTGGTAAACGCGATTTTGGGTGAAGAACGTGTTATTGTCAGTGACGTAGCCGGTACAACTCGTGATGCAATTGACACTCCTTTTGAAAAAGACGGGCAACGCTACGTGCTGATTGATACAGCGGGTATGCGGAAGCGTGGTAAAGTATATGAAACGACAGAGAAATATAGCGTGATGCGTGCGATGCGTGCTATTGAACGTGCCGATGTCGTTCTGATTGTTATTAACGGTGAAGAAGGCATCATTGAGCAGGACAAGCATATCGCGGGTTATGCATACGAAGCGGGTAAAGCTTCCATGTTCGTCGTGAATAAATGGGATATTGTGCAGAAAACGGATAAAACGATGAAGGAATTTGAGACGAAAATTCGGGATCACTTCCTTTTCATGACGTATGCTCCGATTGTCTTTTTGTCCGCACTCACAAAACAACGCTTACAAAAATTGCTGCCTGTGGTACAACGTGTAGCAGAACAACACACTCTGCGGGTTCAGACACATCTGCTTAACGATGTCGTATCTGATGCTGTAGCGATGAACCCACCGCCAACCGACAAAGGGCGGAGAATGAGAATCAACTATGTGACGCAGGTAGCGGTTAAACCGCCGACCATGGTTATTTTTGTGAACGACCCTGAATTGATGCATTTCTCGTATGAGCGTTATCTGGAGAATAAAATCCGTGCAGCGTTTGATTTCGAAGGAACACCAATTCGCATATTTACTCGGAGGAAGTCCGACGAAGGTTAGGGGAGAAGTTTGTGATTTTATCCATCGCAGCTATTGTACTGAGCTACCTGCTTGGTTCGATCAGTTTTAGTGTTCTTCTGGCAAAAGCAATACGGGGAATTGATATACGTCAACACGGAAGCGGTAATGCGGGGGCTACAAATACGTTGCGTATTTTAGGTAAGGGGCCGGCTATTGCGGTTCTGCTGCTTGATGTAATCAAAGGTATTGCTGCAGTAGGGATTGGCATATGGTTAAGTGACGGATCTCCATGGATTGCTGCATTCAGCGGTATTGCTGCCATTGCAGGTCATAACTGGCCGCTTTATTTCCATTTTCGCGGAGGTAAAGGTATTGCTACTGCGATTGGAGTGTTGGTAAGCCTGGCTTTTCTTCCTGCGCTTTATGCCGGGATCATCGCCATTCTGTCCATCGTTTTGACACGTTATGTTTCACTAGGTTCTTTAATTTTCGTAGCATTGACTCCTGTTTTCATCTTGATCCTGCCTGGATATTCAATGAGTATTTTCTGGGGCAGTCTGATTATTTGTCTGTTTGCATTCTGGAGACATCGTACGAACATTGCGAAGCTCGCCAAAGGACAGGAAAATAAATTGGGATCTAAGAACCCTGGAGGGGGGAAACGCGTTGTCTAAAAAAGTTGCCTTACTGGTTGCAGGCAGCTGGGGAACAGCCTTGGCCAGTGTGCTCGCCGCGAATGAACTGGACGTGGTGATGTGGACACGCAGTGAAGAACAGGCAGCGGAGATCAATACACAGCACACAAATGCACGTTATCTTCCGGGTGCAGAGCTATCTCCTCGCATTCGCGCAACCAGCAATATGGAAGCTGCGGTTGCAGATGCGGCGGCTGTGTTAATTGTTGCCCCTTCATCTGCGATGCGTGCCGTTACGCATCAGTTTAAACCTTTCTATAAACCCGATATGCTGATTATTCATGCTACGAAGGGCTTTGAAACGGAAAGTCTGAAACGGATGTCTACCGTCATCTCCGAAGAGCTTGAATGTGAAGAAGGGCGTGTTGTTGTATTGTCTGGCCCGAGTCATGCTGAAGAAGTGGTTAAACGCTGTCCAACAACTGTGGTTGTGGCTTCACTGGATAAACCATCTGCCGAGGCGGTTCAGGGATTATTTATGAATGCCTATTTCCGTGTGTACACAAATCGGGATATGCTTGGCGTGGAATTAGCGGGGGCATTCAAAAATATCATTGCGCTTGGGGCTGGCATGTCGGACGGCCTTCAGTTTGGAGATAATGCCAAAGCAGCACTGTTAACCCGCGGCCTTGCCGAGATTACTCGGATCGGTGTAGAGATGGGAGCTAATCCATTAACGTTTTCTGGACTAGCGGGGATTGGCGATCTGGTTGTAACGGCTACAAGTCAGCACAGCCGGAACTGGAGAGCAGGTTCTATGCTGGGACAGGGACAGAAGTTGGATGATGTGCTTCAGTCGATGGGCATGGTTGTGGAAGGTATTCGAACAACACAGGCCGCCTATTTTATATCACAAAAATATGGTGTCCAGATGCCGATTGCTGATCAATTGTATCATGTCTTATTCCAGAATCGGCAGCCACGTGATGCCGTTGAAGCATTGATGGGGCGTGACCCGAAAACGGAAATGGAAGTTATGAAGCTGGAAACTTGGGAGCAGTGGCATTCCTGAGTGAATGGTTTATTATATCGTTTCAAGAGTCTAGATAAAATTGATCCAGCTTATTCACCTTTTCCTTAGCAGACTCATATGATACACATGAGTATTGCCGGAGGAGGGGAGACGAATGGGTAACAACATTTCGAAAGACGCACTGAAAGCCATCAACAAAAAGACAGGCAAAACGATCACTGAAGGAGCTGTCAAAAAGCTGGCAAGTACAGTGAAACCAACAACAATGCAGAATGAAGCTCAGTTGCGCCAGTTAATTAAACAAGTATCCGCCATGGCGAAAATACCGGTATCTGAGGATACAGTTCAGGATATTGTGAGTGCAGTCAAGAAAAGCGGGCTGAATCCAAGCAATATGGAATCGTTAATGAAGATGATGATAAAAAAATAATAGATCGTGCCTGCTCAAGCGGGGAGCGAGCATAACGAAAGCAAGCCAGCATCTGCTGGCTTGCTTTTTTGTCTTTTTATTGGAAAAATACGCACGATTTCATGTTATAATGATTGCAATTGTCACAATTTCGTGATGAATATCGGATTGAAGGGGAGACTGTTGGGTTATGAGCGCTATGGACAAGATGTGGCTGTCATTGGTTGCTATCCTCATTATGGGGTTATCTGTATTTCTAATTACATTTGCTCGCGCCAAAACAAAAGGTTTTGTGCGGGGAATTCTTTCGATTATTGCCTTTTTAATTATGCTCATCGGTTTTTTTGGTGGAATCGCTTCTCTGACCTAGATTTCGTATGAGAGAGAACATCCGCATAAGCGCATCATAAGAACGGACAAAATGAAAAGACGGATGGGAGGAGTGTGTACCTATGGAACCGCATGAGACGGAGGATTGGACTGCGCGTTATCCGGAATTACACGAGTCATTGCTGCACATGGCAAAAACCTGGAATAGTCAGCCTTACACTTGGTTGTTAGGAGGAAGCTGCGGCTTGCTGCTTCAGGGGGTGGAACTGCAACAAGCGCCTAGAGATATCGATGTATATGCAGATATTGCTGCAGCTAAAAAGCTGCATGTCTGCGCTCCGGGGAATAAACTTGATGAACCTGCAGTAGACAAAACCGGTCCCTATGCTTCCCTGCTCAGTCATTACCAAGTGGGTACATGTTCTCTTGAACTGGTTGGCGGTTTTGAAGTGTGGGCGCGTCGAAGCTGGTATCGTACCCAGATTGAGCATGTACTTGCTCTCTATGCGCCTGAAGTTCAGGTGGATTCATACCGGCTAAGATTGATGCCCCTTGCTCATGAATTACTTTTTAATCTGCTTCGCGGACGTGAAGATCGATATGTGCCAATCTCACTTCGGATTCGTCAAGAGCCTGAGCTTCATCAACCTGCAATGATTGCGTTAAGTCAACATAACATATGGACATCCAGTTTTAGAACAGAAGTTGAGGAACTGATTGGGTTTACATGGTCGGAAGAGACAGGGGGGGAGAGATAATGCAAGAGGTTATTACGTTTTTACCGATGAACAAATCCATCAAAGTCCCATCCGGAATGACCATTTTACAAGCTGCGCGTCGGGCTGGTATTCGAATAGCAACTCGATGCGATGGCAAAGCAGCATGTCTGATGTGTAARGTGAAGGTGGTACAGGACGAGCGAAATGCGCTACTTCCCCCTACAGAAGCTGAGGAGCGAAAACTTGGAGTGTTGCTTGAAGAAGGGACAAGACTTTCATGTCAGGCTAAAGTATGTGGGAAACTGTCGGTGCATATCCCGGAAGATCCACTGAAAGCAGCTATAAGGAAACAGCTTGAACAGCAGCAACAAGACGACGACTGGTTTCTATAGCTTCTGGAGATTTTCTGCAATGTCTAGATCATAAAATAATGAAAAGATCATAAAACAACCCCGATTCTATGCTTTGAGTTATCAAGGAGGATGCGAATAAATGATTAAAAAGAAGAGAACATCCATAGAAGGAAGACAGCGGATGAGGTTGATGCAGCAAGTGCGATGTCTTTCTTTGCTTCTGTTGCTCATGCTTACAATGAGTGGATGTTTGTATCCGGCTCAGAGCAAAACGGAGCCGAAAACTGCATATCGTGAAAGTGTGAACCGTATTCAGAGCGCAATTGATGCGTTCCAGAAGGATAAGGGTATTCTGCCAATGCTGAATGCGGATGCGGATACGCCGAAGTATGAGAAGTTTAGAGTAGACCTGCCGAAATTAAAGCAACTTGGCTATCTTGATGATATACCAGAAACGGCTTTTGAGAGCGGTGGTAGCGCTTACTTTTTAATACAAAATGAAGAAGTTAAACCAACGGTCAAGGTGATGGATCTCCAGACTGTACAGAAGGTTAATGATGTGCAGCGCATGGTTAATCAATACAAATCCGTACATAATCAGAAGTTGCCTGCGGGCGAAGAACTGTATCCTGGTTTCCTCGAAGTGGACATGAAGATGGCAGCACAGGCAGGTTCTCCTTCGATTTCCTTGAACAGTGTCTATTCGGGTCAGGAGCTACCCTTTATGATGGATGCGCAGGGTACAGTCTATGTGGACTATGCTTTTGATATCATGCAGGCTTTGGAGAAAACAGATGGCTCATCTGATGCCAAGGATACGCAAGATGACGGGGATTTGCGTAATTATCTGCTCGCTCAATCGTATTTTGTACCTGTTAAATCCGTTTCTTATACACTGAAGGATAACACACCTGTCGCGCAGTTTGTTCAAARCTAAAGCGTCTAAATAAAGAGTTAACGTTATCATAAGTAATTCTCATCTATTTATAGAAGTCCCAAGAAGAGATATCCTGCGATTCGCGGGGTGTCTCTTTTTTTATAAAGAGAAGGATTGCAAATGAGAAGTGTCATAAAGTAAGGGACCCTCTCATAAAGTAGATTGAAATAAAGACGCGCAGTCCGGGATCGGAGGATGCAGTTCATGTCACCATCATGAGATAAAAAAACAAAAAAACACGTCATATTGCCGCATACGGATACATAAGATGATACTAGTCCAATTGCATGTACGAGTTAACGCCGCTCTCGCCGGTTTCATCAGAATGCAACGTTCGGCGGCGGACGACTTCCGGGCACTCACAAAGGCGGCTCTACCGTTGCAGGGATTTCAGTCTTCTGATTGAAAAAACGAAGCGGATGCTCTTTAGCATTTTTCCTTCGGAGTAATTTAAGGAGGGGATTTCATTGGAGAAAGTGGACATTTTTAAGGACATAGCTGAGCGGACCGGAGGGGATATTTATCTCGGGGTTGTCGGCGCAGTCCGGACGGGGAAATCAACATTTATCAAACGATTCATGGAAACGATCGTATTGCCTAACATCGCAAGTGAGGCTGATCGCGCCCGTGCAGTGGATGAACTTCCACAAAGTGCAGCAGGTAAAACGATCATGACAACCGAACCCAAATTTGTACCGAATAACGCAGTTCAGATCAAAGTGGCTGAAGGACTGGATGTTAATGTTCGTTTGGTGGATTGTGTGGGTTACGCGGTGGAAGGCGCAAAGGGATATGAGGATGAAAATGGTCCACGTATGATCTCCACACCTTGGTTCGAGGAGCCGATTCCATTCCAGGAAGCCGCGGAGATTGGTACCCGAAAAGTCATACAGGAGCACTCCACACTTGGTGTGGTGGTCACAACAGACGGAACCATTGCTGAGATCGCTCGCAGTTCCTATGTTGAATCAGAAGAGCGAGTGATTGCAGAGTTAAAAGAAGTGGGTAAACCGTTCGTTTTGGTCATCAACTCCACCCGGCCTCGTAGTGAAGAAGCGTTGCAACTTCGGAGCGAGCTGGCTGCCAAGTACGATATTCCAGTCATGACGCTAAGTGCTGCGAATATGACGGAAGATGATGTCACTGGTGTACTCCGTGAAGTATTATATGAGTTCCCTGTGCATGAAGTGAATGTGAACCTGCCGAGCTGGGTTATGGTGCTGAATGACACACACTGGCTTCGTAACAACTATGAGAATTCGGTACGGGATACGGTAAAAGATATTCGCAGATTGCGCGACGTGGATCGTGTCGTGTCACAATTCATGGAATATGAATTTATCGACCGTGCGGGTCTTAGTGGTATGAATATGGGGCAAGGGGTAGCAGAGATTGATCTCTATGCACCGGATGAACTGTATGATCAGATTCTCGTGGAAGTTGTGGGTATTGAAATCAGGGGCAAGGATCATCTGCTGCAATTAATGCAGGAATTCTCCCATGCGAAAAGAGAGTATGACCGCTTCGCAGAGGCGCTTGAGATGGTCAAAACAACGGGGTATGGTATCGCTGCTCCTTCACTTGCCGAGATGGCACTGGACGAACCGGAGCTGATTCGACAGGGTACGAAATTTGGCGTTCGCTTGAAAGCAACGGCACCGTCCATCCATATGATCCGTGTCGATGTGGAGTCGGAGTTTGCACCAATTATCGGTACGGAGAAGCAAAGTGAGGAACTGGTCAGGTACCTGATGCAGGACTTTGAGAACGATCCGATCAAGGTATGGGATTCAGATATGTTTGGTCGCTCATTACACTCCATTGTGCGTGAAGGTATCCAGGGTAAAATTGCGATGATGCCGGATAATGCGAGATATAAACTGCAAGAGACATTGGGGCGAATTATTAACGAGGGATCAGGCGGTTTGATCGCCATCATACTTTAATTTTTCAAAAGACTGTGAGACGTGATCTCATGGTCTTTTTCTTTTGGTTTATTTCTTGAATATGGATGAAATGGATGATGAACAGGATTATTTTCAAAAAATTCAGTAAGTTTCAGCTTTAAATCACTAAAACCTATTTACATACTAGGGATTAGCCGTTATATTAATACTCAACTATTGTGATTGAAGTCACAGCGAGTGATACAGGGGGAGAATGAGATGAAGAAAACAAGTTCAAAATGGGTATGGCTAAGTGTATTAATGGTATTCACACTGGCGTTGTCGGCTTGCGGAATAAAAAAAGAACCAGCCTCACCTTCTGCATCAGGTTCAGCAGGTGAGACAGCGAAGACGGAAGCCGTTACAGGACCTTTGAGCGGTAAACGGGTTGCGCTGATTATGGAATTTAACACAGGGACTTTCTCGCAACAGTATGTACAAGGTGTAAAAGAGGAAATTGCTAAATTCGGTGGTGAACTCACCACCTTTGTTGCAGATAATGATAAAGCCAAAATGGTATCGTTGCTCGACAGTGCAATCAACCAAAAATTTGATGTCATTTTGACAGACCACGGTGACTCGCTCCTGGAACCAGGGGTGAAAAAAGCCGTTGAGCAAAACATTCCAGTCGTTGTATTTGATGCAGCAATTCGTGTGCCAGGCGCTACGGTGTTGTCACAAGATGACCAGAAGATGGCTGAACTAACACTGGAACAGATGAAAAAAGATATCAATGGTAAAGGTAACATCGTAAAAGTTTGGGTGGCTGGTTTTGCTCCAATGGAACGTCGCCAGATTGCCTACGGAGCATTCTTGAAAGCCAATCCGGAGATCAAAGAGATTGCCACATTTGGTTCTGCCCAGAACCCAGCGCTGGATACGCAAGCCAAAATGGAGGCCATTCTGAAACAATATCCAAAAGGTGAAATTACAGCGGTTTGGGCCGCATGGGACGAGTTTGCGAAAGGTGCGGCGCGTGCCATTCAGCAAGCTGGGCGTGATGAAATTAAGGTATATGGAATTGACATGAGTGACGAAGATCTGCAAATGATTCAGGATCCAAAAAACCCTTGGGTTGCTTCAGCGGCTGTAGATCCAACAGACATTGGACGTGTACAAGTTCGATATGCATACCAGAAGTTGCATGGGGACCAAACCGAAGATGCGGTTGTTCTTAATCCGGTGTACGTACAACGCGAAGCTTTACCTGATAAACAAATCTCCACATCTGAGCTGTCTGAGTACGTAAAAGGCTGGGGAGGCAGTACACAAGGCATTAAGGACTGGATGAGCGAATACGGAATCACTGCGAAGTAAGCAGCGCTAAAAGCGCGCCTGACGGCGCGCTTTTTTAGTCAATAACAGGCAATACAGCTGATTGGAGGCAACATCATGAAGGACCCTATATCACTGGATATGGAGAATATCCATAAGCATTTTTCAGGCATACCTGCGCTGAGAGACGTACATTTTTCAGTAAAAGGTGGAGAAATCCATGCCATTCTTGGGGCGAATGGGGCCGGCAAAAGTACGTTGATGAAAATATTATCGGGTGCATATCAGCTCGACGAGGGGACAATCCGACTAAACGGCTATAAGCTGGGCCTTCATTCTCCAAGAGATGCCAAGGCTAGTGGGATTCACTGTGTATATCAGGAAGTGGATGCCGCACTTGTACCGCAGCTGACTGCAGCCGAGAACATTATGCTGGATCAGTTAGCTTCATCTGCCGGAGGATGGTGGAAAAGTCCAAGAACGCTGCAGCAACGTGCCAAGGAAGCTCTGAGTCAGTTGGGTGCAGACAACATATCAATTCACCGTAAAGTGGCCGAGCTGACCCTAGCCGAGAAACAGATGATTCTGCTTGCGCGTATCCTGATTCAGGATGCCAAGGTCATTATTTTTGACGAGCCGACGGCGCCTCTGAGTCAAGAGGAGACCGATGCATTTTTTCGCATTGTACACCTGCTGAAGGAACGTGGGGTAGCATGCATTTTCATTACCCATCGTCTTGCCGAAGTAACGAGTCACTGTGACCGGGTTACTGTGATGAGGGACGGTCGTCATGTGTTTACCGGTGAAACGAATGGACTGACGATCAATGATCTGGTTACGCAAATGTTAGGTAAACCGTTCGAAGAAGAGTTTCCTAAGACCGAAGCACCTATGGGTGAGCTACTTCTCCAAGCCCGAGGTCTTCGGCGCGGATTGAAGGTAAAAGGAGTGGACCTTGAGGTTCGTCGTGGCGAAGTGCTGGCTGTGGTTGGGCTCGTGGGTGCTGGAAAAACGGAATGCTCTCGTCTGCTGATTGGTGCCGATCGATTGCAGGCAGGTGAAATAAAGTTATTCGGACGGAATATCCGTCTGTCTCAACCCGCGGATGCAGCGGCTCTGGGCATTGTTTCCGTACCGGAGGAGCGGCGTAAACAGGGTATTTTCATTCAGGAAAATGTGGAACGTAATCTAAGCCTGCCTTTGCTTTCCAAGCTTAGTCGATTGGGCTTTGTTAACCGCAAACGAGAGCGACAACATGCGGATTCACTAGTGAAACAACTCGGCATCAAGACTTCGTCCGTGAAACAGGAAGTGAAGTATTTGAGCGGTGGTAATCAGCAAAAGGTAGCCATAGGAAAATGGTTGCGTACGGATGCAGATGTATTTATTTTTGACGAACCAACAAAAGGTGTGGATATCGGGGCGAAAAGTGACATTTTCCGCATTATCAATGAATTGGCACTGGCTGGTAAAGCGGTGATCTATTTCACTTGTGAACTGGATGAAGGAATGGGCATCGGAGACCGGATTGCGGTCATGTGTGAAGGGATTATCGTAAAAGAGTTCCAGCGTGGCGAAACGAACCAAGAACAGCTGCTTTACTATGCAAGCGGTGGACAAGAGGTGGAAGCATGAAGGATAAATCACTCGATTTTGCGTTCCGATATGGAGCGATTATAGTCATTATAGGCGTTATTGCTTTTTTCGGCATAAAACTGCCCTATTTCTTCACGTACAGCAATTTGACGGACATTTTGGGTTCGATATCGATCGTAACGTTCGTGGCGATTGGTGTAACATTATCTCTCATTGTAGATGGATTTGATCTCTCCGTGGGAGCAACGGTCTCTCTAACAACTGTGGTTACAGCATCGTTGATGATCTGGTATCAGCAGCCCATCGCAGTCGTTATTATTGTACCGCTCGTGATCGGAGCTGTCATTGGTTTGCTGAACGCCCTACTTATCGTTAAATTGCGTATCCCAGATCTACTTGCAACTCTCGCAACGATGTACATTATTGGGGGGATTCACAAAACGTATGCTCAAGGGTATACCATCTATAACCACATGCAGTTTCCGGATGGAAGCAAAGCTGCCGGAGAGATGGATCCGACGTTTCTGCTAATTGGACAAGGTAAATGGCTGGGCATGCCAATTTCCGTTATTCTGCTGCTTATTGCTGTGATCGGTGTTCATATCTTTTTGACCTACACCAAATATGGGCGGCAAATGTATATTACAGGCGGGAATGAAGAAGCGGCTCGGCTCTCAGGAATCAAGGTGAAAAAGGTACGTACTCTTGCTTATGTCGCAGCCGGGATATTTGCAGCTATTGGTGGCATCATCTATGCGTCCAAAGTTGGATCGGGACAAATTGATGCCGGATCTCCATTGTTAATGGAATCTGTAGCTGCTGTGTTTGTTGGTTTTTCTGTCTTCGGCGCGGGGAAACCAAATGTCATTGGTACCTTCATCGGTTCCGTTCTGATCGGCGTATTGGTTAATGGTTTGACGATGATGAACGTGCAGTATTTTACACATGATATCGTCAAAGGTGGGGTACTTGTGCTGGCTTTAGCTGTTACATTTTATGTGTTAAACCGTAGCCGCACTTGAAATTGTGTGCTGTCTGTATTAGTATAAAATTTGTTCGGCGTCAGAAACACCCGTGTTTTCAGGCGACAATTGCCAGAAATGACTGTGGACCGCAGATGGAATGCATATTCATTGCTCAAAATGTTCAACGTTTTTTGTGGATGAACGTATATTTCCTAATAAAACGGAAACACAGTATAACATTCAGGACATTGATTCAGGAGGTGAAAAACAAATGAACAAATCAGACTTGATTACACATGTATCCGAGGCTACTGAATTGTCCAAAAAGGATGTAACGAAAGCGGTTGATGCCGTATTCGAAGCAATCTCTGAGGCTCTTCAAAACGGAGACAAAGTACAATTGGTTGGTTTTGGGAACTTCGAAGTTCGCGAGCGCTCTGCACGTAAAGGACGCAACCCGCAAACAGGTGAAGAAATCGAAATTCCTGCGAGCAAAATTCCTGCATTCAAACCAGGTAAAGCGCTCAAAGACGGAATTAAATAAGATTTCTACATATTCCATATGTCAACAAAAAGACCGTGACTTGTTCACGGCCTTTTCTTTTGTCTATAAATGGTTTTTTTTCTCGTTCTGCTGCTCTACCTTTCTGCTTTCTTTCGAAAGTTCCGGCCGCTCGCTGTAAGCGATTAAAATCAGTTCCTTGCCGGTAACCGCAGACAGACGCTGCTCAATCTCCTGTAACTGGTGCACATGCTCGTCCGCGAGCACAGCGGGGGTGTATTTCATGCAAACGCTCCTTTCCTAGCTGTTACGTTACCCTTATAGTATGACCTGGGAACTATGGTTTCTTGCGGTACATTCCATCAAGGACACTGGTTGACAAATGGAACAATCTTGATCATCATTAACGCTATGAAATTAGAAAAGGGGACGTGCGCGATGGATCACACTACGGGCAATGACTTTATCGTAATTAAAGCAGAAGAGAATGGTGTGCAGGTGATTGGCTTGACCCGCGGACAGGACACACGTTTTCATCATACGGAGAAGCTGGACAAAGGCGAAGTCATGATTGCCCAATTTACAACACATACTTCAGCCATTAAAATCCGGGGAAAAGCAACGCTTATTACAAAACACGGAGAGATTGAATCTGAATAGTCCAGTCGCTCGATAAGTGATGAAATAAGTGGATGATAAACGGGTTTAGTTAGGCATAAGGTGAAAGAGTTTGACTAGGTATAGTGATAAGTTGAATATTCAGATGAAAATTGCAGGCATAGCCTGCTTTTTTTGATTGTACAATGAGGTATGAGCCTTTACCGGACAGACTACAATAACAGGTAGAGGCAGGGAGGCGCTTATGAAGCCGGGAATGATTGTGACTGCATCGATGTTGTCTACGATTGCTGCAGTCATCTTGCTCGTGGTTTTTCAAAGCTTACATACACGCACTTGGGGAGGAGAAAGGGCAGAGCCCGTAACCGCTTCACATCAAACGATTCAGTTGACGAACGATAATCTGGTTGATGTGCTGAGTACACTTCATATGTCTACGCCAATCGCGAGAGTGGAATGGAAACAATCCATTTTGACGCTTGACCTCAAAGTAAAAGGAACGGATACAAGCTATACTGAAATATATGAAAATATGGCAGCAGTCGTTGATCTGAGTTTTCGCAATATGGACAACGTAGATCAGGTGCTGCTTCGAGTCATGGCTGAGGATGAATGGACGCATAAGCGTCATTTGCTTCTTGCTGCGGATATTCGGCGTGGGGAGTGGCCGATGTATGCGATTGATATGCTTCGAACCTGGAAAAGCACTACTTTTTCAGATGAGTTGAAGGACTGGTTCCATCTGATGCAGACGGAACTGTGGAAGAAGCAGTTCGAAATGACAAGTTAGGGGTAATCAAATAGCAGGATTCAGTGCGTGTCGGATAAACATATGCTATAATATATAAGATTGTAGTGCAGAAATGGTTTGACAAAGCAAAGCCTCGGAGGATGAGAATGAATTCATATCGCGTACCCCAACTAGCAAAGAAATATACGGATTACGACATGATTCGACAACATACGGAAATACCGTCATTTCCGGATAGCCGGGCGCGTCTGTTACAGGTATTTGTGAGCCGTACAGACGAGAAGGGGCATCAGGAACTGTTTGCTCTCGCGACCTCGCTCGTTCAGTTGGCTATGGATACTCATGATCGAATCGATACAATATCCGGCGATCGGGGAGAACAGGAGATGCGATCACGTCAGTTAAATGTTCTCGCTGGAGATTATCTGAGTAGTCGTTTCTATCAACTGCTCGCCCACGCAGGCAAAATTGAGATGATCGGCAAGCTTAGTGGTGCTGTTGCCGAAGTGAACGCGCGCAAGATGACGCTGTATGAACGGATGAAAAAACTCCTCGTTTCTGCTGATGAATATTTGCGTGAAACGGTACAGCTGAGAATGCAGCTGTTTCTTTCATTTACAGACATGATCTCTGGTGAAGATAAATCACTATGGAACAGCTTGCTGATGGAGTTCAGCGCTTGTGAAACGATCGCAGAAGAAATGAATCGAATGCGTGACGAGAGGCAGATGCTTCATAGCTATGCATTTTGGCATATTTATGAAAATGGCAGTGAAGAAGAACGCATGCATTTGTCTCAAACAGAGATAGAACCACGGATTTGGAGTTCTATGGTGCTGAAACACAGCGTGAGCGAGGTGCTGCTGGACAAGCTACGCGAATGCACACACCGCATTCAGCTTTTGCTGCAAGATGAGAAAGGTCTTCAGGGTCTGCACGAGGTTGATGCGATTCTTAAGCCTTACTTGTCTTATGTACAGCCTTCACATGCGGCAGTAAAGGGAGATTGAGGGGGAGACAGACGAATGGGTAGCGGAGAGACTAAACCGAAAGAAGAATTTGTCCATTCGGTTTTTCAGAGTATAGCCGGCAAGTATGACGTCATGAATGATATTCTGAGTTTCCGCAGGCATAAGGCTTGGCGCAAATTCACGATGAAAAAGATGAATATGTCTAAGGGAGATACGGGACTGGATTTGTGCTGCGGCACATGTGACTGGACACTCGCTATGGCACAGGCAAGTGAAACGGGGCACATGCACGGACTGGATTTCAGTAGCAATATGCTGGAAGTGGGCCAGACGAAAATCGATGCGGTGAACCGTTCAAAACAGATTACGCTCGTTCAAGGGAACGCCATGTCTTTGCCTTTTGAAGACAATACGTTCGATTATGTAACAATTGGATTCGGTTTACGTAACGTACCGGATCTGAGACAGGTGCTGTCTGAAATGAAACGTGTTGTAAAACCTGGCGGTATGGTGGTTTGTCTGGAATTGTCCAAACCCACCTGGCAGCCGTTTAAAGGTATTTATTATTTTTATTTTGAGCATATGCTACCGAATATGGCCAAACTGTTTGCCAAACGTTATGAGCAGTATAAATGGCTGCCGGACTCTCTGGCGCTTTTCCCGGGTAGAAAGGAACTGGCAGACATTTTTGTTGAAACTGGATTGCAGCAGGTGCAGGCCTATCCTCTGACCGGAGGCATCGCGGCACTGCATATTGGAACCAAGGAGAATCAGAATGTTTAGGAAAATTCGCATCTTTTTAGAAATGATCAAGATTGAACATACGCTTTTTGCTTTACCTTTTGCATTTATGGGCGCTATCTTGGGATCAATGGTTGTTAACAACACATTCCCAAGTTGGATGCAAATTATGTGGGTGTTGCTTGCTATGGTTGGTGCACGTAGTGCCGCATTTGGTTTGAACCGAATTATTGACCAGGCGATTGACGCTAAAAATCCACGTACGGCGATGAGAGCTATTCCAGCAGGTTTGCTAAAGAATGGCGAAGTTATCATTTTCGTTATCGTTTCGTTTATCTTGTTATTCTGGGCATCATCCAATCTTAATGTATTATCTATGCAGTTGTTGCCGGTTGCGGTCTTCATGCTAGTACTTTATTCATACACCAAACGTTTCACATGGCTATGTCACGTCGTACTGGGGATGACCATTGGCCTTGCTCCTTTGGGAGGATGGGTCGCTGTAACAGGTACTATGGATTGGACAGCAATTGTCCTGTACGTTACGATTGTATTCTGGACTGCCGGTTTTGACATTATTTATGCCTGTCAGGATCTGGAGTTTGACCAGGGAGAAGGGCTGCATTCCATTCCTTCCCGCTTCGGACTTGTTAAATCATTGCAAATTGCAAAATTCTTTCATGTCCTTACGGCGATTGGTTTTCTTGCCTTATTGTTAATGACTGATCTGAGCTGGTGGTATGGTGCAGGCATGCTGATTACGTATGGCATTCTGCTGTATGAGCACTATATTGTATCCCCTAATGATATGAGTCGTGTACAGACGGCATTTTTCACTATGAATAGTGTGCTGAGTCTGGTTGTATTTACGTTTACATTCATTGATCTGGCGGTGAAGTAATGATGCATCAACCGGAGAATAAACGACTTGTTGTCGGAATTACCGGAGCGAGTGGCAGCATATATGGCATCCGATTGATTGAAACGCTGCTGGATTTGGAGTATACCGTTCATTTGGTTATTTCTAATGCCGGCTGGCGTGTGCTGAAAGAAGAAATGGATTGGGATGTGACGAGCCGGGAGAGCCTGCTTCAAGAAAAATTCGGTCATCGCGGTGGGGCATTAATCTATCATCCCGTTAGTGATATTGGGGCATCGATAGCCAGCGGTTCTTATCTGGCGGAAGGCATGATTATCATGCCTTGCTCCATGGGTACTCTTTCATCGATTGCAAACGGATCATCGGACAATCTGATGTCACGTGCGGCAGATGTGATGATGAAAGAGGGCAGGACGTTAATTCTTGTGCCTCGTGAGACGCCTTTGCATGCCATTCACTTGGAAAACATGCTGAAGCTTTCACGTCTTGGTGTGCGAATGATCCCGGCGATGCCTGCCTTTTATTACAAACCTCAGAGCATGGATGATTTAATTTTATTTTTAGTAGGTAAAGTGCTGGATAGCTTGCGCATCCCGCATCAACTGTTTACAAGATGGGGAGAACCGGATGAACGGGGATAATGTAGCAGGGGTCACGCTTTTCTGGATAACCGGATCAGAAAAGCGTAGCTCATGGACATAGTCCCCTGTCTTCCCGGGGTGTTGGTGAGTGCTGATGGCCAGATAAGTGTGTCCACAGTCTTGACCCATGCTCCGGCAACTTCTGTACTTTGGGTTGATTCAGAATTCGTCGCAGCGTTTAAATCCCGAATGTCGGTGCAGGCATTCGAAGAGGAACATGATGATGGACGCTGTAGAAGAATACAAGCAGGGACGGCAAGCCTAGGGCGAACGTTTTTTGCCTGTAGGCTTGGGTTTGCTGGAAGGGAAGGTAAGCATGGATTTTTGGAATGACAATACGCTGACACGGGTGAACGAATGAAACTATTGGACATTTTCGGATTGTTAAAAAAGGACATGGATTACGTTGAAAAAGAGTTGTATCGCAGCGTAAAAGGCGAACAAAAGTTACTGAGTGAAACTTCGCTTCATCTGCTTAAGGCAGGTGGAAAACGACTGCGGCCTGTTTTTGTGCTTTTAGGTGGCAAATTTGGTACATACGATATCGAGCGTTTGAAGCTCGTAGCCGTTCCTCTGGAACTTATTCATTCTGCTTCCCTCGTTCATGATGATGTCATCGATAATGCGGAGACTCGCCGGGGTAAACCCACCGTCAAGTCTAAATGGGACAATCGGATTGCGATGTATACAGGAGACTATATTTATGGCAAAGCATTGGCGATGACGGCAGGACTATCTGATCCGGCTATTCATCGTATCCTTGCTAAAGCGATGGTACAGATGTCCATTGGTGAGATGGAACAGATTCGCGACTTTTTTAATACAGGTCAAAGTGTGCGTAACTATCTGCTGCGTATTCGTCGCAAAACTGCACTTCTCATTGCTGTGAGCTGTCAGCTCGGAGCACTCGCTACTCGCGCACCTGAGCACATTTCATCTTTGTTGTATACCTATGGATACAATGTGGGTATGGCGTTTCAGATTCAGGATGATGTTCTGGATTTGGTAGGTACGGAGAAACAACTGGGTAAGCCTCCAGGAAGTGATATGAAACAAGGTAACATCACGCTCCCTGTGCTGTATGCATTGGAAGAGGAACAGTTACGTGAGCCGTTGCTCAAGGAAATTTCGCGTGTACATCATGAAGATGGACGTGCGAGTGCATCGGATGCAATTGGAATGATTCGCCAAAGTCAAGGAATAGCTAAAGCGGAAGCCCTTGCTGACCGATATATGAAGAAAGCGCTCGATGCTCTTGATCAACTGCCTAATATCAAGACCACCAAAAATCTGCGAGACATTGCTCACTTTGTCGTTAAACGTACACATTAAGCTTGTGTTGTTTGATACTCTACACGGATGTGAAAAACCTCATTGGGAGGATTTGGACTTGTATGTTACAATCAAAGGGATTGCGTTTACATAGTGATTAACTTTGAACCGTGAGTGAGGAGTGAACTGGTAATGGATCGTACATTTTTGATGGTGAAACCGGATGGTGTGCAGCGTGGTTTGATCGGCCGTATTATCAGCCGTCTGGAAGACAAAGGATTTAAGCTGGTAGCAGGGAAACTGGTGCAGATGTCGGAAGAACAGGCGAGGCGCCATTATGCTGAACATGAGGGCAAGCCGTTCTTTGATGATCTGGTTCGTTTTATCACTTCTGGCCCTGTATTTGCCATGGTGTGGGAAGGCGACGATATTGTGACACTTGCACGTATGGTCATTGGTAAAACGAATGTGAAGGAAGCGGCTCCAGGGACAATCCGTGGAGATTTCGCTAGCCATACACCACATAATCTCATTCACGGGGCAGATTCGCCAGAAAGCGCTACTCGTGAAGCTGCCAATTTCTTTAGTCCTGACGAGCTGGTAACCTATGAGAAGAGCATCGCAGCCTGGTTGTAATTATTAGCCAAAGGGTGATGTACGATGCTGGAGCAAGAACAACTAGACCCGGATTATGCCGGATTTATTCGTAAAATTAAAGAGAGCACAGGCATTGATCTTGCTCAGTACAAGGAAGGCCAGATGAAAAGAAGGCTGACCACACTACGTAACAAAAACGGGTTTAATACATTTTCTATCTTTTTTGATGCGATGCAGAAGGAAAAGTCTTTATTTTATGAGTTTCTGGATCGCATGACCATTAACGTATCGGAATTTTGGCGCAACCCGAATCGTTGGGAAGTGTTGCGTGATGAGATTCTGCCTGAACTGGTGGGTTCCAAACGCAAGGTCAAGGTATGGAGTGCTGCTTGTTCGACTGGTGAGGAGCCATACACGATTGCCATGATTTTGGATACGCTAGGTATCTTGAAAGAAAGTTCCATTACGGCAAGTGACCTGGATGAAGGTGCACTCGCCAAGGCAAAGGAAGGCCGTTATATGGAACGTTCGCTGAAAGACGTGCCCCCAGAAACGGCGAGTCGATATTTCAAGCAAGATGGCATGATGTATCGTATTGATGAGAAATTGAAAAGCTCGATCAACTTCAAGAAGCAGAATTTGCTGGTTGACCGTTTTGATGATGGATACGATCTGATCGTATGCCGGAATGTTATGATTTATTTTACAGAAGAAGCGAAAAACCTGTTGTATCACAAATTCGCAGCCAGTCTGCGTCCAGGTGGGATGTTGTTCGTAGGTAGTACAGAGCAGATTTTCTCTCCTGGACAATACGGGCTGGAGACAGCAGAGACGTTTTTCTATCGAAAAAAATAAATCATTATAAAGATCAACCGCCTGAGACGCATGAAGATGTGCTCAGGCGGTTGTTTGCATAAAGAAAAGCGGCTTTCTTGTCAAAGCCCGTCAGCTATACTATAATAAGCAAAGAAATTATGGGATTTTAGCAATGTGAAGTTTAACAGTTTAAAGGGGGAACGTATTATGAGTTTACGTTATTTAACCGCAGGGGAGACGCACGGACCCCAATTGACCGCAATTATTGAAGGACTGCCAAGTAATTTGAATATTGATTTTGAAGAATTGAACTTCCAGCTTCATCGCCGCCAGAAAGGGTATGGCCGTGGACGCAGGATGCAGATTGAGAAAGACCAAGCTAATTTTGTTGGCGGAATTCGTCATGGATATACGACAGGTGCTCCAGTAGCGCTCGTTGTTCAGAATAATGACTGGAAGCACTGGCAGAATATTATGAACATTGAGCCGATTGAAGGTACCGATGAAGAAAAACGCCGTGTTCATCGCCCACGTCCTGGGCATGCCGACCTGAACGGTGGGTTGAAGTACAATCTCAAAGACTTGCGTAACGTTCTGGAACGCTCCAGTGCGCGTGAGACAACTGTACGTGTGGCATGTGGTGCTATTGCACGTCAGTTTCTGGCTGAATTCGGCATTAAGGTGGCAGGACGTGTTATCCGCATTGGGGAGATTGAAGCACCATACCAGGAGCTTCCGATTGATGAACTGATCGCTGTGACTGAGGCATCCTCTGTTCGTGTGACAGATGCGGAAACTGAGAAGAAAATGGAAGCCTACATCGATCAGATCAAGCAAGAAGGAGATTCCATCGGTGGAATCGTGGAATGTATCGTTGAAGGCGTTCCTGTCGGTTTGGGAAGCTATGTACAATATGATCGCAAGCTGGATGCTCGTATCGCTCAAGGTGTAATGTCGATCAATGCGTTCAAAGGTGTGGAGATTGGCATCGGCTTCGAAGCGGGTACAATTCGCGGCTCTCAGGTACATGATGAGATTCTGTATACGGAAGAGCGCGGTTACCACCGTGCAACGAATCGTTTGGGCGGGTTTGAAGGCGGTATGACCAACGGTATGCCGGTTGTGGTACGTGGAGTAATGAAACCTATCCCAACGTTGTACAAGCCGTTGCAGAGCGTAGATATCGATACGAAAGAAGCTTTTTCGGCTCAGGTTGAACGTTCCGATGCTTGTGCGGTTCCAGCAGCTAGCGTTGTTATGGAACATGTCGTTGCTTGGGAAATTGCCAAGGCATTCCTGGAGAAATTCGGCGGGGACTCCATGGAGGAGATTCGGGCAAACGTTGCCAGTTACCAAGCACAATTGGAGAATTACTAATATGCGTCAGTTGACAGTACAGCTTGAAGAGCGCTCATATCCAATATTGATTGGTAGCGGCCTGCTGGCTCAAGCTCCGCAATATTTTGAACAATATGGATTGACTAAAAAAAGTCCGCTTCTGATCATTACAGATGATCATGTAGCCCCGATATACTTGCATGGATTAGAGCAAACGTTGCGTGCGGCGGGATATTCCGTCTTATCCGCAGTCGTGCCGTCGGGTGAGACTTCCAAATCACTTGCCGTATATCAGGATATGATGACCGTAGCGATTGAAGGCAAACTGGACCGCAGTTCGGCGATCCTCGCTTTAGGGGGAGGTGTCGTGGGGGATCTGGCTGGTTTTGTCGCAGCTACATATATGCGCGGGGTGAAGTTTGTACAGATCCCAACAACTATTCTTGCTCACGACAGTAGCGTTGGCGGTAAAGTGGCGGTAAATCATCCTCTTGCGAAAAATATGATTGGTGCTTTCCATCAGCCAGAACTTGTACTGTATGATGTGGACACATTACAATCTTTGCCGCCAAGAGATGTATCGGCCGGTTTATCTGAGATGTTGAAGCATGGACTGATCCGTGATGAAGATTTCGCCCATTGGTGTGAAGAACATTCACAGGCGTTGCTTGCACTTGATCCCGAGAAACTTGGATATGGACTGGAGCGCGGATGCAGTATCAAAGCCGAGATCGTATCCAATGATGAACGGGAGAATGGAGAACGCGCACTCCTGAATCTGGGTCATACGATTGGCCATGCGATTGAAGCGATTGCTGGATATGGTGAATTTCTGCACGGAGAAGCCATTTCTATCGGCATGGCTGGATCGGCATTAATTGGTGAGAAACTCGGAGCGCCAGCAGGGCTGTATGAGGATACTGTTCGTATGTTACGTTCTCTTCGTCTTCCAGTTACGTTGCCTGCACATCTAAGTACGGATGCTTTGATGGAAGCGATGATGCATGATAAGAAATTCCGTGAGGGCCACATGGTGTTTATTGTTCCCGATCGGATTGGATCTGCCAGAATCGTGAAGGATGTGCCGGTTACGATTGTTCGTGAAGTTATTGAACTGCTTAGGAAGGGGGAATAACAGCATGGTTACACGGGGAATTCGCGGGGCGACCACGGTCACGCAGAATAGTGAAGGAGAGATTTTGCAAGAAACAGCAGTATTGCTACAGGAAATTGTTGACCGGAACAAAATTGTGCCGGATGATATTTGTAGCGTATGGATTACGATGACTGGAGATCTGGATGCAGCTTTTCCAGCAAAAGTGATCCGTCAGTTAGATGGATGGGAACTTGTGCCTTTGATGTGTGCACTGGAGGTTCCTGTCAAAGGCGCTTTGGCGAAGTGTATTCGTTTTATGGTGCATGTGAACACAACCAAAGCACAAAATGAAATTCATCACGTGTACTTGAACGGTGCACAAGCATTACGTCCCGATCTGGCAGGCCGTTAAGTTTCTTGAATGGTTATGGTTGTCAAACCGGTGAATATGATGTATAGTGAGAAACAGTTGAGTAGAGTTTAGATTGAGCTGAGAGTAGCTGAGTTGAGCCTAGTATATAGCAGAGTCCAGTGTTTGGTAGCCGATGCATCCGAAATCGGTCAACGCATACACGGTACGTCTTGCTAAGGAGAAGTACAGGAGACGAGAGTAGACATGTCGGAGGACATCGTTTATTCCCATATATCTGATGAACATTTCACATTATCTATCATTGGGGAATTTGATTGAGTTTCTCAAGAGATGAAGATGACGCAAACGAAATGTTACCAAGTATATGTTCACTTACAAAAATCTGAAACATGGATTAACATGGATCAGCCGCCTGTCATTCATCCTTTGCAAAAGTATAGGGACTTGTTATTTATGGAGCAACATGCTTGAATACAGCTTATAACCAAACCTCTACCTGATGGTAGAGGTTTTTTGTCGTAATAGCTTTCTTCTACCTAAATCTGAAAGGACGTGATCTGATGATAACGCCAAACGTTAATCAAGTACTGAAAATGTCAAACGAATATAATCTGATTCCGGTTGTTAAACGGATTTTGGCTGATATGGAGACGCCGATTCGTATCTTCCGCCGTTATGCGGACAATGACCGTGCGTTTTTGCTTGAAAGTGTAGAGGGTGGCATTCAATGGGCTAGATATTCCTTCATCGGTACGGATCCGTTTCTGATGATCTCGGGGAAGAAAGGTCGCATTGTAGTTGAAGAAGCTGGGAAGACCCGCGAACTTCCGGGCAAACCCATTGAAGAACTTAAAGCTTTGCTACGCAAATATCGGAGCCCGAAGATGGATGATCTTCCTCCTTTTACGGGCGGAGCCATTGGATTTTTTGGATATGACCTGTTGCAATATTATGAGAAGCTTCCAGCTCATGCGCTGGATGATCTGAATATGGATGATATTCGCTTTATGTTTTGTGATCAAATTGTTGTGTTTGACCATGTGAAGCAGCACATGTTGCTCGTTGGCAATGTACATGTCAAGGATGGTGCAACAGATGAAGAGATTCGTCAGGCGTATGCAGCCACTTCCGAGAAGCTTGAACAAGCGGCAGAGCGTCTGCAACAGCAAGGGCCAGGGGAAAACCTGAACCCGCGTTCGATTCCCGGCGATGTGGAGCTTGGGGACATTCGTTCCAATCTGACGAAAGAGCAATTTATCGGCAATGTGGAGCAAGCCAAGGAGTATATCCGTGCAGGAGACATTTTCCAGGTAGTGCTTTCTCAACGTTTTCACATTGATACGGAAATATCCCCGTTACATGTATATCGCGTACTGCGGACATTGAATCCGTCGCCTTATATGTATTATTTGAAAATGGACGATGAGATTATCGTAGGTACCTCACCTGAGGCGCTCGTCAAAGTTGACGGCAATCGCGTAGAAACACGTCCTATCGCAGGCACACGCCCACGAGGAGCGACAGAGGCAGAAGATCGCGCACTTGCGGCAGATTTGCTACAAGATGAGAAAGAACGCGCGGAGCATCTAATGCTGGTGGATCTGGGAAGGAATGATCTGGGGCGTGTATCCACATTTGGTAGTGTGAAGTGTGACATGTTTATGGAGATCGAGCGTTACTCTCACGTTATGCATATGGTATCCAACGTTACAGGCGAGTTAAGAGAAGATAAAGACTTCTTCGATGCTTTCCTCTCCTGTCTGCCAGCTGGGACCGTATCTGGTGCGCCGAAGCTGCGTGCGATGGAAATTATTGCGGAGCTGGAAAAGGAGGCACGGGGTGCCTACGCAGGAGCGATCGGTTACCTTGGATTCTCCGGAAACATGGATGCATGTATTACCATTCGTACGATCATTTTCAAAAAAGGAAAAGCATATGTACAGGCTGGAGCCGGAATTGTATGGGACTCTGTGCCTGAGAAGGAATATGAAGAGACCGTAAACAAAGCCAAAGCATTGTTAAAGGCCATTCGTACGGCTGAAGCGATGTTTCCGGTAAAAGCTGCAGATCCCAAATTAAGTTTGGCTAACGCTGATTATTTTGTTACACCAACTTCGGCAACGAACTGAGAGAGGAGAGACTGGAAATGAACTTGAATCCAATCATGAATGACAGTCAGGTGCTACCTGAAGCGGTGTTTTCCCGGGAAGAAGGAATGAAGCAAGGACTCGCTAAAATTCTTGAAGGACGTCATCTGGAGCAGGACGAGGCACGTGAACTGATGTATTCGATCATGCGAGGTGAAGCTACTCCGGCTCAAATCGGAGGCTTGCTGATGGCTCTTCGTATGAAGGGGGAAACGGTGGATGAAATCACTGGTTTTGCTCAGGCGATGCGTGGACAAGGTGGACGTATACTGACAGATGGTAGAGGGCTGCTGGATACATGCGGCACAGGCGGATCGGGTATTCATAAATTCAACATCTCTACAGCATCGGCTATTATTGCATCGGCAGTTTCAGTTCGAGTGGCCAAACACGGCAATCGTTCAGCTTCTGGCAAAGCAGGCAGCGCAGATGTATTGGAAGCGCTCGGCGTTAATATTCATCTGAATGGAGAACAGGCCAGACAGTGTCTGGACGACATCGGAATCTGCTTCTGTTTTGCTCAGGTGTATCATCCCTCCATGCGTCATGCGGCAGCTCCGAGAAAAGAGCTGGGTGTGCGCACGATTTTCAATATGCTTGGACCATTAACCAATCCAGCCGGTGCAGATCGTCAATTGCTCGGATTGTATGATCGCTCCCGGACGCCGATGATTGCAGAAGTACTTAACCGCCTTGGGTTGAAAAGAGCGCTAGTTGTTGCCAGCCATGACGGTCTGGATGAAATTAGTATCTCTGCACCTACACAGGTATCTGAGTTGCGTAACGGGGTAGTACACACGTATGACATTGACCCACGCGATATGGGGCTGTCTTTGCATCCGCTCGAAGCAGTGCTTGGAGGAGATGCGGCACAGAACGCCGAAATTATACATCGGATCTTCCAGGGTGAACGCAGTGCTTACCGGGATGTTGTGTTACTGAATGCAGGGGCGTGTATTTATGTATCCGGCCTTGCGGACAGCATTGCAGATGGCGTTAAAATCGCTGCAGAAGCAGTGGACTCGGGTAAAGCTGCGAGTAAACTTGGACAGTTAATTCATACAACGGAGGCGTACAATCATGTATCTTGATCGAATCGTTGCGACAAAACATAAAGAAGTGCAGGCTCTTGCACAGACGTTTAACATGGATGAAGCTATGAAAAAGATTGAACAATTACCGGCTGCACGCGGGTTTGAACAGGCGCTGTCAACCAGACGCAATCGTAAGCTGGGGCTAATTGCCGAAGTGAAAAAAGCTTCGCCATCCAAAGGATTAATTCGTCCGGATTTTCATCCGGTAGAGATTGCTTCTGCCTATGAACGTGCGGGTGCAGATTGTATCTCTGTTCTGACGGATGTTTCCTATTTTCAGGGCAGTAACGAGTATTTGCAGGCTATTCATCAGGCTGTGAATATTCCGCTCTTGCGCAAGGACTTTATGATCGATGAGTCACAGATTGCAGAAGCTAGACTTCTGGGAGCAGATGCGATCTTGCTGATTGCCAGCATTCTCACACCGGGGCAGATTCGTCAATTTCTAACGTTTGCGAAAAGCCTTGGACTGGATGCTTTGATTGAAGTTCATGATCGGGCAGAGCTGGAAACGGTATTAGAGATTCCGGAAGCGACACTTGTTGGTATCAATAACCGAAATCTGAAAACATTCGAAACCAGTCTGAATACGACGCTCGATCTGATGGAACTGATTCCACCAGGTGTGACGCTCATTAGCGAAAGCGGGATTGACGGTGCGGAATCGACGAGACCCCTTATTGAATCTGGCGTGCACGGTATTCTCGTTGGAGAGCATCTGATGCGTAAAGATGATGTGGAAGCTGCTGTTTACGATCTGATGGGACCGAAATAATGAATAACTCGATATTTGACGATACAGGTGCAGGTTCCCGTAGACAAGAGAACTTGTTGCCGGCGGCCGTAAAAATATGTGGACTTCAGGACGTTGAAGTGCTAAAATCGATGATAAACTTGCCTGTGGACTATATCGGTGTCGTATTTGCCAAGTCCCGACGACAAATTACTCCTGAGAAGGCAGCGGAGTTAAGATCGGTTTTGTTTGAATGGCCTATACATGAACGGCCGAAACTTGCTGGTGTTTTTGTGAATCCGACGATGCAAGAACTGAAACATGTGATGGAAACAGTGTCTTTGGATGTGATCCAGTTGCATGGGCAGGAAAGTGCAGAATTCTGTCAACAAGTGAAAGAGCTTTGGAATGCAGAGGTGTTCAAGGTCGTTTCTTTTCCAAAAGACGAAACAGAACAGGATCCGGATCATGCTGCTGTGCAACGGTTAAATGATTACGTGGGATTCGTTGATGCGATCTTGCTCGATACCTTTGATCCAATGTATGGTGGTGGTTCTGGCAAAACATTTGCTTGGGAACGTATACCTGTATACGCAGAATGGGCTGCAGAGCGTGGTATCGCCATGTTTGTTGCAGGCGGACTTCAGACGGACAATGTACAACATTTAATTCAAACGTACAGACCTTATGGCGTAGACGTATCAAGTGGCGTGGAGACGGAAGGTCTTAAAGATATATCCAAAATTAAAGCATTTCTAGAAAGGGTGAAGCAGGCATGACACACCAATTGCCGGATGAACATGGGCGTTTCGGTCTTTTCGGAGGCCGTTTTGTACCCGAGACACTAATGAACGCTTTGATCGAACTAGAGGAAGCATATAGCCGCTTCTCTGAGGATGAAGAGTTTAACAAGGAATTAAATTATTTGCTAAGTGAATACTCTGGACGAGAAACACCGTTGTATCACGCGGAGCAATTATCACGTCATCTGGGTGGTCCCAAAATTTATTTGAAACGTGAAGATCTGAATCACACAGGTGCACATAAAATCAACAATGCGATTGGACAAGGGCTTCTTGCTAAACGGATGGGGAAAAAGAAAGTCATAGCTGAAACCGGTGCAGGCCAGCACGGGGTTGCAACGGCAACCGTTGCGGCATTGCTCGGACTGGAGTGCAAAGTATTCATGGGTGAGGAGGATACCCAGCGTCAACAGCTTAATGTATTCCGCATGAAATTACTCGGAGCAGAAGTCATTCCGGTAAAGTCTGGCACACGTACATTGAAAGATGCTGGTAATGAAGCTCTTCGTTATTGGGTCAGTAATGTAGAAGATACCTTCTATGTACTGGGATCTGTTGTTGGACCTCACCCTTATCCTATGATGGTGCGTAATTTCCAGCGTGTGATCGGAGACGAGACTCGTCGTCAAATTCAGGAGATTGAAGGACGTCTGCCGGATGTTATTGTAGCGGCTGTTGGCGGCGGAAGTAACGCCATCGGCATGTTCTACCCTTTTATCGGGGATCAGGATGTTAAATTGGTCGGTGTTGAAGCAGCAGGCAAAGGTGTGGATACCGAGTACCATGCGGCAACGATGAGCAAAGGTACACATGGTGTATTCCAAGGCTCAATGAGTTATTTACTGCAAGATGAATATGGTCAAGTACAACCTGCACACTCCATCTCAGCAGGTCTGGATTATCCAGGGGTTGGACCAGAGCACTCTTATCTTAAAGATATTGAACGGGCTAAATATGTTCCAATTACGGATCAGGAAGCTTTGGATGCTTTGCAATTGTTAAGTCGCACAGAAGGTATTATTCCTGCCTTGGAGTCGGCCCACGCGGTTGCTCAGGTTGTAAAGCTGGCGCCGGAACTGACAGCGGATGATATCATTGTAATCTGTCTGTCTGGACGCGGGGATAAAGACGTAGAATCCATTATGAAGTATACGGGAGGTAATTTGTAATGAATCTGATGGACCAAACCTTCCAGCAATTAAAAGAACAAAATCGCACGGCACTTATTCCGTTTCTTACCGTTGGTGATCCAGATGTGAACACCACTATTGATATTATCAAGGAGCTTGAACAAGCAGGAGCAGACATCTTGGAGCTTGGTGTTCCATATTCCGATCCACTCGCAGACGGCCCTGTTATTCAGCGTGCTTCCGAGCGCGCATTGAAGAGCCAAATCACGATTCGTACGGTGATGGAGACGGCGGCTAAAGCCCGTGAAGCAGGTGTGAAATTGCCGTTTGTTCTGTTTACGTATTACAATCCAGTGTTGCAAACAGGTCTGGATATTTTCTTTGACGAGTTGATCAAACATGATATCAGCGGCATGATTATTCCAGATTTGCCGATCGAAGAGGCTGAGGATATGCGTCGCCGTGCCGATCAGGCCGGTGTTCATTTGGTCCCGCTTGTAGCCCCGACATCCAATGCCCGTATTGAGCGGATTGTCACTGGTGCGCGCGGATTTATCTATTGTGTTTCTTCACTTGGTGTAACCGGAGAGCGTGCATCCTTTTTTAACGGTGTAGAAAGTTTTATTGAAACGGTAAAAGGTCTAACAGACCTTCCTGTTGCGGTAGGCTTCGGCATCTCGAGTCATGAGCAGGTAGCTCATTTCTCCCGCATCTGTGACGGTGTCGTTGTAGGCAGTGCTATCGTGCGGCAAGTGGAAGAGGCAATCCCGCTACTCGAAAATGCGGATACTCGTGAGGCGGGACTGTTGCAAATTCGCAACTTTGTGGCACAATTAAAAGGATAATCACATAAGTTGAACTTTTTATTTCTACTTTACTCAATTTAGAGCAACAGGAGGCGGTCGAGTTGAAACCGAAATCCCAGATTGTCAATCTGCCTGTGTATAAGCCGGGCAAACCGATTGAAGAAGTAAAACGTGAACTGGGGCTGGAGCAAGTCATCAAGCTGGCCTCCAACGAGAACCCATATGGTAGTTCTCCCGCTGTACTTGAGGCAATTACGAGAGAATTGGCTAATGTAAGTATTTATCCCGACGGCAGTGCTGCAGAACTGACAGCAGTGCTTGCCAAGCATTTGGGAGTGGAGCGAGAAAATTTAATTTTTGGCTGTGGATCGGATGAGATTATTGCTTTGATCACCCGGGCGTTTTTTCTCCCTGGAGACGAAACGATTATGGCGGATCAAACCTTCTCCGTATATAAAAGCAATGCAGATATCGAAGGTGCTGTGACGATTGAGGTGCCTTTAAAAAATGGAACTCATGACTTGCCAGCAATGCTGGCGCAAATCAACGATAAAACCAAAGCTGTCTGGGTGTGCAATCCGAATAACCCTACCGGTACGATCATTTCCGAACAGGAGCTTATCGGCTTTATGGATCGGGTGCCTTCGAATGTAATGGTTGTGCTGGACGAGGCTTATTATGAATTTGTAACGGATGAAGCTTATCCGCAAAGCATTTCGCTGATAGATCGTTACCCGAATCTGGTCGTTTTGCGGACTTTCTCCAAAATTTATGGTTTGGCTTCACTCCGTATAGGATACGGAATTGCACGTCCGGAGATCATAGACCTGATTAACCGTGTACGTGAACCGTTTAACACCTCTCGTTTTGGGCAGGTTGCTGCAATGGCTGGACTTCAGGATCAGGCTTTTGTTCAGGAGTGTTCCAAACGGAATGCTGAAGATCGGGAATGGCTGCAAAATGAATTTTCACGACTGGGCTTGTCTTATTTTCCAACCCAAGGGAATTTCATTTTGGTTGATGTGAATATGCCATCTGTCGAAGCATTTCAGTCTTTGTTGAAACAAGGTATTATCGTTCGCTCGGGCTTTCACGTCTATCCAACTTACATTCGCGTGTCTGTGGGAACAGCGGAGCAAAATCGTGCTTTTATAGCGGCGCTGGAGAACACACTGGCGGAGAATGTGGCAGCACGCCCTTAATACTGGCGATGAAAGAGTGAGGACCCATGACCATAAAAATTGCAATGATTGGTGTCGGACTCATCGGCGGTTCACTTGCGCTTTGCTTTAAAGGCAAGCCGGGGATTACCGTTATGGGTTACGCACATTTAGAAGAGTTAAAAGACAAGTACATAGCGAGCGGAGTAGTGGATGCTGCGACGCTCTCTCTGGAAGAAGCGGTGCAGGATGCCGACTTCATTTTTTTGTGTGTGCCTGTTGGTTTGCTTGAATCGTATTTTGAACAACTGTCCAGACTGCCGCTGAAAAAAGGCTGTATCATTACAGATGTTGGCAGTACAAAAGCCTCAATCGCGGCTTGTGCGGAACATATCCGGTTAAAAGAGGCCTACTTTATCGGAGGGCACCCGATGGCAGGATCGGAACGGGCGGGTGTGGACGCTGCGTCTGCTGTATTATTTGAGAACGCCTATTATGTTCTGACCCCGTCCGTTCATGTGCCTGAGGAGGCTTATGGCCGCTTATCCGAGCTTTTAGCATATACTCGTGCACAGATTGTTCGTGTAGAAGCTCTGTTGCATGATGATATTGTGGGTGCAATCAGTCATCTGCCCCATGTTATTGCTGTTGCTCTGGTGAATCAGGTACGTGAATATAACGAATCGAATCCACTGTATAAAATGCTGGCAGCAGGTGGTTTTCGGGATATTACGCGGATTGCGTCCAGCGATGCTATTGTCTGGAGGGATATTCTGCTGAGTAACCGAGAGGTATTGCTGGAGTTGCTTAAGGACTGGAATAGTCAAATGTCGTCTTTTACAACGATGTTAGAACAGAAGAACGGAGAAGGCATTGAGGATGCCTTTCTTCAGGCACGAGAGTTCCGGAGTGTGTTGCCTGAGCGACGCAAGGGCATGATCTCGCCTTTATTTGACCTGTATACAGATGTGCAGGATGCTCCAGGTATGATTGGTAAAATTGCAACAGAGCTTGGAGCCAATGACATCAACTTGAGTAACTTGGAGATTATCGAAAATCGGGTTGATGTGCCGGGCATTATGCGTTTGTCTTTCCGTCAGGAAGAGGATATGGAACGAGCGAAGCAATTGTTGGATTCCTTGGGATATCAGGTGTGGGTGTAAGGTGAAAAGAAGAGGGCGAAAGCTCTCTTTTTTCTTGTGATTTGAGGAAAATTAAGTTTTTGGACAAAAAAAAGACCGCTTACATAAGCGGCCATTGCTCACGTGGAGCAATACAGTTATTGGATAGGAGTGGAGAGAAACCATACTGTACTTTTATTATATGTATACGTTTTCATTTTGTCAACACTTTAGACAAATTTATTTGTATAAACTTAGATTTAGAGGAGAAACGGAGCAATTAGGGTTTTTAATCTCATTAAAATCGTTCGTGAGGTACGTGAATGAATGATGAAGATCAACGTACGAAAAACAATTTCCGAAAAAAATATATCATTTTTGTAACCTTTCTAGACGTTATTACGTCTATAGTATGCAAGGCTTTCCAAGAGGCTGTATGAGGAAGTCATGTCAACGAAATGGATGGCATATAAATGCTAAGTCGGACAAAAGTGGATAGCAATGGATTTGCCAGGATGATGCAGACCGTTGTACAATGTTACTGTTATGTAGAAACGTTGGGGAAATTGCCATTACATAGGGGAATTTGGCGGAAGGGCCGGGAACGGCGCTGGACGCTTTTTTTATGCGGTTGAAACCGCAACTTTTTTACGCCTGTTCGGTAATACATGGATAGAGTCGAACGGGGAGAAGCACATGGATGGGCGAGGAGGGGTCGCACTCAAATGACGGATTCCCAGTTGATTCGAGAGATCAAGGAAGGTAACGTTGAGTTATATTCCGAGCTGATGAGTCGTTATCAGCGTAAAATACTGGCTTTCGTATATCATATGTTGAAAAGTTCCAATATGGAGCTGCTTGCGGAAGATCTCTGTTCTGAGACATTCTACAAGGCGTTCCGCAGTTTACACTCTTTCCGTGAGGTGGATGCTTCATTTTCTACGTGGCTGTATACCATTGCTAGAAATACGGTATTGAGTGAGCTTCGCAAACAGCGTAGTGGAAATGTACCGCTTGAAGAAAGCGGCGTGGTTCCCGTTGCTCCTATGGAGAATGCTCCTGAGCATGCTGTTCTGCGTAGCGAGCGGGTTATGCTGGTTAGAGAAGCGATTAACAATCTACCAGAGAAGCAACGTTCTGCGATTATACTCCGTGAGTATGATCAGCTCGACTATCAGGAAATTGCAGGTATTTTGGGGCAGAGCGTCAGTTCTGTTAAATCGCTTTTATTCAGGGCAAGATCAAGCGTAAAAACACAGTTGGAGCCTTATTTCTTCGAGCCGATGTACGAGCCATATGAAGGGATGAAGAACCGATGAATTGCAATGAAGCCCAGGAACTGTTTGCATTGGTCTGGGACTTGCCGGAATCTCATCCACAGCGAATTGCGTTTCAAGCACATCTCGCTGGATGTGATGAGTGTTCGGAGCAGTTTGAAGTCTGGGAGGAAGCCCAGATGCTGCTGCACAGCATCCCGGTACCAGTGACAGAGCAACAAGCAGAGAGGGTCAACCGAAACGTAATGGACCGGATTTACGCGGAGTCTCCATGGCTGCTGCCAGAAGAGGCAAAGGTGAATCGTTTCTCTGCGGCAATCCGTAAACATATGTCTTTGTGGATTGCAGCGTTCCTGGCTATTTTTTTATGCAGCTTTCTGTACATGGCGATGTTCAAGCCAGAAGTATCTGAAGCTGAGAAGTCCAATGTAATTACGACAGGTATACTGGAGACTGGGGTTGCCGGAAGTGCTGCCTCTTCCTCGGGATTATACAAGTACGACATTCCACAAGCTGATAAAGGGAGTATCATCGAACCTTTTGTTGTGAGTATGGGGCCAGCTTATCCGCAATACTGGATGGCTTTGTCGCTACTTGCTATAGGAATGGCTTTGTTTTCACTTGGACGCATGCATCGATCAACAACTAAACGTAAACAAGGTGTGGGTGCGTAGGTTTTCAGCCTGGCGTTCGCCGTGTGGAGAAATGAGGGATGAACGTGCGGATCGGACTTGTTCGTCATGGTCTCACAGATTGGAATGCTGTTGGCCGCATACAGGGGCAGACCGATATTCCTTTGAATGAGGAAGGACGTAAGCAAGCAGAACGTCTTGGTAGACGTTTGCAGTCTGAAGAGTACCATTGGGATCATATTGTGACGAGTGGCTTATCAAGAGCACAGGAGACGGGAGAGATCCTTTCACAGATGCTGCATGTACCTATGCTTGAACCAGACGTACGCTTGAAGGAACGAGGCTTTGGTCTGGTTGAAGGCCTTACTTCAGATGAACGTATTGCGCGCTGGGGTGAATCATGGGATACACTTGATTTGGGGCAAGAGCATATCGTCGATATTCAAGTACGTGCAATGGCTTTTCTGGATGATTTATGGTCTTCGCACGCGAACGAAAATGTACTCATTGTGACGCATGGCGCTTTACTTGCCAACCTGTTAACAGCATTATATCAAGACAAATATACAGAACGTATTGGTAATCTGTCGCTGACCATTTTGGAAAAAGATCGTGACGACTGGATTCCACTCCTATACAATTGCACGCAACATCTGACTATGGATACCGCCGAACAATCTGAGTGATAAGCTCAGGTTGTTTTTTTTATGCCATTTCCTTTTGAGAGAATGTACAGAGCAGTATATGAACTCTATTGTTTCTCTTCTGATTGATCGTCCTGGGGCATAAGATGAGGTAAAACAAAAAAAATTACAAAAAGAGGTTTAGATTGTGGAGAATTCGTCAACCATGTTTACAAAACCACACTGTTTCAGGGCTGATCAGCAACCTAAAGCAGTGAAACGGGTGAGGCGATGGATCCATGAATCTAGCAGATATGCTGACTTTTGCTGATATTGGCCAGCTTAATCGAATAGCAGACTACTATCAATGTGAATGCAAGCCAAATTCCAAACATGAACTCATCCAGAGCATCCTCACGACATTGGGTAGTAAACCTTTCTTTGAGCAACAGGTACGTCAATTGAACCAGGCGGATCAACGGTTTTTGAACAACCTGTTATTTGACCCCCGCCAATTTTATGGTATGGAGGAGCTCATCGCCATAGCCCGTCAATCGATGGACAAAAAGGAGAGTGAGGCAGGTTCGAGTCCGCGTGATCTCATTATTCGCTTTACAAAAAGTGGCTGGCTTTTCAATGGGACTTCACAACAGACAAGATATCTCTACCAAGTGCCTCAGGATTTGAAACTAAGGTTCAGAGATGTGTTATCTACACATTTACGAGCAGGTATCGTTAAAACGACAGAACCATCAATGTACCGCGAAGAATATCATCTGATGGCAGATGATCTGAAGTTGTTCCTTCAATTTGTGCAACAGCATGAGATCGCTGTGAATGCCGAAGGCATGATGTATCGTCGCTCACAGCAGCAGCTTATGGAGCATCTGCATATCCCTGAGGAGCTGGTAGGTAGAGCCGGCTGGCGCTTCGGATACGGTCGTTCGTTCAAGGACTACCCTGATCGCTTTGCATTGGTGTATGATTATGCGTTTCATCACCGATTGATTCGGGAAGAACAGGGCTGTCTCAGGCTGACAACATTTGGTGAAGAGAAGCTGGGGGCGGAGAAGGCAGCGGAAATGATACAGCTGTTTCGGTTTTGGTTAAGACTTTATAAAGGTGCTGTTCCAAACCTGACCTCGATGGTTTACTGGACAGGGGACTGTGCCAGTGAATGGTCCACCATGGAGTCACTCTTTGAGCAAATCGGACCATTTATCCAGCCGTTTTACTACGATACCGCAGAAGATATTTATGACAAGCGGATCATTAAAATGATGCTGCATCTGGGCATGATTCGTGTAGGTGAACATGAGCTGGGAAAAACGGTGCAAATGACAGCTTGGGGGTCAAAACTTGCAGCGTCCTGCCGTTCCATCTCTTCTGAAGTTACACCGATTGCGTTTGACAAGTGAAGGACAAGTTGCTACAATCACTCCCAAATTAAGGAGTGATACGAATGATAATTCCATACCAAGGTATAAAGCCACAGTTACACCCTTCCATATACATGGCTGAAGGCTCTAAATTGATAGGTGATCTGCAAATGGATGAGGAGTCTTCCGTTTGGTTCAATGCAGTGCTACGGGCTGATTTGGCACCCATCATCATTGGAAAGCGCTGTAATATTCAAGATAATGCTGTAGGACATGTGAACACCGATCAACCTCTCATTCTGGGAGATGATGTCTCCGTAGGACATGCTGCAATCATTCATGGTTGTACCATTGGAACTGGGGCATTGATCGGCATGGGAGCCATTGTGCTTAATGGTGCCGAAATCGGCGAGTATACGCTGATTGGGGCGGGTTCTGTGGTAACTGAAAACAGTAAAATTCCGCCCTATACTCTCGCTTTGGGAACACCGGCCAAAGTGATTCGTGAATTGACTGAAGCTGATCTGCAGCGGATGTCGAGAACTTCACTGGGTTATGTGATCAAAGGAAGAGAATATAGGAGCTCTTAAATCCGTTTTGGAGGTGCATCCTATTGGATAAAATGAAAGTTACGTATGAAGTCATGTTGGGGCTGGCAGCTGAGATGGTTTGGGACGAGGCGCTTCGCAAACAGAAAAGTGAAAAGCTTTATTTGGAAATCGACAAAGCGTTAGCTACCGGAGACGAAGTAGCTTTCCGGAGTCTGACGGATGAACTGAGGACGATCAATTAACGGATCGATAATGAACAAATTAAATGAAAAGTTGGGTATTAAGGGAATGCGCAGTCGCGCATTCCTTTTTTAAATTTTAATATTAACTTAAAATTGAATGAATATCTGGCTTTATAACATATGCTCATATATAATATGGGAATAAAATGGATAGGAAGGGGATATAGGGAATTGAAATTCAGTGAGATGAATCAAGACAGCTGGGCTGAACTACAACTCTATCTGGATACATGCCTTGTTCCGTTCACGGCTATGAGCGGCAAACAGTCACCAGTCGAAGCGACGGAAGCGCTGGAACGGCTGAGAGATTTTCTGGATATGGTTGAAATTCCTTTTAAAGGTAGAATTATGACATACCCGGCCTTTCATTACACAAGTTCGGAAATGTCAATGACATTAAATACCTTGTCGACTGAACTCAAAGATTCCGGGTTCAAGTATGTGGTGATTATGTCAGCAGATGGATCTTTTGAAAAGATGGATATTCCAGCTGCGGATTTACTTTTGAGTCAACAGGATCTGGTTCAAAAACTTGAAGAAGGAGCAATAACCCGATATGTCGGGGAATGCATCCGAGAGTTGTGGAGAAAGTGACATCTTGATGACAAATGTGACAAATTTCCAACAGTTTTTTAACAACGCTTACAATTGAAGCTTAAAAATGTGTGACAAATTCTTGACGGTGTTCTAGGGCTACTATATGATTATGTATGTTCTAGTAAGTCGTGGAATTTATGATAATGAAAACGATTGAGAGAGTTGGCTTAAAAAGGGGGTTGGAGACAGTATGAGCAGTGAGCATGACCAGCACGAAGCCTCGATGAAACCGCCAAGCAGAATGGAGATGTCGCGCAGGCAGTTTTTGACCTACACGCTTGGTGGAGCTACAGCCTACATGGCCGCCGGTGCAATTCTTCCTATGGTCCGTTTTGCGGTGGACCCTATTCTGCAGCACAAGGGAGAAGGAACCTCTGTCAAAGTAGCTGAAATCAGCAAAATTACAAATGAACCTCAAGAATTTACGTTTGAACTGAAACAACAGGATGGATGGTATTTGAGTAATGCTTCGTTGGTGGCTTGGATTCGCAAGGACGAACAAGGGAAAATTTATGCGCTTTCACCAATCTGTAAACATCTGGGATGTACAGTAGGCTGGAACAGTGACAAAAATTATCCGAATGAGTACCATTGCCCATGCCACGGCGCGCACTATGACAAGGAAGGGAAGAATCTTGCCGTAGCCCCGAAACCGCTGGATGAATATGTGGTTAAGGAGGAACAAGGCTGGGTTTATCTGGGCGAGATTGTTCCGAACACCCGAGTGAAATAGGAGGCGTGAACGCAGATGTTTAAAAATGTCTATGACTGGATTGACGAGCGTCTTGACATCACGCCAATATGGCGGGACGTTGCGGATCATGAAGTGCCAGAGCACGTTAACCCGGCTCATCACTTTTCCGCATTCGTATACTGTTTTGGCGGATTGACGTTCTTTATTACAGTTATTCAGATTCTGTCAGGTATGTTCCTGACGATGTACTACGTACCAGATATTATTAACGCGTATGCAAGTGTTGAGTATTTGCAGACGAAAGTAGCTTTTGGTCAGATCGTACGCGGTATGCACCATTGGGGGGCCAGTCTGGTTATCGTCATGATGTTCCTACATACGATGCGTGTATTCTTTACAGGCTCCTACAAGGCTCCGCGTGAGATGAACTGGGTTGTCGGCATGCTGATTTTCTTCGTCATGCTCGGTCTCGGTCTGACAGGTTATTTGTTGCCTTGGGATAACAAAGCTTATTTTGCAACAAAAGTAACGCTGGAGATTGCCAACACCGTACCTTGGCTTGGTCCGATTATCAAAGAATTCCTGCAAGGGGGAACCATCGTTGGTGCGCAGACACTGACAAGATTCTTCGCATTGCACGTTTTCTTCCTCCCTGCGGTGCTTCTGGTGCTTCTGGTCGGACACTTTATCATGATCCGCAGACAGGGCATTTCGGGACCACTATAAACCAAAGAAGGGAGGAAACGTAATGGCTCACGGGCACAAGAGCAATGATGAGGAAAAGGTTATCTTTGTTGGTGATTCACGCGTCCGCAAAGGGTCGGGATTTATTACTCCACCTGATTACACGGCGTATCCCGGCAAATCGGAAGCATTTATTCCTAACTTCTTGCTTAAAGAGTGGATGGTCGGGGTTGTTGTTCTGGTCGGCATTCTCGTGTTGACCATCTCCGAACCTGCACCTCTCGGTTATCCGGCTAATCCAAGTGCATCGGTTATCCCGATGCCGGACTGGTACTTTCTTTTTCTGTATCAGTATTTGAAATATCCTTATGCATCCGGAGATTATGTCTTGCTGGGAGTACTGGGCGTCAGCGGTGTCGCATTCGGAGCTCTGCTGCTGGCTCCCTTCCTAGATACGGGGAAAGAACGTCGTTTCTACAAACGTCCTATTGCTTCGGCATTAATGTTGTTGTCCATTATGTCGGTGTTCTATCTGACAAACGTAGCATGGACACACTACAAGCACGAGCTTGAAGCGTCAGGACAGAAGCCAGAACATATTCAGCGCGAGGAAGAAGCTCTGGAGAAACATGAACAGGGTCTGCCTACTTCCAATGCACCTGGACAGCAGCAGGAGGAAGTCGCGATTGTGGACAAAGAGGACCCTGCGATGGAAACTTACAAAAAAGCTGGTTGTATTGGCTGTCATGCAGCTGATATGAAAGGCCAAGGCAACGCGCCTTCTCTTCGAGGCGTCGGCGACAAGCATAGTCAAGAAGAGATTGTGACGATTATTAAAGAGGGTTACAATGGAATGCCTAAGATGTACGACCAGGCTATAGCCCAAGGTGTTACTGATGACGAAATCACTCATCTAGCCGAATGGCTTGCGAAACAGAAGGCAGAACAGTAAAATCGAATTAATGAAAAAACCTGATCGTTATGCGGTCAGGTTTTTTTGAAGTCTTTTTAAGAAAGCAGGTGCAATGGTCGTGGCTTTATCGTTTTTTTGGAGTAGGGAATTTCTGACCAATCGGTATTTCCTGTGGCTTTTGTTCTGGTGTAATGCGCTAGGTACGGTTTACGGCTATATCTGGTATGGCGAGCAAATGAAACTAACACTTGCTGAGCAACCGGTGTGGCAAATTGTATTTGTGCCGGATAGCCCAACCGCAAGTTTGTTTTTCACATTAGCTCTGTTATGGGTACTTTATCCTGTGAAGTCTAAAGTGCTGCAGCGGATTGGACATGTCATTCAGGCTCTGGCAGTGGTCACATCTGTAAAATATGGCGTTTGGGCAGTGTCCATCATTTTTGCTGGCTGGGCTCAAGGGGGAACACAACACTGGCAGGACTGGATGCTGATCGCTTCCCACAGTGCAATGGCGATTGAAGCACTGATCTATGTACGTTTCTTCGGTTTCCGCCTTTTGTCATTGATCGTGGCAGGTCTCTGGACACTGCTGAACGATACGATGGATTATACATACGACATTTACCCGTGGCTTCCTGCAACGATGTACCAACATGTTCAGGCTGTTCGCAATTTTACGTTTACATTGACCATCGTGAGCATTCTCGCAGGCTGGCTCGCATTAAAGCAGGCCAAAAGGGCTTGATTATACAAACCTAGCTTGTTCTAACCGGACATCTCTTGCCATACATTGATGATGGGAGGGATGTCCATGAAGAGAACATTCAGGAATATAGCGGGATGGCTAGTGGTAACACTCATGGCTCTGCTGCTTTGGGAAAATGGTTCGTACCGGGTATCTGCACAAAATGATAAATCCATACAAAATGTGAACAAGGAAGTATCTTCGAATTATACGATTGCACAATTGAACGAAGAGGCTGCTGTATTATATCGCCGAGCGCTCGAAAATAATATGGAGGAGGTACGCGCCAGCATTACGCGTATCAGTAATAGTCTTGGGCATATCTCGTTCGAGGGTCGAACCTCTGTTGAGGGCATTCATGCGCTGTCTGAAACTCTAGTAGAAGTTAAGGAGGCAGCAGCTAAGTTCAAAGGGGATAAACATTTCCTTCAACAGGCATCAGCCAAACTAAGACTTGCTGCGGACAGTCTCGCCAATCCGGCCAAACCGCTTTGGCTCCAATATTATAAAATTGTGAAGAATGATCTGGATGCTTTATCCTTGGCAGCTGATCAGAACCAGAGTGCAGCAATCGTGGTTAATCGCTTTACTGTTCTTGAAGAGCACTATGAAACGATCCGTCCAGCGGCGATCATTCGTCTTGAGCCATATCAGATCGCGCAGATGGATGCGTGGTTATCTTATCTCAAAGGATTGACTCACGCTAAGCAGTCTGATGCATCACAGCTTCGGAGCATGACTTCTAACGGAGAGGAACTGATAAATCAACTGTTTGGACGCGAAAAGGATGAAAGTGCCTTTGTGCCTTTTGTGCAAGGTCCAGACCGCCGGGCAGCAGGGCTGGTCATTAGCTCAGTCATCGTTGCTGCGCTCAGTTATGCGGGGTATCGCAAGTATCGTGCCTTACAGCAGGATATTTTTACATATCGTCGTTAAGTCATCCCATTATCTTAAATACTTTTCATGGATCATGGAACTTTTAAAAAAACCTCACGCCACAAACAGCCAATGAGATGGCTATATAGATGTGGGTAGAGGTTTTTTTCTTGTGTGTTCTGTATGCCTGTGCGGGTGTCAGCTTTCTTTGAAACCTTCGCCATGAACATCATGCACATCGCTGATAATGACAAATGCTCTGGGATCAATGGAACGAACAATCGTTTGCAACCTGCGAAATTCCTGTCTTGAAATGACGCAGTAGGCCATATGTTTCGCTTGCTTCGAGTAAGCACCGATAGCTGGAATAAGCGTAACGCCGCGATCCATATCCTTTGTAATCTGATCAGCAATTTCGGGAGCATGGTCGCTAATGATCATAAATGCGCGGGCCGAATATGCTCCTTCCTGGATGAAATCAATCACTTTGGATGCGATAAATACAGCGACCAGCGTATACAGTATTTTTTCCTTAGGTATGTAAATGAGAGAAAGGCCAATGATTACAAAATCGATGCCTAAAAGTACACGGCCCATACTCCATCCATATTTTCGATTCAGGATACGTGCGATAATGTCAGAGCCGCCTGTCGTTCCACCCCAGCGGAAAACGATACCAAGGCCGGCTCCCAAAGTTACCCCGGCATATAGAGCCGCCAAGAGAAGGTCATTTTCGGTATGTAACGGCTCGATCCAGCCTTGGTGGATCATCTTCTCGAACAGCCATAGAAATACGGTTAGCGCCCCGATTCCAATGCCGGTATAGATCATTTGCCTGCTGCCGAGTACTTTGAGACCAATGAGAAATAGCGGAACATTCAAAATAAGGGTGGTAAGGGATGGCGATACCCCGAAAGCATAGTTAATCAGCACGGTAACCCCGGTAAGTCCGCCCTCCATCAACTGATTCGGGATAATGAAATAAAGAAGCCCGAAGGCATACAAGGCTGTACCCAGCAGTATGGGAAGCACGAGTTTTAGTTGAATCCACGTTCTTGCAGTGCTCATAAAATCCCTCTTTTGTACTTGGATTAGAATGAGGAAGCTATCATTCCCATCTTAGTATACCTGTTTCTATAATCTTTAAAAATGATTAGTGCCGGATATTAAAACGATTTGTGCTGTATGATGGGTGGAAGTCAACCTCAATAACTGATATTATTAGGAACAAACACGACATCAGAATAGAAGGAGAACCTGCTCTCATGGAGAAAAGTATGGCGGAAATGCAGCGTGAGGTTGACCTTTATATTTCTCAGTTTAAAGAGGGGTATTTCAGTCCTCTGGCCATGCTGGCCCGGATGTCTGAAGAGGTTGGAGAGCTTGCCCGTGAAGTGAATCACGAATTCGGAGAGAAACCGAAAAAAGCTTCCGAAGCTGCCAATTCCATTGAACTCGAGCTTGGTGATATTTTGTTTATTACCATATGTTTTGCAAACTCGCTCGGTATTGATTTGGCTGAGGCACATGACAAAGTCATGCATAAATTTAATACCCGCGACGCAAATCGGTGGACTCCAAAAAACACCGATTAGGCATAGATTACATATGCTGTACCATCACCCGCACGGGGAGGGTCAGCTTGATGATGAAACCGGAAGATTATATGCAGCAGGCTTACCGCTGTATATTGCAAAATGATTTTGAGCAGGCCATTCGCTGGTTCGAAGATGCCATCCATGCTCACCCGGAACATGCCGAGTTGTATTATCGCTGTTCCATTACACACGCCCGCAGCAAACATTTGCTTCCTGCGCTAGAATATGCCCGCAAAGCGGTAGAACTATCCGGGGGCGCCGAAGAATATGTGCTGCATCTGCAGACTCTTGAGGCGAAGCAATTGACACTTAGGGCCAAACTGCTGCTTGAACAGGCTGCGTCAGAAACATCCAAGCCGTATGTGGAAGCTTCTCGGCTTCTTACAGAGGCGACCAGATTGGACCCACTATCTGTGGAAGCACATGTCATGCTGGCTCTGGCTTACAGTGATCTGAATGAATATGAAAGTGCCCTTCAAGCGCTGCAGGATGCAATTTTGCTTGATCCGCAGAACGGGCAGTTGTATCAGATGTTACAACAAACGAAGCAACGGTTGAAATCGATGCAATAAGTGCTCATCACAATCAAGTCATACAGTTATAGACTAGATGAGATGCATGGGTTAAAACGATTAGATGAACTAACATAGCGAAGGAGATGCAGCGAAGATGAGTGAAGTGATAAGAGTTGCCGTGATCGGAGCGGCTGGACGGATGGGCCGTGAAGTTGTGAAACTGGTACTGCAAGACCCAGATTTGGAGCTTGCAGCTGCCGTCAATCGCACCGGAGCGGGCACGGACGCAGGAACACTTGTAGGACTGCCAGCGTGTGGCGTATTGGTAACGGATGATATCGAGATGGCTTTTGCTGAAACCAAACCACAGGTCATGGTTGATTTTACAGTGCCTCAATTTGCTTTTGCTCATACAGAGATTGCAATCCGCCATGGCGTAAGACCTGTCATGGGTGTTACCGGCTTTACGCCGGAACAGATCGAACAACTGGACAAGCATTGCCAGGAGAAAGGTATTGGTGGACTAATCGCACCTAACTTCTCCATTGGAGCGATCCTGATGATGCGTTTTGCAGCACAGGCAGCCAAACATATGCCTAACGTGGAGATTATCGAATATCACGGTGATCAGAAGCTGGATGCTCCTTCAGGAACAGCAATCAAAACAGCTGAACTGATTGCAGCCAACCGGGAAGAGATTCGTCAAGGCAATCCGAGCGAAGAAGAAACAATTGAAGGGGCTCGGGGAGGCTATTATAACGGATTCCGCATCCACAGTGTACGTTTGCCTGGTGTATTTGCGCAGCAAGAAGTAGTATTTGGTGATTACGGACAGTCGCTGAAGATTCGTCATGATTCATATGAACGTGCTGGTTACATGCCAGGAGTCAAGATTGGCGTACAAAAGGTGATGGAATACACAGGACTCGTTTACGGCTTTGACCACTTTATCGACTAAAGGAGATTAAGATTGTCATGTTGAAAATCGCATTTATTGCCCATGATCGTAAAAAAGAAGAAATGGTAAACTTCGTTACTGCGTATGAACCTGTGTTTACAGACCATCAATTATACTCTACGGGTACGACAGGTCTTCGAATAATGGAAGGCACATCTCTGCAGATTCATCGGTTTGAATCCGGGCCACTTGGTGGCGATCAGCAGATCGGCGCATTGGTTGCACAAAATGAGATGGACCTGATCATCTTCCTGCGTGACCCGTTGATGGCACAGCCGCATGAGCCGGACATTAACGCACTGCTTCGCCTGTGCGATGTACAAGGCATTCCACTGGCTACTAATATTGCAACAGCCGAAATCCTTGTAAAAGCTCTCGATCGTGGTGATTTTGCTTGGCGGGAATTAGTACATAAGTACAAGCCAGACGCAGGATTGAATACGGGTGACTCGCAATGAGTCTCGATATTCTCATCTTCGGTGCACATGCGGACGACGCTGAGATTGGTATGGCAGGAACGATTGCGAAGCATACAGCTGCCGGGTTAAAAGTTGGGGTATGTGACCTGACTCGTGCGGAAATGTCCTCCAATGGCACCGTGGAGCGCAGAACCGAGGAAGCGGAGCAAGCCTCACGCGTCCTCGGTCTTTCGTGTCGAACAAATCTCGGACTACCTGACCGTGGGCTTTATGTTACACCAGAAAATGTACAAGCGGTCACCGCTGAGATTCGAAGACATGCACCGCGAATCGTTTTTGCACCGTATTGGGAGGATCGACATCCCGATCATATTATGTGCAGTAAACTCGTGCAAGAAGCGGTCTTTAATGCGAAGCTTCGAAATTATATGCCGGACATGCCGTCTGTGCAAGTGAAGGAAACTTATTTTTACTTTATTAATGATATCGGTCCTACGGATTTGATTGTAGATATAACGGAACACTATGAACAAAAGGAAGCCTCGCTTCACTGTTATCGATCTCAGTTCGAGCAAGGCTTGGGCATTGTATCTACACCGCTGAATCAAGGGTATATCGAACGGGTGAGGGCACGTGATTCCTTGCTTGGACAACGAAGCTTCATCCCGTTCGCAGAAGGATTTGCAACAATAACACCTTATGTAGTGAAACAGTTTGGCGTCTAAACCTATGCCCACATCTGTATATTGATAGAACCATATATTTACACTTAAACGGAGATGACAGAAAATACCTGAAAAAGCGAAGCGCTCGCCTTTATCACCGGATTTTCCTCCTTAGCAAAAGGGAATCCAAAAAATCTGGGGATAACAGCGATTGGAAGGTAATTCTGTCATCGGAGTGGACGTGTAAATTATAATAGGTCTAGTTATATAAACAGACCATAAACGGATCATAGCATCAATCTATTTCCGTTGCATGATATCAACCTGCAATATGCGGGAGATCAAAGGAGCGTCCAACCGGATGGATCAAAAGCTAAAAATCGGAATCACCTGTTATCCGTCTCTCGGAGGATCCGGGGTTGTCGCAACGGAACTCGGCAAATTGCTGGCCGAACAGGGGCATCAGGTTCATTTTATTGCGAACAGCATTCCTTTCAGATTAGGAAAGTTTCAAAAAAACATTTTTTATCATGAAGTAGAGGTTAACGATTATTACGTATTTCGTTATCCTCCGTATGACCTGTCTTTGGCGACAAAAATGGCACAGGTGGCGAAGGCACAACAGCTTGATCTGCTACATGTTCATTATGCAGTTCCGCATGCGGTATGTGCTTTTCTCGCCAAACAGATGGTCGGAGACAACCTCAAAGTGGTTACAACCCTGCACGGAACGGATATCACGGTACTGGCTCAGGATGAATCGTTGAAAGATCTGATCCGTCTTGCAATCAATGAAAGTGATGCGGTAACAGCTGTTTCTCAGGATTTGATTCGGGAAACGGTTGAACTGCTGGATATTCAGCGTCCAATTGATCTAACCTATAATTTTATAGATAAACGTGTCTATTATCCAAGAGATGCAGCGAGTCTGCGCCGTGATTTTGCTGCCCCTCATGAAAAAATACTGATGCATATCTCGAACTTCCGTCCAGTCAAGCGAACACAAGACGTAGTGGAAGTATTCCGTCAAGTTCAGGAGCAGGTTCCTGCGAAATTGCTGTTTGTGGGTGAAGGCCCGGACTTGCCCAAAATTCAGTGTAAAATCAAAGAGCTCGGCTTGAGTGAAAAGGTTCATTTCCTGGGAAGACAGGATGATGTTGCTCAGGTGATATCGATGGCCGACATTTTAATGCTTCCATCCGAGAAAGAGAGCTTTGGTTTGGTAGCACTTGAAGCGATGGCATGTGGTGTGCCTACGATTGGTTCGGAGGCTGGCGGTATTCCGGAACTTGTTTTGCATGGTAAAACAGGATTTCTTTCACCGATCGGGGATACCAAATCTATGGCTGAGAATGCGATCCGTCTTCTGACGAATGAGAGTTTGGCTGCGGATATCCGGGAGGCTTGCCTTCATCGTGCACATCATGATTTCTGCAATGATTCCATTCGGCAGGAATATGAACAGATCTATTATCGTGTGCTTGGAAGAGAGATCCCCAGTCTCAATCCCGTTTGCGGTTAATGGAGAGAACGAACCACAGCGGGCAAGAAAAGAGGTGATATGGTGTGGTTCAATGGATACAAGCAAATGGTGAAATGGCAAAACAAAGTGAGGACGTACTCACTAGATTAAATGATCATGGTTTCGAAGCCTATTGGGTCGGCGGTTGTGTTCGGGATGAAATGCTGGGGCGTGCCGTGGACGACATGGACATTACGACCGCTGCATCTCCCGAGCAAGTCATGGCTATCTTTGATGATTGTATTCCTACAGGATTACAACACGGGACTGTGACGGTTCGCTCTGGCGGCTATTACTTTGAAGTAACGACCTTTCGGACTGAGTCGGAGTATCAGGATAATCGCAGACCAGCAGCGGTACAGTTTGTTCAGGATATCAAGGAAGATTTGCAGCGGCGGGATTTCACCATGAATGCTCTTGCAATGGATGTGAAGGGAGCTATAGTTGACCCTTTTAGCGGACAAGTTGATATTAAGCAAGAGCTTGTGCGTTGTGTAGGCCTCGCGGTTGAGCGTTTTGGTGAGGATGCTTTGCGTATGTTGCGCTGTGTTCGGTTCGCTTCCGTCTTTAATTTCAGGATTGCGTACAACACCTGGAAGGGACTCGTTGATCAACGCGAACTGCTTCGGCATATTGCTATGGAACGGGTTCGCACAGAGATGGTAAAAATGATGGCGGGTCCTCATCCTCTCAAAGGATTGGAATTGTTATTCCGGAGCCGGGCATTGGAGTATGTCAAAGCTCCAGTGGATTCCTCTAGATTCAATAAAGAATTGCTTGCTGGGATGCAGCATTTGTCAGGAGAGAATGTATTGTTGCGATGGTCATGTGTATTGCTGGCCGGCCATTATGACAGGGACGAAGCAGATAAGTTATTGCGACAATGGACCTTTTCTAATGAGCAACGTGTTCGTATTACAGGCGTGCTTCAGGTGGAGCAGCTGGTGACTGCTTTTGTAGAGCAGTGCGAAAATGAACAGGAGCTTAGGGAAAGCTGGATTGTGACAGTGCTGGCTTGTGGCGCTCAAGCTGCCAACGACTGGCTGTTGCTGCAAGAGCAATTACCGAAACGGTGGCGTAAAGGTTCTGAACAGACACATGATCGACTCGTTAAAGTTCAAACTCACGCTACTGGCTGGAGTCAATCCATGCCAGTACACGAAATAAAAGAACTCGAAATCACCGGTGAACAGGTGTTGCAACTGGTGGAGCGCAAGGGTGGACCTTGGCTCGGGCAGCTCATGAAACATCTGCTCAGGGAAACGGCGATTGGAAATATAACGAATCAGCATGAAGCATTATGTGCTGAAGTGAAACGGGTGGCTGCGAATGACCAAGCATGAGGACTTATTACATATGTTGYTTCATGCTGAAGGGAAATTTGTATCAGGCGAGGAGATTAGCAGGCATTTGTCCATCAGCCGAACCGCGGTATGGAAACATGTCAATAAATTGAGGGATATGGGGTATGAGTTTGAAGCTGTTTCCCGTAAAGGGTATCGTCTGATCACCAAGCCGGAAACGATTGATGAAACAGCTCTCCAACTCGCACTGAAGACCACGACATTTGGTCGCAAAGCGATCATGCTGTCCTCAACGTTTTCTACACAGGCTGACGTTCTCAAGCTGGCAGAAGAGGGCGAGAGTGAGGGTGCAGTGGTCTTCGCAGAAGAACAGACGGGGGGGAGAGGTCGATTCGGCCGTAAATGGTTTTCTCCTCCGGGAAAAGGGATCTGGATGAGCGTGTTGTTGCGCCCCAAATTACCGTTGCAGCATACCCCTCAACTCACCCTTATGACTGGTGTAGCTGTATGTCGAGCGATTCGAGCATTTACAGGCGCAGAGGCTGGAATTAAATGGCCGAATGACTTGTTGATTAATGACCGTAAGATATGTGGTATTTTACTTGAATCTGCGGTGGAGGATCATCAGGTTCGATATTGCATTGCGGGTATTGGTGTTGATGTGAACTTTGATCTTCAAGATTATCCAGAAGATTTGAAGCAAATCGCTACCTCGATTCAGATTGAAACAGGTCAAGCCATTGACCGGACTGGGCTAGCGGCCGCTATTTTGACGGAAATGGAACATCTTTATTTTTTATATCAAAAAGAGGGATTTGGAGTTATTTCTTCACTCTGGGAAGCATTGTCCGTTTCGTTAAATCGCAAGGTTACGGTTACGAATCCTCACGGTGTAATTGAGGGAACTGCTGTTGGGTTAGACTCTTCCGGAGCACTGGTAGTTGAGACGCAGGATGGGACACGCGAACTGATCATATCTGGCGAAGTGACCTGGAAAAGCTAAAATTTTGTCGACTTTTCTTGGATCATCTCGAACATAAGACGTGAACTTTGAGCAGAACTTTGGTATACTGTTTCCGTGAGGCGGTATCGGGCTATAATGACCGAGCTGCACTCCGATGAGCAGTAACCTTTGTTCTGCTTGATGCGTTTTACGCAGACAAGTAGGACAGCAATAGCAAGGAAACAATGGAATAAGAACAAATGTGTTGTTGGATTCTGCTCTGAGCCGAAGAGGACCGAGACAGAAGGGACGATCGCAAGTGACTCTTTTTTGACTTTTCGGGACTTTTTAGTGGAAAACTAAAAGGTTTTTTTGTTGCGTTTAATTGAAAAGGTGAGAGGGGCACAAGACAAATGGCAAACAAACAAGCATTAAACATTGTGAAGATGAAAAAATACAAGCAGGATGGCATCCCGATTAGTATGATTACAGCTTATGACTATCCGACTGCTCTGCTCGCTGAAGAAGCCGGCATTGACATGATTTTGGTGGGTGACTCTTTGGGTAATGTTGTCCTTGGTTATAACTCAACTTTGCCGGTCACGATTGATGATATGGTCTACCATACTCGTTCAGTTGTGCGTGGAGCTGAACACACGTTTATCGTTGCAGATATGCCTTTTATGACGTACCACGGTAGCATCGATGAAACATTAAAGGGTGTTCGTCGGTTGATGCAGGAAGGGCATGCCCATGCGGTGAAAATGGAAGGCGGCGTTGAAATCGCGGATACGGTCAAAGCTGTTGTGCAAGCAGGTGTGCCAGTGCTCGGACATATTGGATTGACTCCACAATCGGTGAATCAGATCGGTGGTTACCGAATTCAAGGCAAGGATGCAGCAGATGCCAAACGTCTGATGGATGAAGCCAAAGCGCTGGAAGCCGCAGGGGCCTTCGGAATCGTGCTTGAACTCGTTACGGAAGAAGTGGCCGAAGCAATCTCGAAGGAATTGTCGATCCCGACCATTGGTATTGGAGCGGGGCGGGGATGTGACGGTCAAGTGCTCGTTTTCCATGATGTGGTTCAATATGCTTCACCATACACGCCTAAACGATTTGTCAAAACCTATGGTGATGTAGGAAGTGTGATTCGCAGCAGTATCGAAGCTTATGTAAAAGAAGTGAAGGATCGCTCCTTCCCGGCTGAAGAGCATGTCTTCAGTGCAGCAGATGGTGTGCTGGATGGATTGTATGGACAACGCAAAGAAAAGGTGGAAATTCGCTGATGAAAGTCATACGCACGATCACAGAGTTAAGACAGGAAATAAGCCTGATGCGAAAAAAACAAGCGATCCATTCTGAAGAAACGATCGTTGGACTGGTGCCTACCATGGGATACCTTCATCAAGGTCATGCCAGCCTGATGAAAGCAGCGAGAGAACAGAGCCACATCGTTGTTCTAAGCATTTTTGTTAATCCGATACAGTTTGGCCCGAATGAAGACTTTGATAGTTATCCTCGAGATGAACAACGGGATCTTGAAACGGCTCGTGCTGAAGGAGTGGATATCGTATTTATTCCCTCCGTGAAGGAGATGTATCCACAGCCGACGCAAACCACGATTACGGTATCCGGGATTACCGAGCGCTTATGTGGTGCATCCCGGCCAGGGCACTTTAACGGGGTAACTACGGTAGTTGCCAAGCTGTTTAACATGGTGCAGCCACAAAAAGCTTTTTTCGGCATGAAGGATGCGCAGCAGGTGGCAGTGATCGAGCAAATGGTAAATGATTTGAATATGCCAGTTGACATTGTGCCTTGTCCCATTGTTCGGGAGCAGGACGGTTTGGCACTCAGCTCACGTAACGTCTATTTGAGCACAGAACTACGTCAGGAGGCTTTGGTTTTGTCTCAGGCATTAAGTGCGGCACAAGAAGCAGCAGAAGCTGGGACAGCCGTTACAGCGGATGATATTCGACGCTTGTTGTGTGAACATATTGGCAACTCTGCACATGCGATTATTGATTATGCAGAGATTCAGGCTTTTCCAAGTCTGGAGCCTCTTGCAGACCAAGACGAATTGAATGCATATGATGATCTCCTGATTGCACTGGCTGTTAAATTTGGGAAAACAAGATTGATTGATAATATACGTATTCAAAAAATGGAGGTGCTGTCCCATGTTTAGAACATTGATGAAATCCAAAATCCACCGTGCTACCGTAACGGAAGCTAACTTAAACTATGTGGGTAGCATTACCATTGACGAAGACTTGATGGAAACATCTGATCTGATGGAAAATGAAAAAGTGCAAATTGTAAACAATAACAATGGTGCTCGGCTTGAAACCTATGTAATTCCAGGTCCACGTGGCAGCGGGGTTATCTGTTTGAACGGTGCTGCGGCTCGCCTTGTACAACCTGGAGATACGGTAATTATCATTTCCTACGCCATGATGTCTCAGGAAGAAGCAAATACGCATAAACCTACCGTGGTGTTTGTGGACGGTCAGAACAAGCCGGTTCAGACGATGAAAAAAGAAGTTCACGCCACGATCTTGTAATCGGCTGGGAAGGAGAATGAAATCGGCTCATCCAGCAAAAAATGAGTACAGGTCACTGCACTAATTCATTTTCCAAGGGTGGGGATGCATCGATGTTCCAGCATGTTTTCGCCGAAATGAACGACATGTTAGATGAAATTATCAAGAGCTATCCTTCCGCTGAAGGTCTGAACAAACAGGAGCTGCAACAAAAATGGAATTTGCTCAAACGAATGAGTGACGGGATGCTGGATGAATGGCTGATGTTTGAAGAAAAGATGAGTCAGATTCGGGAAAGGGAGCTGGATAAACCGGCTTCACTTGAGCCGGAGCAGGAAGCAGTGACAGCTTTGCCTGAACTTCATCTGGAATATTTTAGCCGTGGGCAAGGATACTTCAAACTTCAGATGTATCCGCAAGCTATTGATCAATTCTCACATGTGGTGAATGACTACCCGGATAGCGCTCTGGGCCGCTTTTATCTGGCACTCGCTCACTTAAGTCTGGAGCAAGTGCTTGAGTCTGAGACCCATTTACAGCAAATTATGCTGCTTAAGGGATCAGCAAGACTCAAAGGCCTTGTATGTAACGCACTGGGMTGTATTCAAGCGAAGCTTTCCAATCCGGAAGCAGCATGTTCCCTGTTTGCACAGGCCCTTCAGTTCGACCCGACGTTGACCGAACCTCTGTACAATATGGAAGCTTGCAGGCTGAACAGAGGCAAACTGCAATATGCAAACCAGCTAATTGCCCTGAATTGAATTGGACATTTGGCAACAAAAGAACGGTGTTTCCTCCTTTAGCATAGCGGCGGAAACACCGCTTTTTTGTCAGTTAATTTTCAAATGTCCTTTTTTTTGCTATGCTGTAACATAGACTGGAATGGAAGGGATCGTATATTGCAATGAAATTTGCCGTTTTGGATTTCGAAACAACCGGCACGCAGTCCGACGGTGAAATCATACAGGCCGGACTTGCCATCATAGACCATGACTTCAGCATAACTCAAATATATAGTTCTTATGTAAATCCGGGTGTTTCAATTCCGCCATTTATTACAGGGCTGACCGGAATTACAGAAGAAGATGTCGCGGATGCTCCGTCTCTTGAAGAGATGATGATGGAGATGGTACCGCTTCTTGACGATGTGGTTCTAGTGGGCCATAACGTTGCATTTGATTTTCATTTTTTACAGAACGCGCTTGATCGATGTGGTTATTTGCCTTTCACAGGCCGTATTCTGGATACGATTGATTTCTTGAAGATTACATTTCCGTCGCTGGGTTCATATCAGCTCGGCTATGTATCAGCCGAATTTGGGTTTGAACATGACCGTCCTCATCAGGCAGACAGTGATGCACTGGCAACAGCTCATGTTCTGCTTAAATGTCTCGATGAGCTTAGAGAGATGCCGTTAATTACAATTCAGCGGCTTAGCGATCTGTTTGCACCAGAAGACAGTGATCTGGGCTGGTTTTTCGACGGACTACGTGCAGAGAAGGAAGCAGAACCGATTCAGGACCTTGACGGTCATACGTATTACCGTCAGCTGGCGCTTAACGTCAGTGACTGGACGGAAATTGGTGCACCACGTGATGAAAGAGAAGCGAATCCGCTGGATGGTGTGACCTTTGATCAGTTTATGGATCAGGTGAGAGCGAACCTGAAAGAGACACTGGATCACTACGAAGAGCGTGAAGCACAGACACAGATGTTTGGCAGTGTTCGTCAAGCGCTGGACGAACAGAAACATCTTTTGCTGGAGGCAGGAACGGGAACAGGGAAATCTCTGGGATACTTGTTACCTGCTATTTATGAAAGTGTAAAACAAGAACAGAAGGTGATGGTAAGCACTCACACCATTAACTTGCAAGAACAACTGCGTGAGCGGGATATTCCGATGCTGACGCAGGTGGTTCCTTTTCCGTTCAAAGCTTCCGTGTTCAAGGGGAGAGGCCATTATCTCTGTCTTCGTAAATTCGAACACAAAATCAACAAACGTGAATTTGCTACGCCGAAAGAGGACTACTTCACGGCAGCACAAATGATCGTATGGCTGACCCAAACCGAAACAGGTGACGATGAAGAATTGAACCTCAGTGCACGCGGGGGAGATTTCTGGGAAACGGTACAAAGTGAGTCCGAGTCTTGTCTCGGTAGATCATGTCCGTGGTTCCGCAAGTGCTTTTATCATCGTGCGAAACATGAGGCGGGACTTTCTGATATTGTGATTACCAATCATTCCAAGTTATTCACAGACGTGAAGGCTGCTCATCAGCTGTTGCCAGCTTACGAAAGCTTGGTCATTGATGAGGCGCATCATCTTGAGGATGTAGCGGGTAAACATTTGGGGCTTCACATGAAGTATTTTACGCTCGTACACACACTGACCCGTTTGTTTAAAGATAGTCGTAATGGTCAGCTTCCGATGCTTCGCTCTCAATTGTCAGGACACGAAAACGGCGTACAGTGGGGTTCAATGGTGGATCAGATGTTTCCTCTCGCCGTGGAAGTGAAGGAAATGTGGGATCGTCTGAGCGATGCTCTGTTTGGTCTTTTGCCTGAACGGAGTGATGCTTCTCCAGGGGAGACTGGACAGTTCTCGCTACGCCTTAAAGCGTCTCAGAAGCCCGCCAAGTGGCAGGAGTTGCAGGATTTGGAGAACCAGATCTACGTGACATTGGGTGATTTGGTGCGCAAGGGTGACAAACTACTGCTTGAAGTAAAAGAAGATCAAGATGATTATCAGGCCGACAGTCTGATCACGGATATCACCGGACTATTGAAAGATCTGACCACGATGAAGGAGAATTTAAGGTTCTTCATGCGTATGGACGATGCCAAGACGGTGTACTGGATGGAGGCGAGTGGTCAATTCCGCAGCAAGTCACTTCAGTTGTATGCTGTTCCGGTAGATGTAAGTGCACAACTGAAAGAGATGTTTTTCGATAAAAAGAAAAGCGTTGTACTTACTTCGGCTACGCTATCGGTAGATAAGTCATTCCAGTTCATGATTGAGCAGTTGGGCCTGCAGGAAGCTGCCGACAATAATCGGCTTCTGACTTCAATGCTTCCTTCTCCGTTCAATTATCGGGAACAGGCATTGTTAGTGATACCGCGTGATTTCCCGAGTCTGAAAGGCAGTGTAGGAGATGCACACTTTGTACAGATGCTGGTGCATTCTCTTGCCGAAACAGCGATAGCTACCCAAGGACGTATGATGGTGCTGTTTACTTCTTATAAAATGCTTCGACAAGTTTACGAGCCGCTCAAAGAGGCTTTGTCCGGAAATGACATCTCGCTGCTGGGGCAGGGTGTTGACAGCGGAAATCGTTCAAAGCTGACCCGACGCTTTCAGGATGCCAAAGCAGCGGTTCTACTGGGAACGAGCAGTTTCTGGGAGGGTGTGGATATTCCGGGTGAAGCGTTGACCTGTCTTGCCATTGTAAGACTGCCTTTCCAGCCGCCTAACCATCCGCTTCTGGAAGCGAAGAGTGAGCTGTTGCAAGAGCAGAAAAAAAATCCATTTATGAAGCTGTCTGTGCCGCAGGCAGTCATCCGTTTCAAACAGGGATTTGGCCGGCTTGTTCGGACGGGGAAGGATCGCGGTATCGTCATTGTGTATGATACACGAGTGATTGAGGCTTATTACGGCAAGTACTTCCTCTATTCACTGCCGGGACCCAAAATGGAGCATATGCTCACTGAACAGATGGTTCCACGCATCGCAGAATGGCTTGATCGCCCAAGTGAAAAGCAAAATTAATGATTTTTAGGCGATAATATTGCATTGCACATCTACATGACGTTAAACTCGAGGAAGACTTCTAAAAGGCAACGCATATATGGAACTTATAATCCCAAAAATACGGGCATTCTGTATGAAGAATAATGCATGGATTTTGCATGTATACAGAATGCTCATCTTTTCAATATTTATTACATTTTATCGTGGCAATGGTAAGGGGGAGCAGGAATGAAATCGGAAAAAATATCAGAAGCAGTAGTAAGGCGTTTACCTGTATATTTACGTTATTTGAACGAGTTGGTTCAGCGTGAGGTAACAACGGTTTCCTCACAGGAGCTTGGGCAGCGACTGGATCTGAATCCGGCTCAGATCCGCAAAGATTTGGCTTATTTCGGAGATTTTGGTCGCAAAGGGATCGGGTATGACGTCTCTTACCTGATTGAGAAGATTCGTCACATTTTAAAAATAGACCAGCAAATTAATGTAGCTCTGGTGGGAGCCGGTAATCTCGGACACGCATTGTCTAATTACAATGCATATCTGAAGGACAATATGAAAATTGTAGCTATTTTTGATTCCTTTGGGCCAAAGATTGGCAGTAAAATCAACACCCTGACGGTTCAACCGATGGAAGATCTTACGGAAGCGGTACAGAAAGATAACATCCGTATCGGCATTATTACCGTACCGGATATAGAAGCTCAGAACGTTGCCGATCAACTGATTGAATCAGGGATTGAAGCGATCTTGAATTTTGCACCAACGATTCTAAAAACGCCTCCGCATGTCCGCATTCATCATGCTGATTTTACAACGGATTTGCTCAGCTTGGCTTATTATTTGGAAAATGGGAAGGAAGAAGAGCAAGATGACAACAACGAATAAATGGGTAATCCACAATGGTAAGTTCGCAGTCAATGAAGGTGCAAACTGGACTGTGGTTCAAGGGTATATGGTCATTGAGAATGACAAGATTGTGCATATTGGTGAGACGTTGCCGGATGGAGACGAGAACCTATCCAAAGTAGATGGAAAAGGACTGTTCTTCCTGCCGGGTCTGATCAATACGCATGGTCATGCGGCGATGTCTCTTCTTCGTGGGCATGGTGATGATCTGGCACTACAAGTGTGGCTGCAAGAAAAAATGTGGCCAATGGAAGCGAAAATGACGTCAGAGGACGTGTATTGGGGAGCATCCCTTTCGGTGCTTGAGATGTTAAAAGGTGGAACAACAGCTTTCCTGGACATGTATGACCACATGGATCAGGTGGCTAAAGTGGTTGAACAGTCAGGGGCTAGAGCTGCGCTGGCTCGTGGTGTCATTGGACTGTGCTCCGAAGAAGAGCAGATGCGAAAGCTCGAAGAGTCCGCTGCATTTGCGCGTGAATGGAATGGACAAGCGGATGGACGCATCACAACCGTAATCTCTCCGCACGCACCGTACACATGCCCTCCAGATTACATAGAGAAGCTTGTACAGGTAGCACATGATTTAAACCTGCCACTTCATACGCACATGTCTGAGACATTACGTGAAGTGGAGCAGAATGTGACCGATTACGGCCTGCGTCCTGTGGCGCATTTGGAGAAGCATGGCTTCTTCTCGCGTCCTTCACTCGTAGCTCATGCTGTGCATCTGAACGACGAAGAGATCGAGATCTTGGCAAGTCATGATGTAGCTGTCTCTCATAATCCAGGAAGTAATTTGAAACTTGCATCGGGTGTTGCCCGTGTGCCTGCTCTGTTAAAAGCAGGTGTTACCGTGTCTCTTGGAACAGACGGACCGGCAAGCAACAACAATCTGGATATGTTTGAGGAAATGAGACTGGCAGCTTTAATTCATAAAGGAGTATCGGGTGACCCAACCGCCGTGCCTGCTGGGGAAGCATTGCTTCTTGGAACAGCGTACGGTGCGAAGTCGATCTTCCTGAACGATACTGGTGCATTGGAAGTTGGTAAAAAGGCTGATTTTATTGCGCTCAACATTGAACAGGCTCACTTCTATCCTCAAACGGATTTGATTTCCCATGCCATCTATTCGGCTTCGGCAAAAGATGTGGAACATGTATGGGTAGATGGTAAACAAGTTGTAAAACATGGTGAATGTTTGACACTGGATGAAGAGCGCATTTTGCGGGAATCCCAGTTGGCCTTTGATCAACTGCTTGCTCGTTAAGAAGAACCTGAAATGCGCAGTTTTTAGGGAAAGGAAGTTCAACTCTTGAAGAAAAAAAAGAAGTGGATTTGGATATCGCTGCTCGTTCTCGTTCTGATCTTGTTTGGACTTCAGCAATATTATATCTACGTCACGCAGGATCAGCGTCAGGAAGAGGCATTGGCGATTCAGGCGGCACAGAACCAGCTGGGAATTACATCTCCCGATGAGCTGCGAAAGTACGTGTGGGGCGAAAAAAGTGATGCTGACAACATTTACTGGACGATGACAGCCAAAAACAAAGATAATCAGGATATCATGGTCTGGGTCAAGTTTGATAATAACAATCAGCCTGTCAAAGACGCTACAGGTGTGCATAGTGAGTTATTGCAGAATGGCATGTCCGAAACGCAGATTCGCAATCGTTTCAGCTCCGACGTGCCGGGCGGCGAGATCAAACGCATCATGCCAGGCGTCGTGAACAATATCTATGTATGGCAAGTGTACTATAAGGATGATACTCATAACTATTATCGGTTTTACCGCTTTAGCAACGGAGAGCAGGTCGATTTGGTATATACGTTACCTAACAGCTAACCTCGTTATACTCTAGTAATGATCAATAGATTGGTCAATTCAAATTAGTTTCTCATAACAATAAGCAAAAAAACCGGCAGACGGGAAACCGACTGAACCGGTTTTTTCGCATTCCAACCAATGAATGAAAATGAAATAGTTAAAATTATTAATTTATTCATATTTTCGCCTTCGAAATTGTATATACGATGTGATATACTCAGATATGTACTAAAGTTAACGAAAAACGCAAATAAATCTGCAAATAACGTTGCAGACCATCATGTACAACTAAATATATAAGCCTGTAGAACGAGGATAGGCTCAATTTTGGGAGGGGTAATTCATTTGAAGCTGAAAGTATTGCCTATTGTTCTTACTGCTATTGTTTCTGCCGTCCTGTTGTTTGGAGGTTGGTTCATATACCGTCAAGTAGCCGTACAGAGCCCAATTGAAAAGATGGTTACTCAGTACGAAGGTGTTAATAGTGTTCAGTTAACTATTAACCGCAATGATGTACAAATGAAACTTGATTTAAAGCCGAATGTAGATTTGGGTAGACTGGTGCAATATATTCATAGAGAAGGGCAGAATCTGATCGGCTCCCGTGCGCTCAAACTGGATGTCGTTGACCACTCCAATGAGGCGCTTGAAAACTGGTGGGGAGATGCCATGTTTACTGTAGCACAGGCGATGGAGAACAAACAATACGCCGAGATTACTCCGACGTTGTCCAAGATGGCGACAGGGGGAATTCAAGTTAATACGGCGATGGATGACAACAATGTTTATGTGAGTCTGCGAGACGGAGAAGCCAGCAAGTTCATTATACTGCCGCGTGTACCCGGTCAGATAGGAGTGTGGCCTAATGCCTAAATGGACAAAAGAAGCAGCCATAGGATTTGTCCCAGTTGTTATCATTTTTCTTGCTTTTATCGGGGTGAATATCGTTCCGATTCTTATTGCAGCACTGCTGGTTGGTGGATTGTTATTCATGATGCAGATGCGCGGTGGAATCACGGTAGGTGCTGGACAAGAACGTAAACGGAAGAAAAAAGGACCTTCAAAACTGACGTTTGAAGAAATTGGAGGTCAGGATAGCGCCAAGCAGGAATTAAGAGAAGCGCTTGACTTTCTGATCCGCCATGAAGAAATACAGAAGTTTGGGATAAGGCCAATGAAAGGTATTTTGCTGACGGGCCCTCCGGGAACAGGGAAAACATTGATGGCTAAAGCAGCGGCTCATTACACGGATTCGGTTTTCGTAGCTGCATCAGGCAGTGAGTTTGTCGAAATGTATGTAGGTGTAGGTGCCAGCAGAATTCGAGACTTGTTCAAGGATGCCCGAACACGGGCTGCGAAGGAAAACAAGGAGAATGCTATCATTTTTATCGATGAGATTGATGTGATTGGCGGTAAACGTGAAGGTGGACAACAGCGTGAGTATGATCAGACCTTAAATCAGTTGCTGACGGAGATGGATGGTATCTATACATCCGATACGCCTAGAATATTGCTGATTGCAGCTACCAATCGTAAAGAGATGCTTGATAGTGCACTGACACGTCCAGGTCGCTTTGACCGTCATATTCAGGTGGATTTACCAGATAAAAAAGGTAGAAAACACATTCTGGAGCTACACGCAGTGAACAAACCGCTGACGCAGGAAGTGAATCTGGAAAAAACGGCCGAAGAGTCTTACGGATTCTCAGGTGCACAGCTCGAAAGTGTCATGAATGAAGCAGCAATCTATGCGATGCGTGAGGGTTTACTTACCATCGAACAGCGTCATTTATCTCTTGCGATTGATAAAGTGATGATGGGTGAGAAAACCGATCGTGAGTCGAGCGTCGAGGAAAAGAAAAGAGTGGCCATTCATGAACTTGGACATGCCATTATGGCAGAGCTTGTGCGCCCTGGAAGTGTAAGTCAGGTAGCACTTAGTCCGCGTGGTCAGGCACTTGGATATGTGCGTCATAACCCGCAGCAGGAGCAGTTTTTGTATACGAAACGTTTCCTAGAGGAGCAAATCATGATTGCACTGGGTGGTGCAGCAGCGGAAGAGATGTACTACGGCGGGCGTTCCACTGGTTCGCGCAATGATTTTGAACAGGCGACAAATGTAGTACAGACGATGATGGCATCCGGTTTGACGTCACTTGGGATTGTGAATATGGATATGGTGACTACTGAAGAGCTGATGCGAGAAAATAAAGTCATTCTCCAGGAACTAATGGAGCAAACAAAACGCCTGCTTGAAGAGCAACGGTCAATTTTCGACAATTCACTCGACATTCTGATGCGTGAGGAAGTTTTGTCAGGAGAACAATTTCGTTGTCAATTTCGTGACAGTGCACGTTTACCAGCATAATTTCTTTATGCTGGTTATTTTTTTTTACATTTCAGTCGTGCTAAGATATTATTAGTTGTTGGGTCGAAATTTGTAATTTTCGGCGAACAGGGTACAATAGAGAAATAGAGAACCGAAAGGATGGAGCAGAACCATGTTTTTCAAAAAAATAGGAGTTGTCGGCGGCGGTACGATGGGACAAGGAATTTCCCAGATGCTCGCGGCCAAAGGACTTGATGTGCTTCTGGTGGAACACACTACGAAGAAGCTTGATCATGCATATGACATGATTGAGACGAATTTGGATAAACAACTGGAGAAATGGGCCATTACCAAAGCGGAGAAGAAATTGATTCTCTCCCGAATTACCAAAGTTGGACATTTGGCTGAACTCGGCTCTTGCGATATGGTTATCGAAACGATCTCGGAAGATCTGGAAGCTAAAAAAGCAGTCTTCAATCAATTGGATCAGGTATGTCCAAGCAATGTTATTTTGGCAAGTAATACGTCCACGCTGAGTTTGACCGAGCTTGCAAGCTCGACCAAGTACCCAGAGCGTGTTATTGGTATGCACTTTATTCATCCGGTATCCCGGGTTGATCTTGTAGAGATTATTCGTGGACTGAAAACGTCGGATACTACATTCGAAGAAACTCGCCGTTTTGTTGAAGAAGTTGTAGATAAAAAAGGCGTTATGATTTATGAATCCCCAGGGTTTGTAACTTCTCGTCTGATCTGCCTGCTGATCAACGAAGCGCTGCACGTTCTGCAAGAAGGTGTAGCTTCTGCTGAAGACATCGATGATGCAATGCGTATCGGCTATAACTTTCAGCATGGACCACTCGAAATGGCTGACCGTTTCGGACTTGATTCCGTTGAAGCAGCTCTCGAAAGAATGTTCCGTGAATTCGGAGAACTGAAATATCGTCCTTCGATTGTCCTGAAGAAAATGGTGCGTGCAGGTCATCTGGGCGTGAAATCAGGAGAAGGATTCTTCAAGTACGACAAGGATGGTGACCGGCTGTGAATATACTCGTAATTAATGCGGGGAGTTCCTCGCTCAAATATCAATTGTATAATATGGAAGATGAATCTGTGCTTGCAAAAGGGTTGGTAGAGCGGATCGGGATGGATTCTTCCATTCTGACGCATAAGCCGACAGGGCGCGAAGAAGTCACGGAAGTTAGTGAAATTCTGGAACATACGACTGCAATCCGTAAAGTCATTGATCTTTTGACAGATAAAGAACATGGTGTGGTTGCTTCTGTGAGCGAAATTCAGGCTGTGGGTCACCGTGTTGTACACGGCGGTGAAGCTTTTAAAGAATCTTCACTGGTGGACGATGCTGCAAAAGCTGAAATTCGTCGATTGTTCGACCTAGCTCCGCTTCATAACCCGGCAGCAATGATGGGTATCCGTGCGGCTGAATTGAATATGCCAGGTGTGCCTCAGGTAATGGTGTTTGATACAGCGTTCCACCAAACGATGCCTGAACATGCTTATCTGTATGCTATTCCACGTGTACTTTACAAAAAATACAAAGTACGTCGTTATGGTGCACACGGAACATCGCATGATTATGTAAGCAAAACGGCAGCGGAGTATCTTGGCCGTCCGTTAGAAGACTTGAAAATCATCACTTGCCACGTAGGTAACGGTGGTAGTGTGACGGCAGTTAAAGGCGGCGTATCTGTGGATACATCGATGGGAATGACGCCACTTGAAGGTTTGATGATGGGAACACGCAGTGGTGACCTTGATCCAGCTATCGTGCCTTATGTAATGAACAAAGAAGAACTGAGTGTAAGTGAAGTGAACTCCATGCTGAATAAACACAGTGGTCTTCTGGCAATTTCCGGGATCAGCAGTGATATGCGTGAGATTACAGAAGGTATGGAGAAAGGCGAGCCGAACTCGACGCTTGCTTTTGAAATGTACGAATACCGCTTGCGTAAGTACATCGGTTCGTATGCTGCGGCAATGAACGGTGTAGACGTAATTGTGTTTACTGCAGGTGTAGGTGAAAACTCCGTTGTTCTTCGCCAAAAAGTGTGTGAGCAACTCACATACCTTGGTGTTGAACTTGATGATGCATTGAATGCAATTCGTTCGGGTGAACCGCGCCGTATCACAACCGAGAATTCAAAAGTAGCTGTTCTTGTAGTGCCTACGAATGAAGAATTGGTTATTGCACGTGATACCCACCGAATCGTATTGAATTCTAAGTAATCTAACTGTAAAGTAAATACAGGATGACAAGGAAGTGCAGAGGGCAGGGTTACACCTGTCCGCTGCATTTTCAAATTTATGGAACCAAGGGGAGATGTGAACATGGATACGAATTGTGTAATTCGTAATGTCAATGAGCATGTGGGTGAGACAGTAACCATCGGCGCCTGGATTAATAACAAACGCTCCAGCGGTAAAATTCAGTTTTTGYAGCTGCGTGATGGAACGGGATATATTCAAGGTGTTGTAGTGAAGAGTGAAGTTAGCGAAGACATTTGGAATGATGCCAAAAGCTTGACGCAAGAAAGTTCTGTCTACGTTACAGGTATTATACGTGAAGAGCCGCGTAGCACATCTGGATTCGAGATGACCGTTACAGGGGTTCAAATCATTCATCTAACTGAAAACTATCCGATTACACCGAAAGAACACGGTGTTGATTTCTTGATGGATCATCGCCATCTGTGGCTTCGTTCCACCAAGCAACGTGCCGTGATGGTGATTCGTGCAGAGATTATCCGCGCCGTTCAGCAGTTTTTTGATGGTAACGGATTCACGCAGGTTGACCCGCCGATTCTGACACCTTCATCAGCGGAAGGAACAACGAACTTATTCCATATCAAATATTTTGATGAGGATGCGTATCTGACGCAAAGTGGACAACTATATATGGAAGCAGCAGCGATGGCACTGGGCAAAGTGTACTCCTTCGGTCCAACATTCCGTGCAGAAAAATCCAAAACACGTCGTCACCTGATTGAGTTCTGGATGATCGAGCCAGAGATGGCATTTGTGGATCACGAGGAAAGCTTGCGCGTACAAGAGAAATTCATTGCACATGTGGTTCAATCTGTGGTGAAAAATTGCCGTGCTGAACTGGAATCTATCGGACGTGATGTATCCAAACTGGAGGGCATTACAGCTCCATTCCCGCGCATTACGTATGACGAAGCAATTGAGTTCTTGAACGGACAAGGCTTCGACATTCCTTGGGGAGAAGATTTCGGTGCACCACATGAAACAGCGATTGCCGAAAAGTATAATACACCTGTATTTATTACGCACTATCCGGCTGGAATCAAAGCATTTTATATGAAACCAGATCCAAATCGCCCTGAAGTTGTTCTGTGTGCGGACATGATTGCGCCAGAAGGTTATGGTGAGATCATTGGTGGATCACAGCGTATCGATGATCCAGAACTGATGCAACAACGCTTTGAAGAGCATAACCTTTCAGATGAAGCGTACCAGTGGTACCTGGATCTGCGTAAATATGGATCGGTTCCTCACTCCGGTTTCGGTCTGGGATTGGAGCGCACGGTAGCTTGGATCTGTGGACTTGACCATGTTCGTGAGACCATTGCATTCCCTCGTATGCTCTATCGTTTGTACCCTTAATGTTGAACGGAAAAGAATATATGGAAGACATGACCTCCAAAGCTTGGTTAAGTGGAGCTGCCTATGGTATGGCCGCTGGTACAGCTCAATTGCCGTATGCCTTATTGCGTTCTTATCATCAGCTTGGTTTATCTGATTCAGAGGTATTGCTTCTGATTCAGTTGCTAGGGTTCCGTCAGGCAGAATTCAATGAATTCCCAACTCTTGAAGAGCTTGCAACCCGGATGGGACTTGCTCCCGAAGGTATTGCCAGAATGCTACAGCGTCTGATGAGAGATGGTTATATTACCATAGATGAGCATCGGGACGAAGAGCGGGATATTCAGTATGAACGATATGACTTGCATGGATTGTATGCCAAGCTTGCCATGTGCACTGCAGAAGAAGTATCACAGGCCCGGTCTGAACAACAAAAAAGCAACGCATCACGTCTAGATTCGAACAGTGTTCAAAAAGAAGAGGAAGAGCGGAATATGTTCTCTATTTTTGAAAAGGAATTTGGTCGGCCTCTCTCGCCAATGGAGTGTGAGACGATATCCAGCTGGCTGGATCAAGATCGCTATCAGGAAGAACTGATTCTGATGGCTTTGAAGGAAGCGGTGTTTGCAGGGAAAGTGCATTTCAGGTACATTGATCGAATCTTGCTGGAGTGGAGCAGGAATCGCGTAAAAAATGTGCAGGATGCCAAAGCGTATACGCAACGTTTCCGCAATGGCGGACGTTAATTCATTAAACAGGCCAGAAGTCATTCTGTGCCTGTTTTTTGATGTTATTTTGTTCCATAATACATTGGATTGCCATTAGCTTTATCTAAGGATATATCACGTTTCCATTGAGGAAATTTAATAGCTTAACTAGACTTCAGTAGAATCAAAGAATATAACCAGAATATCCCATGGGGAGACTATTAATAAAAAATTATTAAAAGTTGCAGGGGTCACTTGACCAGTCGTCGTCTATAGAAGTGGAGAGGAGGGGAGAGTTATTGACGAAGCGCTCGTAATTGAACAAATCCGTCAAGGGGATGCATCCCAAATGCGTCTTCTGATCGACAAATACAGCCAGCATGTCTATCATGTTGCGTATTCTGTCTTACGTAACGATCAGGATGCACAGGATGCCGCTCAGGAGGCGTTCATTCAGATTTATAAATCTCTCCCTGATTACCGATCCGAAGGGTTCAAGACGTGGATATCACGTATTGCTTTTCACAAGGCTATTGATGCCAAACGCAAGCTGGGCAGACGCAGTGCTGAAGATCTGGGCGGAGAAGACAATATTGTAAATCTGCCAGGACGGGATGAAGACGTTCTAACCCGTATCATTCGTGAAGAACAGCAGGAGAAACTTCGTGAACGAATTAATCGGCTACCTGCCCAGCACCGTGACATTATTACCGCGTATTATTTGAGCGAGAAAAACTATGAGCAAATTGCCCATGAGGCTCAGGTGGCTGTAAAAACGGTAGAATCAAGGTTATACCGAGCCAGACAGTGGATACGAAATCATTGGAAGGAGGAGGAGTGGCGTGAGTAAAAAAGAGGTGTATACCGTACAGCAGTGGACGGACTATATTGAAGGCCGAACTAGCGGCAATCAAGCAGTCCAGATGGAGCAGTTTCTGCTGAGCGAACCAGATGCGATGGCAAGATATCTTGAAGCTTTGGAGTTGAAGCAAGATCACCCTGTATTACCGAATTCAGATGATTTTACAAAATCCGTGATGAACCGAATTGAGAGCTTGGCTTCTGATGGCAAAGCGCGTAATTCTCGAGGCGGACGGAACCGCAGATGGTTTGAACATCGAGTATTTCATTACACCGTGGCAGCCTGTTTGACATTAATTTTTCTCTCTTCCGGACTGTTTGACAAGATGGCTCCTTATCATAAATTCCAAGAAGGTGACACTGCAGGTTCATTTACTGAGAAATGGACGGAGGCAGCTACCTCGTGGCTCGATAACTTTAAACCCAAACCTTGATTAGTCTCAAATGGCCTGAATAGAAAGGATGACGACTGTGCATTCAGATCGTAATAAACTACTTGCATTTTTATTAAACCTGTTTCCCGGGCTTGGATTCCTATATTGGCGACGAACGGTTCGGGCTGTAGTTTACCCGTTATTATTCTTCGGAACAGGCATTGGCTTTATCATACTGGCCTATTTAACAGGTGCCAAGGATGTACTAATCCTCGGACTAGTAGGTGTGCTCTTTGTCTGGTGTCTCAGTATGCTTGACATGATCATTGTGCTACTTTCCGCACCTCCAGTTAGAGAAACGTATTACAACGGACAAGGCATGTACTATGGCAATCCTCCCGCACATCCTCAAGGTTCTGCTTATCCCGAGGGTTATGTTAGACAGCAAGAATCAATGGGACCGAGAAGTGAGGATGACATTCATCATCAGGGTGCTGAGAGTCATGAATATGCTGGATATGCCGGTGGAACAGCTTATACTGGGCCTCAGCCCATGTACCAAAAGGGAAGTGAAGGGGAACGTTTTTTCACGATTCTGCTTTCGTTTGTTCCTGGTCTTGGGCATCTGCATCTCGGATTGCTTCACCGCGGATTGTCCTTCCTGATCGCATTTTTTGGTTCATTTGCCATGATGGTTTTTGTATCAGCCATCACGAACGAATCTATATTTTTGATGTTTCTGCTCATTCTACCCGTGATCTGGGTATATTGTATGTTTGATGCGGTTCAGCATGTACATCGCAAACAGGCTGGTGAAGTGCTGCAGGATCGAACGTTATTTGAAGAGCTGGAGACAGGCCGAATTATGGGGAAACGCAGCAAAGTGCTGGCTACACTGCTTTCCGCTTTTCCGGGAGCAGGACATATGTATCTCGGATTGCAAAAAAGAGGCCTGCAGTTGATGTTTCTATTCCTTGGTAGCATCTACATTCTGGATTTGCTCCGCCTGTCCGTATTTCTGTTTATGATTCCGCTGATCTGGTTCTACAGCTTCTTCGACGGACTTCAGTGCTCCAGTCGGTATGGACGTGAACAGCTTAGCGATCAGCCGATCTTCAAAGACTGGGTACGGTATCAACGATTCATTGGATTCGGGATCGCGGCTCTCGGTTTGTATTATTTAACGATTCGCCTGATTATCCCGCAACTAAACGAGATGTTCCCGAATGTGTTCCTGACATATGAGATTCGTTCGTATTTAAATACGGTTATTGTTTCATTTTTACTCATCTTCGGTGGGGTGAAATTGTTACTTGGAAAACAGCGTGAGTCTAATGCTGTAGCAGGGATTTCCAGTACGGATCGCACGAAGGATGAGGAATTGGAAAGTCTCTTTTTGTTCAAGGATCGGGATAAACGATGAACATTTTACAAGTAAGCGTATTAAAGCAAAACACACCAGGGCTGATCCAAAGCCGTTGGTGTGTTTTTTCATGTCTAATTATTGTATTAGTATAAACGAATGTATAAGCTTAGTGATCTGTGTTGACCTGTCATAACCGGACTATTATTTTTGTGCGCCTTTCAGCAAGAGCTGTCGGTACATCACTTCGAACAAAAATTCAAAGGCTTCCAGATGGCGTTTCGCTTCAAAAGCATCTTTACCCCACACATAGATCCCGTGGTTACGCAGCAGAATTCCTGGAACGCTCGCATCTAGTACACCCGGTACCAACTCGGCGATGGAAGGAATATGTGCGAAGTTTGGCAGAACCGGCACACGAATGGCTGCATTTTCTTCCCAAATGTTAAAGGCTTTGATCAATTCAATGCCCTGAATCGGTACATGACCTTCCTCACCAAAAAATTCACTGATCAAGTTGTTAAACACGGTATGCACATGGAACACTGCGCCGCAACCCGTCAAACGATAAATTTCGCAGTGAATCAGCGTTTCGGCGCTTGGCTTCAACGTAGTCGCTTCGATTGCTTTGCCTTGCTTATCAACAAAAAGAAAATCTTCCGGCGTGCGCAAGGACTTATCTTTACCTGAGGCCGTTACTGCGAAATAAAATTGTTCCGGGTCAAATTCCCCCACCCGCATCGACAGGTTGCCGCTTGTTCCGGGAAACCAGTTCCGGCTTGCGAATAAAGCTTTGACATCCGCCAGTTCTTCGAGAACCTGACGTTTACGTTCCAGTGTAATCTTTTCAAAACCCATGTCTACAGCACTCCTTGTAATTGCTTCTGTTTCATATCTTCGATGATGTCATAAAAGGTAGTAAACGGCACATGATCTACACCAAGTTCTACACATTTATCCGTTAGAATGGAGCGGGAGTAGACCAGATCAGCAATTTTAGCTCCTTCGAAGTCCGTCAGGCTGTCTCCGATTAGAATCCGGTTGTACTGGTCCTCCGGAAACGTGCGGATCACGGTCGTTTTACACATCCCGCAGCCGTTGTTGCAAGGAGGCTGACATGGATGAGGCCATTCAATACGAATATATTCACCAGAGAAATCAGCACCGTTGCAGTATACATGATCCTGCGGGATGTCGAAGGGAGCGAGTAACGGCTCGATGAAAAAGTCCATGCCACCGCTGGTCACATTAAATTCGATGCCTTCGCTGCGAACATAATCCAGAAACGCTTTGAATCCTTCGCGGATGCCTGCTTGTCCAAGGACAAATTCGACAATTTCGTCTTTTTGCGAGGAGGGCAGGAGAGCAAACATGGCTCCAACTCCTTCGCGCAGAGATACTTTTTGTTCGATGGTATCTTTCATGATGGCATCAATGCCTTCTGGTTTGAAGTGTTTCATTATAGCGACAATGTTGTCTGAGAGAGTAATGGTTCCATCAAAATCACAGAAAATCGCTGTTTTCTTATCTGATCTCATCGTTCTCCACCCCACAGATCCAGTGCACTTTTCAGCTCTGGATGATCGGCAGCATACTCGGCCAGTGGAATGGAGCGCCCAGCGGCTTCAATGGCTTGCAGGAACGCACGTCCACCTGCTTCAGTTCCCATCGGGTGTCCGTGTATCCCGCCCCCGGCATTGACAATCACGTCCTTGCCAAAGTCTCTCAGAATCATCGGAACAAGTCCCGGATGAATACCTGCAGAAGGCACCGGCATACTTGTTCTTACAGGTAAATCGGGTGTTAGCAATTGCTCGGTGATCGCCATATTTTCTTCCTTTGGCATTGTAACCGAGCCGTAAGGTGAAGGGAAGAGCACAAGGTCAGCACCGGCCAGACGCATCAGCTGTCCCAATACCACGGAAGCGGAAATACCGTAATGCGGTGATGGATACAAGGCTCCGGCAAGTGCAGGGTGAGCCATGATGGGCACATTGATGTCAGGATCACTACTTAGTTCGTGCAGCACATCATAACCGTAGGACAACACATTGAAAAGCAGAGCATTGGCTCCTGCGCCGATGGCACGTTCAGCCTGCTGTTTGAGACGGGAGGTAGGTCCCGTCAAATTGGTGGCGTACAGAAGTTTTTTGCCTGTTTCCTGGCGAGCCTGTTCGGCAGCCTTCATGCAGACTTCCACTCTTTTTTCAATCGGTGTTAGTTTGTTCTCAAACAAGATTTCGTCATCTTTGATCAAATCAACGCCGCCAAGAGCCTGACGTATAAACTGTTCCCGCAGTTCTTCCGCGTTAAGTCCAATAACGGATTTGAAAATACTCATCAGTAAAGGACGATCATGAACTCCGAGCAGATCCCGCACACCGTTCAGTCCAAATTTCGGTCCTGGGAAAGCGCGCAGGAATCCATCTGAAAATCCGAGATGGTTCAGTTTGATGCGCCCGTCCATCGAAATTTTACCGAATACGGTGACAAGCAAAGCAGGGATATCTTGACTAAAGTTGATATCCGGATATCCAATGGTGATATCTGCATAGCGCTCTCCGGCTGCTAATCCTTCCGCTTCATGAACCTCGACCTTGATCACTTCACCAAGATGTTTTTGCATGGCCTCACGCCGTGCCTGAGGTAACTCGGTCCAGCTGCCGACGGTCATTCCGATGGCAATGGATTGGGCCTTTTTGTGAAAATCAGCATGATCATCATGCAGACGATATGTGGCAGTACACATATTATTCATGTTTTAAATCTCCTTCCAGCGCAGCTCCCATCTCACGTGAACGCTCTGCACAGCGACCTACGGCTGCAATGACATTTTCAAAGAAGTCTCCTTCATCCAGCGTTTTCAGGGCTGCTTGCGTTGCGCCTCCAGGTGAGGTGACATCACTGCGCAGCTTCATTGGTTCCATGCCTGTCTGCTGTACCATCCGTGCTGCGCCCAGCACAGTCTGAACAGTAAGGTCACGGGACTGCTGACTAGACAAGCCGCCTCGGATTCCCGCTGCAATCATAGCCTCCATAAGATAGTATACGTAAGCAGGTCCACTGCCCGAAATTCCAGTGAGAACTTCGAGTTTGTCTTCTGGCACGATGGTTACGATCCCTACGGCTTCGAAGAGGGTCATCACTGTACTACGCTGTTCATCGGTAATCTCCGCAGAGAAAGCAAGTCCGGTTGCACCAAGTCCGATCGTGCTGGAGGTGTTAGGCATCGTTCTTGCAATCGGTTGTTTGCGGCCAAGCAGGCTCTGCATCGTACGAATCGATAGTCCAGCTATAACGGATACGATTAGTTGTTTTGGAGACAACAGGGGGCCCAGTTGACGCAGCGCAGCCGCGGCATCTTTCGGCTTCATACACAGCACGATAACCGGTGAGGAGGCAAGAAGATCAAGCGATTCTGAGGCTGTTCCTGTATGCACGGCATAACGAGTGCTCAGTTCTTCCTGACGTTTCAAGTTGCTTCGATTCAGCATCGTAATATCCTGAGGACGAACGACAAGACGGGAAATGAGCCCACGTACAATGGCCTCAGCCATCGCACCTGCTCCGTGGAAAGTAATCTTTTGTTGTAATAGTGTCTGTTGCTCTTGGCTCATGTATATCGTTCCTCCTATATAACTGGTTGCTCAAAAATTATTGACGAATCTGACCATTGCCTGTAATCCGGTATTTGCTGGACGTCAGTGCGGGCAGCCCCATTGGACCCCGTGCATGCAGCTTCTGTGTACTGATTCCAATCTCGGCACCGTATCCGAATTCGAATCCGTCGGTGAAACGAGTGGAAGCATTGTGATAGACAGCCGCCGCATCGACTTCTTGCATGAAGCGTTCCGCATGGGCAATATCGCGAGTTACGATACATTCGGAGTGTTTGGTTCCATAGTGTGCAATATGCTGCAGTGCTTCATCCAAATTTTCGACTACGCGGATGTTCAAAATATAATCGTTATATTCTGTTGCGTAATCCTCCTCTGTGGCTTCAAGCGCTGTCGGAACAAGGCGACGAACTGTCTCACAGCCTTTCAGAACGACACTTGCTTCGCGGAAACGCTCTGCCAGAGAAGGTAAATGTTCTTCTGCATAATTTGCATGCAGCAGCAGGGTTTCCATGGAGTTACATACCGATGGACGCTGTGCTTTGGCATTGATGGCAATGTCAGTCGCCATCACTTCATCCGCTGATTCATCCACATAGGTATGACAGATGCCAGCACCCGTCTCAATGACAGGTACGGTTGCATTCGCAACAACAGTACGGATGAGTGAAGCACCACCGCGTGGGATGATGACATCCAGCAGTCCGTTCAGCTTGAGCATTTCGTCAACGGAAGCACGGTCTGCATCTTCTACCAACTGAAGTGCATCGGCAGGCATGGCCGTTGTTGCCAGTGCTTGATGCAATACTTCAACTATTTTTCGATTGGAGGAGAGAGCAGAAGAGCCGCCGCGCAGAAGTACAGCATTGCCTGTTTTGAGACATAGGCCTGCAGCGTCAACCGTCACGTTAGGACGAGCTTCATAAATAATGCCGATCAGGCCAATCGGAACTCTTGATTTTTCGATGTGCAGGCCATTCGGACGTGTAAAATTTTCAAGCACTTCGCCCACAGGATCGGGTAATTCCGCGATCTGACGTAAGCCTTCAGCGATGCCTGTGATGCGCTCTTTATTCAGTGCCAGACGATCCAGCATGGATTCAGGAGTACCTTGTTCTCTGCCGCGATCGATATCTTCTATGTTGGCGGAAATGATGACATCAGACGATGCGATCAAGGCATCAGCCATAACGCGCAGTGCAGTATTTTTCTGATCCGTGGTCAGGCGATTCAGTTCAGTGACGACAGATTTGGCCTTGCTTGCTTTTTCTCGAACCTCACTCATCTTAAATTCCTCCTCTAGTTAAATATATAGTTGGAACTAAGATTGTTCACACATAGACTCCGATGACAGAATAACCTTCCAATCGCTGTTATCCCCAGATTTTTCAATTTCTTTTTGAAGGGGAAATCCGGTGATAAGTCTATGCTTACGAAGTAGCTTTCTTTCAGAAAGCTTTCAGCTCCGCTTTTTCAGGTTTTTTCTGTCCTCTTCGTTGTTGTGTGGAAAAAGTCCACTTATATATTTTTATTCCAACAAAGATAGCTGAAATATGACTTAGTTCAACTATTATTTCAAGGTAATCCATTCATCTCGATGAATGACTTCAAGTCTATGGATGCTGTTCAGCTGTTTCATGACCTCGCCGCTTGGCAGTCCCGCGATCTGACGAAGCTGATCATCATCGTAATTAACGATCCCACGTCCGAGTAACGATTCATCAGGACCAAGCACTTCGACAACATCGCCGGCATGAAATGTTCCCAGAACACGTTTCACGCCTACAGGAAGCAGACTGTGCCCGCCGTGAACGAGTGCCTCTTCAGCACCATGATCAACAACGACAGTCCCAAGCGGAGTGGACATGAAGCCAAGCCACTGTTTTTTGCGAGACAGGGAAGCCAGTTTGGTCTCAAAATAAGTTCCTTTGCCGGTTCCATCAACCGCTAGATGCATATCTCCAGGCTCTTTAACACTGCCTACAAAAACAGGAACCCCTCCGCGTGTGGCGACTTTGGCTGCGTCAACCTTGGAACGCATACCGCCTGTACCGACAGCTGATCCTGAGCCACCAGCATATGCGTATATCTCGGCTGTAATTTCAGGAATACGGTCGTATCGTTTCGCGGCAGGGTCTTTACGTGGATCTGCGGTGTACAGTCCATTGGTATCTGTAACAATGATGAGATGTTGTGCCTTGACCAGGTTGGCAACGAGCGCAGACAATAGGTCGTTATCACCAAATTTTAATTCGTCTACAGATACGGTATCATTTTCGTTGAAAATCGGAATGACACGCTGCTTCAGCAGTTCCTCTACGGTCATACCAGCATTTCCCATGCGTTTCCGACTGTGGAAGTCAGTACGAGTGAGTAAAATTTGCGCTGTAGTAACGCGGTGCGCCGCAAAAGCCTGTTGATATGCCTGCATCAGCAAAGCCTGCCCAACAGCGGCAGCTGCTTGTTTCTCATGTAACAATTTGGGACGCTGAGGGTACCCGATCTCTCGAAATCCGGCAGCAACTGCACCAGAGGTAACGAGCAAAACTTCGTGGCCCTGTGCCGCAAGAGAAGCAATTTCATCTGCAAAAAAGGAGATTGCCTGGCGATCCAGACCGCCTTCTTCGGTGGTTAATGAGCTGCTTCCAATTTTTACGACAATACGTGAAGTCATGATTTCACTTCCTTAAACATAATTAATCAGTGATTGCGAAGCAGCCTGTTATAGGTACAAAAAAAACTCTCGCCCTTTGGTTAAAAAGGACGAAAGTTCGTTACTTCCGCGGTACCACCTTTATTGATGATCAGATCATCCGGCTTCATGCCCTGTAACAGAAGGCACTGTCCTGTACACAACAGGCCGCTCAGGGGTAGGTTTCGGAGAGAAGCTGTGGTAAATTCTTGCAGCCAGATGGAATTTACTCTCTGTGCGCAGCTAATTCTCTCTTACTGGTCCCGTCATCACGTTTCGTTCACTATTTCTTATAACATACCATGGAAAGTTGGCATATGCAAAGGGATTGTAGCCATGTACCCCGCTTTAAACTTACTTGAAAAGATGAAGCTTGCCAATTCGCTCTGCAGCTTCACGCAAGCGTTGTTCATCACTCAGAAGACCTATACGTACATAACCTTCCCCATGGGAGCCAAAACCGATACCTGGCGCGACAGCAACCTTCGCTTCTCTCAGCAGAATGTCTGTCAAAGCAGAAGAGGTATACCCCTCCGGAACAGGCAACCATCCAAAAAATGAACCTTGAGGCTTGGCCGCTCGCCAACCGATTGTGGAAAGCGCCTCGTAAAATGCATCACGACGAGATTCATATCGCGCAACTAGCGAAGTGACACAGTCCTGCGGGCCCGTCAGAGCTTCCGCTGCGGCAGCTTGGATACCACCAAACAGGCTGACATAGATATGATCCTGCAGCAGATTGATTTGGGAGATGATCTCCGCATTCCCCAGCGCAAATCCGACACGCCATCCCGCCATATTATACGTTTTGGAGAGAGTATAGAACTCAATGCCTACCTCTTTGGCTCCTGGAGCTTGCAAGAAGCTGACAGGACGACGACCGTCATATCCAATCGCGCCATAAGCAAAATCACTAGCAACGACAATCTGATTCTGAATCGCAAATTCAACAGTATCCTCGTAAAAGGAAAGTGGAGCCGTGGCCGAGGTGGGGTTGTTGGGATAGTTCAGGAACATAAGCTTGGCCTTTTGCCGATCATCAGCAGAGATTGCTTCGTAGTCGGGTAGAAATGCATTGGATTTCAATAGAGGCATGAAGCTCATACGCGCCTGCGCGAGAGCGACGCCTGACCAATAGTCAGGATACCCTGGATCGGGAACCAGACATACATCCCCTGGATTCAATAATACTTGAGGTAATTGAACCAGTCCGGTTTTGCCTCCAAAAAGAATAGCGACCTCGGTCTCGGGATCAAGATCAACGTTGTAATCTTCTTTGTAGCGCTTGGCAACGGCTTCCTTCAGGAAGGCATACCCGCGAAACGGAGAATATTTATGATAAAGCGGATTTTCAGCTGATTGCTGCAAGGATTGAATAATATGCGGCGGTGTAGGGGTATCAGGATTACCTTGCCCCAGATTGATGACATCATGGCCGCTTGCAATCTCACGGTTCACATTTTGAACAAGGGTTGCAAAAAATTGCGTTGGCAGCTGTGACATGACTTTGGCAGACGGGATTGGAAAGGCTGAAGAAGAAGGTCTATGTTCTGAATTCGTCATCTTATATATCACTCCGGATGTTCATTTATGGCAAAACGTTCTCATTAATTTATCACGTCAATCCCGAGCTGTATAGAGGGAGATGGAAGTAAGGAAGAACATTTTTGTACAAAAGGGAAAAGCAGATTTCAAGTTTATCCATTGAGATCAGAAAATCCATGAGTTAAGATATTTTACGATAATGATAATCAATATCATTTGTATTCGAATTTGAGAGCACATCAAACAGGGGGAGAAATAGAGATGCAAAGCAAGTACCAAAACAAGTTTCAAAACAAATTCCGAAATACGGCCTTTTTATTGACAGTCACAGCGTTGTCTGTACTTTTATTCGCATGTTCAAACGAGGCATCGACATCTGCACCAGCTTCAGAGAATCCAGGTAATGTATCGGTGAATCAGGCAAGCGAAGACACAGAAACCGGAAAACAAACTTCTGCGGATGAGGATAACGTGGGACAGACAAGACAGTTCAAGGATTGGACAGGTCATACCGTGACCGTGCCTGTTACTCCTCAACGTGTAATCTATCATGGAGAAGTTACCGGGGATCTGGTCGCACTGGGCGTTATCCCGGTGGGCATACTTCGGCAGGAAGGCATGGTGTTTGACGACCAGGTAGCGGATTCGGAAGATGTAGGATTTCCGTTTAGCGTAGAGAGGGCAGTTGGACTGAATCCGGATCTGATTATTTTTTCGAATAGTGATGAGGCACAGTATGATCAGATCTCAAAAATCGCACCTACAGTAACCTTTGATTCTTTTGCAACATTGGAGGATCGCATGCGAACGTTAGGCGATCTGTTAAACAAAAAACAGGAGGCAGAGGACTGGATTACTGCGTATCAAACCGCAACAGAGCAAATGTGGAAAAAGCTTCGTGATCATGGCCTAAAAGAAGGAGAGACAGCATCGGTGTTTACAATGTATCCGGGGAATCGTCTTTTTGTGATGGCTGGAGCCGGGTTACCTCAGTTGTTATATGGCAAGGATGGGATGAAACCAACACCAGAAATCCAGAAGTTAGTAGATGAGGGAATGGGATTTGCAGAGATTTCCCCGGAAAAAATGACAGAAATTGCAGGGGATCGAATATTTATCCTTGAACCTGTAACGGAAGATGCGAGGCTGTCCAGCGAGGAATTAATGGACAGTCCTGTATGGAAAAACCTGCCCGCAGTTAAAGCTGGTAAGGTATATCATTTTGATATAGTCAAAGCCTCGGGTGATGCGATGTCCAGAGAATGGTTGTTGAAAGAACTGCCTGAGCAGATGATTCAATGATGAAGTTCAAGGGAAACTCACAATCTAATCACAACCAAATGAAATATCAAACGTTCAAGAACTCAATTGGAAGGTTCAAATAAAATTAGATTCCCAAAAGCGATCAACTTGGTTGAGCGCTTTTTTTGATACTAAATATCTCTAAGGAGCTCATTACAAAATGATCTAGATATAAGATTAGTACTAGGCTATAATGAGTCCATTAAGTTATGAATGATAATAATTCTCAGTGCGCTAGGAGATAAATTAACATGAAAACGTTGGATGTGAATCAAGATAAGTTATTTTTTTCGGCATTCATGTTTCGGATGCATCGCCTGGAGCAACGAATAGAACCACCCAATCAAATCATGCTGGAGGTACAGTGTGATAAACATACATTTTTAATCTGTGAAGAAGGAGAAGGGCACTTGTACATCGGCCAGGAGTACTGGCCTTTTACTGCGGGTTGTATTTATCCGATTTCCCCGGGTGAGGCATATCAGCTGGAACATAGAAATTCAAACCATTTGACTTATACGGTTATGGCATATGATGCTTTTCAGGTTTTGTCCGGTCATCTCAAGTGGTATTCACAGCCTTTATTCCAGCAACGCGCTCAATTCAATGATGCTGCATATGAGTCTGTGAGCGGTGAGTTAGCCGAATTGTTTGCGTCCCGGAATTATAAAAATGATGCGGAATATTGCCATCTGAATGTGCGGTTTCAGCTATGGATGGAACGGATCATAACTCGTTATACCTCAAAAGGTACTGATACAAATTCGGAGTCCGAGTTAACTCGTACTATTCAGTATATTGAAGAGTGTTACAGAGATGAAATCACGGTCCATAAGCTTGCGAATATGGCTGGTGTTCGTCCTAAACTATACACAACAATGTTCAAGCAACGTACCGGTCAGAAACCGCTCGATTACATCAATCATGTTCGAATTCAGCATGCCAAAGAGTGGTTACGCAAGACAGATGAGCCTTTACGTGATATTGCGAGTCGTGTCGGATTCAAAGATGAATTTTATTTTAGCAGACGTTTTCGCCAGATTACCGGACTATCTCCTCGCCAGTATGACAGATCTATTCAACAGCAGACCTTGGTTCAGGATTGGTTAGGACACGATGTACGTATTCCCGCTAATCCAGAGCGAGTGATCTATTATGGAGATACTGCTGGTGATTTACGAGCTTTAGGTGTCCATTTAATTGTGAACGAAGAGCATGACGCTATGACTCCGATTGATATTGAAAAGACAGCGCGTTTGAAGCCGGATCTGATCATCATAGACGGTGAAGATGAGTATCTATATGAGCAATTATCGCGCATTGCACCTACGCTAGCTTATAACTCGCATGCGTCTCTTCATGAACGTTTGACCAGAGCGGGGAACTGGTTGGGCAGACAAAATCAAGCTGAGCGATGGCTAAGTTCGTATGAAGAACGTACATTGCAGATGTGGGAGAAGATTGGCAAAATGATTCATCTGGGTGAAACAGCTTCAGTACTCACATACCATCGGGGAGCCCGCTTGTTTGTGATGGGAAATATCGGACTTGCGCCATTATTATATCACCCGTTTGGTTTTAGGCCTGTTCATAAAGTGCAGGAAGCTCTTGCAGCAGGCAGAGCATACAAAGAGATTTCGGCTGATGCTATTCAAGAATATGCTGGAGATCATCTGTTCCTCATGCTACCTCAAGAGCCAGTTGCACGACAGGCGACAGAGAATCTGATACAAAGTCCAGAGTGGAGAGCTCTTACGGCTGTAGAACAGGGACGTGTGTATCCTTTGGAGGAACTGGCCTGGAATTCAGGTGATGCACAGACATGTAACCAGTTGCTGGAGAGGTTACCTGAACTGTTAGGTAATCATTTGAGGTAATACGGTGCGGTATACGTAAAAGAAAAGTACACATGCAAGAATTCATTCACATACGAGAAAAAAGAAAAGAGGGCAAACCCTACAAGGTGGTTGTGATCGGTTGCGCAAACAACTCTTGCATCACATTAATGCCATCTTGAAGAAGGGCAAGCCCTACCAAGCATAATCCATATTTAACCAAAACCTCATAGCGGTGGAGGTTTATTCGTGTTGGTTAGAAAAAGCGAAAAGAAAACTTAGCTAACCTAGTACACTTGACAAATCTTTTTGATTAGTGCGTATTGAGTTATTTTACGACCACTGAATAATACATCCAATTTCCATTACCAAAATCAGCTCTTATAACCGTAACCCCTGGTCTGAGAGCATAAAACGCGTAATCGTTATACGGCTCAATGATAACGCTACCATCGGTAGTGATGATCTGAAATGAATAACCAGTAGCCCAAGTGCGATGACCGACTTCTAAATTAATAACTGCTCCAAAATCCTGATAGGGTTGTATCACTGGTGAAGGAGAGGATGCAGCTTGACTCGTTGTAGAGATGTCTGAAGCAAATGACGTTGATCCAACCGAAAAACATGCAGCAACAGTTAACAATCCGATTAACAGTTTCTTTTTCATAATAAGTGCTCCTTTTCTATTATTTGGTTACAAGTTTAGTATAGAGCAATAACATATATTTGTAAATAAAAGGATTATATAACATTTTATTTAAAAATATTTATAAATTTTTAATTAAATTAGAATCCAAAGATCGTCGATTAAGAACCACTCAATGTCAATGTTTTTCTTTCCTGAGCTTATGATCAAAATATATATGAGTCTAAGGAGTGAAGGGATTGAAGCACGATATGTAAATGCTCAAAGTCAAAATGAGTATTAGCCACATAGAGATTATGCCGTAACGAGGTGGTCGCATTTATCGTGCGCCCAATCCTGTTAGGTAGTCATTTGAGGTAATACGGTTGCGAATTTTCTAAGGATCAAGCTATGATATCAAGTATTACAGTTCGGAGGAGTGTTGGGTCATGACTGAACAACAAGGGGAAATGCGGGTTGTTTTGATTCAAGGGGATATTAAACTGGGAGATCCGGAAGCCAACCATCAACATATGCAGAGGCTACTCGAACGTGCAGTAGAGCAATATCCGGATGCAAAGCTGGCTGTACTTCCCGAAATGTGGAATACCGGATATGCTTTACCGCAAATTCATGAACTTGCTGACCCGGAAGGACAGACGTCAAGAAAATGGCTGTCTGCTTTTGCGAAAAAACATCGTATTTCGATTGTCGGCGGTTCTATTGCGGAGAAGCGTGACGGACAGATCTACAATACGATGTATGCTTATAATGAGGAAGGCACAGAAGTATCACGTTATGATAAACTTCATTTGTTTCGTCTGATGGATGAAGAAAAATACTTGGAGCCGGGTGCACAGCCTGAAATGTTCGAACTCGGCAACGGTCTGACTGCCGGGGCATCGATCTGTTATGATATTCGGTTTCCAGAATTAGCTCGAACCCTCGCTTTGAATGGCGCACGTGCATTAATTGTGCCTGCCGAATGGCCTAATCCGCGTCTGCATCACTGGCGCACATTATTGACTGCTCGGGCTATAGAGAACCAGATGTATGTTATTGCATGTAACCGCGTCGGCAAAGGGGAAGATACTGAATTTTTTGGGCACTCCATGATCATCGATCCGTGGGGCGAGATTGTAGCTGAGGGTGGAGAAGGAGAAGAATTCGTATCTGGAGTGATCCGCCCTGCCTTGGTTGATGAAGTCCGCGGACGTATCCCGGTGTTTGAGGATCGCAGACCAAGCATTTATTTTAGCGGGAAGTAGTTTTTCTCTAAATAAATGGCATATGCTGTTTAGCGCTCCAGGAGGCGGGTAATATTAACTATCCCGTCACCAAGGAGGATGATCAATCAATGGACAACCATGTGAAAGATACGCTCAGGAGACTGGAACAAGGCAACAGAAGGGTAGATCACTTAAGAGCATTCTTAGAGAATGGGACAGGAGGCTTGTCACCCCCTGAGAATTCGCAGGAAGAAGGCCGTGCCATGGATCAACAGAACAGGCTGACAAGTGATCGTAATCTGCGAAGGTAAAGGATAGAATTTTGATTGCGAAGAGCAACTGAGATGAACCTTATTATAATGACGATGTGAGATATGCTAAATAAAGGCTATGATTTTGTATGTAATAAGACGAAACAAATGTTTTAAGCAGCATGACAGTAAAATGATGGTTAATGCGTGAATAACGATTTTTAACTTGCCACAATCCTATGAATTAACAAGCAACATGGTACTGTAACAAAAGATGCTACATTGTATTACAGGTCAGCCATTTTGGCTGGCCTGTAAATAGTTAAAGCTGTCCTGTAATCGTTAGGCGATCTGGACAGCTTTTTTGGTATGTGCCTATGAGTGTTCTCGTACGGCTAGTGAGTGTTAAAGACAGAACCTGAATCCACGAACCTGTTGGCGATATCGGTTTAATCGGTCTTGGAAAGCTCCGCAACGGTTTGTTGAAACGTCTGTATAAAAGCTTCGGCTGCCTGGGATAGTACTCTCCCTTGACGGTAAGCGACAACAAGCGTACGGCTTGGCGTTGGATCAGCAAGTGGGACATATACAGGCACGAACTCACTGCGGGGTGCACGGGCGATAAAACGGGGAACCAGAGTGATGCCCATGCCTGTTGCCACCAGCGATTGCAATGTTTCAATGTTAGTGCTCTCGAATACCACCTTTGGGTCAAAACCGGCCTGTTCGCAGAGATCAAACGTCAGCTTGCGGAAGCCCTGTCCTTTTTTTAATACAACAAAAGGTTCTTCCCGAAGCTCATCGATTCGAACAGGCTGCAGATGGCCGGGAGTTCCCCGATGAGCCAAAGGGTGGTTTGGCGGTACGGCCAGATCGATGCGCTCCTCGCCAATCGTAACATAAGACAAGCTGGACTCCTGCAAAGGCAGAGATAGAAGACTAAGGTCAGCCTTGCCGCTGGCTGTTAATTTTTCGAGTGCAAGCCCGGAGTCTTCCAGCAATGTGACTTCAATGTCGGGGTAGGCTTGTTGAAAGGCCGGGAGCACATGTGGCAGGAGGTGAGAACCGGTAATTGGCATACTGCCCACCACAACCTTGCCTTTGCGAAGCTGTGAGATGTCCGACATTTCCTGACGCAACAGTTCAACGGCATCAACAATCTTTTGGGCCTGCTCAACAAAAGTAACCCCCGCGTGCGTCAGTTCAACTGTGCTGGTATTTCGCTGAAAAAGCAATACGCCAAGTTCTTTCTCAAGTTTGGACAGCTGTTGGCTCAGTGAAGGTTGGGCAATGTGCAGTTTTTCCGCGGCTCTTGAGAAGTTGCGTTCCGCTGCAATCTGCAGTGTATATTGAAGTTGTCTGAATTCCATAATGAGATGTCATTCCTTTCATCGATGTCGTAATTATATCACTAAAACAGAAAGATTCGTTATTCAGCACAGGGAAAGATGGCGATGACTAGACTTCAACAAGTAAAATTAAAATATTGACAGAGGCAAGACATACAAGTAGTATTAGTTATATATGATAATGATAATTATTATCAATACAAACCGCTGTGTACCGCAGTGGTTTATTGTTGTTTCTCCTACTATAGGTTAAACCTATTACAGCTATAGATATTATATCTTGGAACAATGAAGGACGGGGTGATATATTTAGGTCATTCAAGAGCTTCACTTTTACACGAACAAGCACGAGGCTCTTCCAAGGACCGAACTTATGATGAGGTGAAAATGATGAGTAAAAAAACGATGTTTGAGAAAATTTGGGAAAACCACGTAATTCATCAGGAAGAAGGAAAACCAAGCATCCTGTATATCGACTTGCACCTGGTGCATGAAGTAACATCTCCACAAGCATTTGAAGGACTTCGTCTGAGCGGTCGTAAAGTTCGCCGTCCAGAACTGACATTCGCAACGATGGATCACAACGTGCCAACGAAGGATCGTTTCAACATTACAGATCCGATCTCCAAACAACAAATTGATACATTGTCCCAGAACTGCCGCGATTTCGGCGTGAAGTTATACGATCTGGACACCATTGACCAAGGTGTAGTTCACGTTATGGGACCTGAGCTGGGCTTGACTCATCCAGGTAAAACGATTGTATGCGGCGACAGCCACACATCCACGCACGGGGCATTTGGTGCACTGGCATTTGGTATCGGAACAAGTGAAGTGGAACACGTTATGGCAACACAATGTTTACAGCAAGCAAAAGCCAAAACAATGGAAGTTCGTTTTGTCGGCAAACGTAACCCGGGTGTAACGGCTAAAGATATGATCCTTGCGGTCATTGCCAAATATGGCACTGATTTTGCTACAGGTTATGTTATCGAGTACACGGGTGAATCGATCCGTGAACTGAGCATGGAAGAGCGTATGACTGTATGTAACATGTCTATCGAAGGTGGAGCAAGAGCGGGTATGATCGCACCGGATGAAACGACGTTTGAATATCTGCGTGGACGCGAGTACGTGCCTGCAGATGCGAAGTTTGATGAAGCTGTTGCAGCGTGGAAAGAGCTTGTGACCGATGAAGGTGCCGAGTTTGATCGCGTCGTTGAAATCGATGTGGAATCCCTGATCCCACAAGTAACTTGGGGTACTAGCCCGGGCATGGGAACGGATATTTCTTCTAAAGTTCCTGTACCGGCGGAACTGCCTACAGAAAATGAGCGTAAAGCGGCTGAAAAAGCGCTTGAATATATGGGACTTGCACCTGGAACACCGATTGCAGAGATTCCGATTGATTATGTATTTATCGGTTCTTGTACGAATGGACGGATTGAAGATCTGCGTGCAGCGGCAAAAGTTGCCAAAGGACATAGCGTTTCCAGCAATGTAACTGCTATTGTTGTACCAGGCTCCGGACGTGTTAAAATCCAGGCGGAAGAAGAAGGTTTGGATAAAATTTTCACTGAAGCTGGTTTTGAATGGCGTGACGCAGGATGCAGTATGTGCCTTGCGATGAATCCGGACGTACTGAAGCCGGGACAACGTTGTGCATCTACTTCCAACCGTAACTTTGAAGGACGTCAAGGACGAGGAGGACGTACGCATCTGGTGTCACCAGCAATGGCGGCAGCGGCAGCGGTGAAAGGTCATTTTGTAGACGTACGTGACTGGAATTTCAAAACAGAAGCAGCGATCTAAGCGGTAATCGCCAGAAGGGAGAACGGAACATATGGAAGCATTTCAAACACTGCAAGGCATCGTGGCACCGGTAGACCGGGTCAATGTAGATACAGACGCAATTATCCCGAAACAATTTTTGAAACGGATTGAACGCACCGGATTTGGACAGTTTTTGTTCTATGAATGGCGTTTTGATGAAGAGGGGAACAACAATCCTTCCTTCGAGATGAACAAACCGCGTTATGAAGGGGCATCCATTCTGATTTCCCGTGCTAACTTTGGCTGTGGATCTTCACGTGAGCATGCGCCATGGGCGATCATGGACTACGGATTCCGTTGTGTCATTGCACCGTCTTTTGCGGATATCTTCTATAATAACTGTTTCAAAAACGGTATTTTGCCGATAAAACTGTCCGAAGAACAGGTGGAAGATTTGTTCCAACGTACAGCAAACCATGAGAACTATGAGATGAATGTAAATCTGGAAAACAAAACGATTACGGATGCACACGGATTGCATATCGATTTTGATCTGGATGAACACCGCCGTCAGTTTCTGTTGCAAGGACTGGATGATATCGGTCTGACTCTACAGCACGATGATGCGATCACCGCTTATGAAGAGCGTCATGGGGCTAAACTTTTTGGCTAAAAAATGATTCAACGCAGAGCCTCCATTTAGAAAAGGAATGTTCACGTTCCTTCTCCAAATGGAGGCTTTTTTTATCCTTTTTTTCCGACTAAATATGACAACGTTGTAACCGGATCACTAGACAAAATCTGATAGACTGGATAGTAGATTATGGAAGGGTACATAACGTAATAGAGGTGTCGAATCAGGACACAAATCTATATAAGTTGAACGATTGATTTACGCCGTCCAAATTATATAGATTTCATAACTTACTAAGAATGGTGGATAACGTATGAAGAAATGGTCGGCAGCAGTCGTTTTTTTTCTGTTCCTTTGTCTTTTTCCCATGATGGCTCATGCAGACCGTGCGCCTTCTATCGTGCTTGATGGAGTCACCATTGATCAGAAGGCAGGAGCGCCGTCAGAGAACATTGGCAAAACGGTCATGGTTCCGATTCGGATTGTATCCGAAAACCTAGGTTATGACGTGAAATGGGAACAGGCAACACAAACTGTGCACGTTCAGCGGGGTAATAGTTCCATTGAGATGACGGCTGGAAAGGATGCAGCTACGATTAATGGCAATATTGTCAATTTGGATGCACCTCCCCTGATTAAACAGGGGACGACACTTGTTCCTTTGCGTTTCGTAGGTGAGGGCATGGGCTTACAGGTTGGCTGGGACAATAGTACTAAAACGGTCAGTCTCTTCAGTATTCCACCTGTTGTTGATCCTGATCCAGATAGCGATCCGGTGGTTACTCCTGCCCCGGTTGGTCAGACGGAACTGCAGAGTATTAGTTACAGTGGAGACCGTTTGATCATCGCAACAAATGGAAGCATTAATCCCAAATTATCCAGTATCAGCGGTCCTGAGCGAATTGTAGTGGATTTGCCGGATACGTCCTTCTCCCAAACATTTGTGCAGGAACAAGCATCAAACCCTGATGGAAGTGGGCAGCTCGCCGTCACGGACTCAACTCTCGTTTCGAAAGTCCGATTCGCCATGTTCAGCCAGTCGCCTTCAACAGTAAGAGTGGTGCTTGATCTGACTCAAAGTGCAACAGCAAACTGGTCACTTGGGGAGAATAACGTGCTGCTCGTCGACCTCTCGGCTACAAATGGAACATCAGGCAGTCAACCAGCATTACCGGAGAATGATGGTAAACCAGTAATTGTTATTGACCCTGGGCATGGTGGACGTCAGTCTGGTGCGGTCAGTGTAACCGGAGCCTACGAAAAAGATTTTAACCTAGCTGTAGGACTTAAAGTGAAAGCACTTTTAGAAAAACATGCCAATATCCAGACCGTGATTACACGTCAGGATGATACGGAGCTTTCCTTGCAGCAACGGGTGGATATAGCCAAACTGAACCAAGCGGATCTGTTTGTGTCCATTCATGGAAACAAATTTACAACTCCGGTTCCGAGTGGAATTGAAACGTTATATACACGCAATGAGAGTAAGAGTTTAGCCGAGACTCTTCACAAGCATGTACTGCCTGTAACAGGACTTAAGGATCGGGGAATAAAAGTAGCGAGTCTTCATGTGACCCGGGAAACAACGATGCCGGCTGTCCTGCTCGAATTAGGATTTTTGAGTAATCCAACAGATGAAGCTCTAATGCTTACAACGTCGTATCAGGATCAATGTGCTCAGGCGATTGTCGACGGTATTTTAGAATATTTGAGCTTGTAGAACAGCATTTTTCGTAAATATGCAGATTAGGGAAGCGCGTTGTTTCAAGATGCATATTTGATAAATTAGGAAAAAAAGAGACATAAAAATGTAAAAAAAGCTTGATCTGACAACGTTTTTTTTCTGTTATGTTGGAATATATTCGCAACTTTTGTGATTGGGAGGCGTCTAATAGGTGTCTGGTAATGCCCAAGTGTGAAGTGAAAGTTGCAAGACTGCAACATGCGGCGAAAAAATATGAGATTGGTAGGGGTGAAGGATGAAGAAGTTCGGTTTTTTGGTACTGTTATTTGTCTTCGGGTTCGTTTTCCCGGGCTATAGTCATGCAGCAGCAGACACGAAAATTATCCTAGACGGGAATGAGATTGTACAACCTTCGGATACGAAAACGGAAAACATCAATGGCAAGGTGATGGTGCCAATTCGTGTGGTTTCCGAAAGTCTGGGATATTCCGTCGATTGGAAGCAACAGTCGCAAACGGTGACGATTAGCAAAGACAACACTGCCATGCAGATGATTGTTGGACAGAAGACGGCAACAGTGAACGGCAGTAACGTAGACCTGGATGCCCCGCCCCTCGTAAAAAATGGTACAACTTTAGTACCACTCCGTTTCATCGGAGAGCAAATGGGTCTTAAGGTGGGTTGGAACAATACCACGAAGACGGTAACATTAGTTACCCAGAATGTAGGTTCCGGAAACGGGACAATTACTCCTCCGAACTCTGGAAACGCTGGTGGAGGATCGGATCAGCAAGGTCTTGTGCAAGTAAACGGTATTAGCTTCAGCGACAACCGTTTCATGATTGCTACAAGCGGAAGCACAGAGCCAAATATCTTTACGATGAATGGCCCGGATCGAATTGTAATTGATCTACCAAATACTGCTTTTGCTGATTCGTTTAGTCAAGGTCAGGCTCTGGACAGCAATCAGAATGGGCAGCTCGTTGTTAGCGGTTATCCGGATGTGTCTCAAATTCGTTATTCCTTATACAGCAACAGTCCTTCCACCATTCGGTTTGTTATTGATCTGACAGGTGCCAAGGGGTACAGTGTACAGAACGATTCAGGACTGCTCATTATTGATCTGAACAATCAAAGTGGCACACCTGCTCCGCCCGTTGGCGGAAATGGCAAGAAGGTCGTAGTCATCGATGCAGGTCATGGAGATCAGGACCCCGGAGCAATTGGTGTTTCTGGCAAAAGGGAAAAAGACTTCAATCTTGCCATGGCATTGAAAGTAGAGGCACTTCTTAAAAAAGAACCTAAAATTGATGTTGTATTAACTCGCAGCAACGATACGTTTCTTGCACTTAAAGAACGTGTGAAAGTTGCACAAAAAATAAATGCAGATATCTTTATCTCCATTCATGCGAATAGCGGCCCTGTAGCGGCAACGGGAGTAGAAACCTTCTATTCACGCTCGGCAAGCAAGGAACTTGCTAATGTTATGCACAAGTATCTCTTGAAGTCTTCGGGACTGAAAGACCGGGGCGTGAAAATGGCTAGTCTGCATGTAACTCGTGAAACAACGATGCCTGCAGTGCTGTTAGAGGGAGGATTCCTCAGCAACAAGAGTGATGAGGCTGTGCTGTTTACAGAAAATTTCCAGAACAATGTAGCCAAAGGTATTGTTGCTGGGATCAAGGAGTATCTGGGAATTCAATAAGGGACAACCCTTATGCTGAGGAGGCGGAGTTAGAATGAACAAAAAGATATGGATCGCAGCTTTGCTGGTAACGGTAATGGCCGTAGCTGCTGGATGTGGAAGTAAACCAACAGCTGCTCCGAGTCAGACGCAAGGTGCGGGATCAGAGACACAAACAGGGAGCGGCGTTACAGAGGTGAAGGGTGAGGTAATTACCGATCCTGCAACTGCTGGTTCCGAAGAAAATACAACACCATCTAACTCGGCGAACGGAGGTTCAGAGGGAACAACATCTTCCGGTGGAACGTCTACGGACAAACCTTCAACATCCGATAGCAAGGAGAAGAAGTCCATTGAAGTGTTCTTTACTGATCCGGAGGAGCTAGAACTTCACAAAGCATCGGCTGAAATTACGTTTGCATCGGAAGATGACAAATATAAGGAGACTTTTGCTTCTCTGCAGCAGAGCAAAGACGATAAGCTCGTTCCGCTTTGGTCCAAAGAGATTGAGCTGAAATCAGTTCAGTTCAAGGATGGAGCTCTGACACTGGATATTCATATGCCAGATACGGCACGTCTTGGTGCTGGCGGTGAGTTGTTTGCCATCGATGCGTTGAAACAAACATTTTTCCAGTATGAAGAAGTGAAGTCACTTGATCTGCTGGTAGATGGTAAGTCCACTGAAAGTTTGATGGGACATGTGGATCTTGAACATCCAATGACAAGATCCAATTAAGCTGTGCTTCAAAAGTGTTAACGTGGACTCACGGAATAAGGTCGTTTTACATGAGAGAGGGGAATCATAGGTGACTTTTAAATATAACTATCCATCACATTCTAAAAAAGTAGTATCAGCCGTGCTAGCAGGCATGATGGCCCTGAGTGCAGGTGGGGCTGCAATGGCAGCAGACACAACAGAAACGGGACAGGGCCAGACTGCAACATTAAGTAACACGGCTGCACCATCAGGTATGTTCAGTGATATCAAGGCCGGATACTGGGCTGAGAAACATGTATACAAGCTGGCATATCAAGGCATTCTTCTCGGTAATAACGGCCTGTTTCGTCCGGGAGACGCGGTAACGCAGCAGGAAGCGATCACGATGGCCATCCGTTTTATGAATATGGAATCTCGGTTGAACACCAGCACGGCTGCGGCATTACCGACAAATATGGAAGTGGGAAACTATTTCAAGCCATATGTCGCGCTTGCACTACAACTGGGACTTGTGGATAAAACGGAAGAAGCATCAGCTGATGTGTCTAAAACGACATGGGGCCAGAAGCCGGCAACTCGCGAATGGATCACCAAACTGTTAATCCGCTCGCTGAACAAAGATGCTGAAGCGAAGGCTCAAAATAACCAGTCTACAGGTTTTGCAGACAATGCAAATATCTCGGACAGTGCAAAAGGGTATGTAAACCTGGCTGTTAGTTTGGATCTGGCCAAAGGTCTGGAAAATAATAAATTCGATCCAACAGGTTCTGTAACCCGTGCGCAGCTTGCTACATTCTATAGCCGTGGTGAATCGTTGACGGATACAAAATACTCGAATACTTCTACGGGTTACGTTACCGGATTGAAAGACGGGCAGATCACGCTGGTTGTTGACGGTAAAGCTGTTAACTATGCAGTGAACAGCAGTACCCTCTACTTTACTAAAGATAGTGAATCACGGGCATCGGCGACAGATGTAAAATTGTATACCAAAGTTCTTATTGTAGGTTCAGCAGGAGCAGCATCCTATGTGGAGGTTGTTGATGCGAAACCTCAAGTGGAGAGCGTTGAAGGTACGTTTGCACGTTCGCTTACAGGCAATAAAATCGGACTGTTCGTAGGCGAAAATTATGAAACGTATTCTTATGATGAGAATACCGCTTTTATAGATCAAAATGGGAAAGCGATCAAATTGTCAGACATTACAGCGGACAGCACCATCGAAGTACAGCGCGAGACATTCTCGGCTGACAAAAAAACAGTTCTGGTGCAGGTGAAATCTGGAATTGTCAATAAAAGCGACAGCGGCGTTATTTCGGAAGTGGCTGCTTCCAGCAAAACCATCAAGCTGGTCAATGCTGCCGGTGCAGCAGAGCAGTATACGTACAATGATAACCTGATTATTCGTTATCAAAACCGTATTCTGTCCGCTGCTGATCTGAAGGCAGGCAGTTCCGTAAAATATACCGTAAAAGATAATGTGCTGCAGACGATTGAGCTTGCGCAGGGAGTTGAACAATCTGTTCGCGGAACGCTGGTTGAGATTGGTGGCAATCAGTCCACAGTGATGTTTAAACGTGATGGTGGTTCCCTTGAAGCAAAAATGCTGATTGAGAAGCCGGAAGTTATCATTAGCGGTATCCAGGAAGCATCGCTAAACGATCTGATTACAGATACGAATAATGGCGACAAGGTTGAGCTTACGTTAAACGGTGATGATCAGGTAACACGGATTCAAGTCATCGGACGGCAGATGGAGCCGCTGAACGGAGCCACGGTCGTATCTTACAACAGCAAAACAAAATTACTGACCGTATTGGATACGAATAAAAAGCCATATGTATTTACACTGGATGACAAGACGAAAATGGACTATAATTCCTCGAAACCGACATTGGCAGGGCTGGAGTCCTTGTTAAATGACGGACGCAAACTGGATCTAACTTATGTCGGAACTCGTGCATTGACGGTGAAGGTTATTTACAAATATGAAGGAACAATCAGCAGTATTGATACTTCAAACCGAAAAATCAGCTTGTTATCTGGAAGCCAGACCATTACTGTCCCTTACACAACGGCGCCTGCGGTTGAAATGTACAACAAATCTAATGGGGGCCTGTCTGATTTGAAGATTGGCGATAATGTTACCATTACCCTCGGATCAAATCAGGATGTAGTACAAAAAATTGCGCTGAAAACGGCAGCTCAGTTTGAAATTGTTGGTGTAGAAACGAATGGCCGGGTCCGGGTGAAATCGGATCTGCTTTCCAGCCAGTTCTACTTTGATCAGGCAGTGCTGACAAGTGAAAGTGGACAAACGATTACGACATCACAGCTGATCGCAGGTCAATTGATTAACGTGACATTTGAAGGAATAACGCCAAAAGCGGTACAGGTGGTAAAACGCACTTTTGCGGAAGTTACTGCAGTTGATGGTACTTCGGTTACACTGAAACAGTTTAACGGTTCGACAGAAAAAATGTCTGTGAGCGGCCCTGTAAAAGTGGTGAAAGCCGGCTCGACATTAACTTCTTTGACTAACTTGACGGTTGGTGACCGCGTGGAAATGACCAAAGATACAGATAATTCTACGCGTTTCAGAGTACTTACTGTCATGAGCAAACAGTTCTGGTCGTATGATGGAGTGGGTAACCAGATTTTGGTTAAACGCGAATCGACATCAGACATGAACTATCGTTTTGCTCTGGGTTCCAACGTATTTGTTCACCAGGGTGACAACACTTTAAGCGTGCAATCTCTCAGAGATAATGATAATATTGTATTGTATCTCCTGAACAATGTCGTAATGGAGATTCAAAAACAGTAATCGTTTCTTTTCGAGGATCAAAAGAATGACCGTCTTGATACGGGATCTTTCCCGCATCAGGACGTTTTTTTTGCAAGCTTTCGGATCCCCGCCTAGCTACTTGGTTGAAGCTTGAAGTAAGGCTCCGCAACGCGGGGTAGATTTGTGGGAGGTAGCTCTTCATGAATGCAGCGACGGTAAAACATATACTCGAAACAATGGAAGCCATGTTTCCTGATGCACATTGCGAATTAAATCACAGTAATGCATTTGAACTAACGGTAGCTGTCCTTTTATCTGCCCAGTGTACAGATGAAACGGTGAACAAGGTCACTGCAGGTTTGTTTCAAAAGTACAAAAGCCCTGCAGATTATCTGGGGGTTCCACTTGAAGAGCTGGAGCAGGATATCAGGCGAATCGGATTGTACCGAAACAAGGCCAAGCATATCCAGAACATGTGCCGAATTTTAATAGAGCAGTATGGCGGAGATGTCCCGCAGGAGCATGATCAGCTTGTCACCTTGCCAGGTGTCGGGCGAAAAACCGCGAATGTTGTCGTTTCGAATGCGTTTGGCGTACCGGCTATCGCTGTAGATACTCATGTTGAACGTGTGTCAAAAAGACTGGGTCTCGCGGGTTGGGATGACTCCGTACTTGAAGTTGAGAAGAAACTGATGAAGCGCGTACCTCGGGATGAGTGGACTATAACTCATCACCGGTTTATATTTTTTGGACGCTACCATTGCAAGGCTCAGACGCCCCAGTGTCATATCTGTCCGTTACTGGACATATGCAGGGAAGGGAAAAAACGTATGAAAACGTCCCAGATCAGGAAAGATAAGGAACGTATTACCACCCGAAAAAGAAAATTAAATTCATGAGCAGAAAAGGATGAATAATGATGAAATGCATTTCCGTGTACACTGATAATTTTGAAGCCTTCTCCGATATTTTTGAGCAAATCGTTGAGCAAGAAATGGCTGAGAATGAAGAAAAAGAAGTTGAAGGTATTACGGTAAGCCACTCTGGCGACGTGCCTGAGCATTATCTGGAGCGCATGTCCACAAAACCTGAGGTTGTTGTAATGAGAGACAAAGGCCGTGACATTACCATTTTGCAGCATGGTCAAGTTTTTGAAATCTTGTTGCCTACAATGGAAAACGCAGTTTCTTAAGTTTAATTAACATATGATCAAGAACCTGGTTGCATTGACATTGCCGAGAAGCGATCGTTAGTGTAAGCTGTCATGCAGCCAGTTACTTGATGATAAACGTCCCTGATTAGAGTGGGAGTTAAAAGCGTAACCTGAATAAAACCGACATGTTCGGTTTTATTTTTTTATAGTTACATAGTAGGTTGCTGTAACAAACTATGCACACGGAAACGTGGAGATCAGAATGTTCAGTCGATTCAAATGAATTTTTGACATGATCACGAGACAAATCATCTCGATATGAACTTATATTGATCTGGAATCCATCTACATGCAGATTCGAGGTAAATCGTTCAAATTCAAACATGATGATGTTAAACTATATGGAGATAAATCAGAGATTGACGTCGAAACGGATGTCAAATTAGAGGAGCCAGGAGGAAGGCCAGTCATGTCCAGAACAGATTACCCAGCAGAAATGGCCACACCTTTGTTACCGCTACGTGAAGAAATGAAGCAGTCAGGGGACCATACCGCTGTAGAGGCACTAACGGATTTAATCAACAAGGCTGAAACGAAACATCTGACGATTGCGTTCTGTGGACATTTCTCGGCAGGCAAGTCGAGTTTGATCAACAGCTTGTGTGGGAAGCGAGTACTACCATCAAGTCCAGTACCAACAAGTGCGAATGTCGTCGCGATACGCAACGGTAAGCCGAGAGCACTTATTTATACGACACCAAACGAAAGCGCTGACAATAAAGCAGGCACATTGGAGGTTTCACCAGAGGAACTAGAGGCGTATTGTAAAAATGGCGGGGCATATAGTTCCATTGATGTATGGGATAATATCCCGCTGCTGCAAGACGAAGCCGTATTGCTAGATACGCCAGGTGTAGATTCTACGGACCGCGGACATAGTCTGGCTACACATTCTGCTCTGCATTTGGCTGATGTGGTGTTCTATGTGATGGACTACAATCATGTTCAGTCGGAAACCAATCTTTCTTTTGCCAAAAGTTTGTCCGACTGGGGCAAGCCATTATTTTTGATTGTGAATCAGATCGACAAACATCGGGAGCGGGAGCTTTCGTTTGATCAATATGTGCAAGGGGTAGAGGCGATCTTTGCTGCATGGGAAGTGCGTTATGACGGCTTGTTATTCACGTCTTTGCGTGATCAACAGCATCGACATAATCAGTGGAGTCAGTTGCCAGAGCTGATTACACAGCTCATGAACAAAAAGGAAGAACTGATCTCACATAGTTTGATAAGTTCGGCCAGCCATATCACGGAGCAGCACTTGGTGCGGGAGGCTGCAAAGAGAGAAGACGAGGAAACGGCACTACTTGAAGAAATTGGCGGGCAAGAAGGCATTGAACGATTGGAGCGTGAACTTGCCCTTCTGGATGAGCAAGCTGTAGAACTTCAGGGCAGACCTTCGCAAGTTCGTGAGAAATTCAGAGCAGAAGTGGATTCACTGCTTGCTAACGCAAACCTTACCCCGGCGGATATACGTACTTCAGCTGCTATTTATTTGGAGAGTCGCAAGCCTGGATTTCGGGTAGGGCTGCTCTTTTCAGGTGGTAAAACGGAGCAGGAGAAACAGCGTCGCGCATCGGAACTGGTGAGGTTGCTCCAGGATCAAACCTCCAGTCAAGTGGAGGTCCATATCCGTACGATGCTCAGACAACTGGGTGAAACCTATCAAGTGTGGGATGCGACGTGGGAGCAGGCGCTTAACACCGAGTTGCCTGCAATTAATGAAGAATTGCTTGAACTGAAACGAAGTGCGAGTGCAGAACTGTCGCCTGAGTATACACTGCAATTCAGCAAAGATGTCCGGGGCGAGATTGAGGCCCGGTACCGCAAGTCGGCGATGCTGCTGGCCGACCGCATCCTGGAAGCGCTGGCTGCGCAGGGCGAAGCCGCGCTCCAAGCGCTGAACGCCAGCCGCGCAGCGCTGCTGGCGCAATCCGCGGCGGCGGCGCGCTACACGGCGCTCCAGCGCGCCGCCGCCGAAGAGGCAGCAGGGCTGCGCAGCCTGCTGCCTCCTGCGGGCCCCCTCCCCTCCGGGCTATTGCCGGAGGTGAAGGGCCCGCACGTGCCCGCGCCTGAACCGGGCGAAGCTCCCGCTTCTCAGGCGGGCACGTGCGCGTCTGTGGCGGCGCAGCCACAGACGCATGCCCCTGCGCCGCCGCGCGCAGCAGCGGCGCAGGGCGCACCGGCGGCTGGCGCGGAACGCCGCCGGCGCTTGGACGCAGCAGCGGCACGGCTGGAAGCCGCTGCTGCGCTGGTAGAGCCGTACCCCGCCATGGGGTCGGCGGTACGGGATTTGCGTGCACGCGCGGCTTCGCTTGCGGGCGGCACGTTCACCCTTGCGCTGTTCGGTGCGTTCAGCGCGGGCAAATCCTCCTTCGCCAACGCATTGCTAGGCGAAGCAATCCTCCCTGTATCGCCGCATCCAACAACAGCGGCGATTAACCGCATCATGGCTCCGGCCGACRGCGCGGAGCATGGTACTGCCCGGGTTCGCATGAAGACCCCGGAGGCCTTCCAGGAAGACCTGGCGTATTCCTTCCGCCTGCTTGGGCTTGGGGAGCCGGACAACGAATGGCAGAAGCGGGTGAAATCGCTCACGCCAAAAGATGTGCATCCGGCAGGACGTCCGCATTACAGCTTTTTGCAGGCAGCAGCGGCTGGTTGGGAAGAGACGTCGAATCAGCTCGGGCAGGATGTGCTGGTAGATTTAAGCGGCTACCGTAATTTTGTAGCCAATGAGAAAAAATCGTGTTTTGTCGATTCCATTGACCTGTATTACAGCTGTGAAGTGACCGAACAGGGCATTGTGCTCGTGGATACACCGGGAGCAGATTCGGTTAATGCACGGCATACAGGGGTAACGTTCAATTATATGAAGAATGCCGATGCACTCATATTTGTAACCTACTATAATCATGCCTTCTCTCAGGGAGATCGACAATTCCTGAATCAATTGGGGCGGGTTAAAGACAGTTCCGCGATGGATCAAATGTTCTTTGTGGTGAACGCAAGTGACTTATCATCTTCGGACGAAGAATTGGAGCAGGTGCTTGATCACGTAGGTACAGAGCTGCGAAAAAATGGAATCCGTTCACCACGTCTTTTCCCGGTATCCAGCATGCTTGCGATGGAAGGAAAAATGGATGGAAACGATGATCGATTGCAACAATCTGGTTTTGTCCGTTTCGAAGAAGAGTTTAATCAATTCGCAGGCAAAGAACTGGCTGATCTGGCAGTGGGCGGAGCTTCCGAAGAGTTGGTACGTGTCATTCAGCGATTGAAGCAGCGTGCGAATGATGCGGCACAAGGAGAAGAAGCGCTGCGTCAGCGGCGTGATGAACTGGAAACAATCTCGGGACAGTCCCGTCAGCGGATTGAGCGAATGGCACAGCGGTCAATGAAGGAAGAGTTGTCACAGGAAACGAACGAATTGCTCTTCCATGTCAGACAACGTCTTGCTTTCCGGCTCGGTCAGTTCATGGCAGAAGCGTTTCATCCATCAGTGTTGCGAGAGGATCAGGGCAATCTGAAAACGGCATTCGCGGCCTGTGGCCGAGAGCTGCTGCGCATGATCGGTATTGAGCTGGAGCAGGAATTGCTTGCTACAACGCTTCGATTGGAACAGACAGGGCATGCCTGGGTTGCCAAGCAAGTGACGGAATGCATCGATGAGGTGAAACAACTGACAGGTGGCATTGACTTGTCCTTAACACTAGATGAAAAGTGGAGTACACCTGTGCTGGAGGAGATCCGGCTTGAAGAACCGTCGGGTTGGAAAAACTATTGGAGTTACTTCCGTAATCCGAAGCAGTTTTTTGAGGGGGATGGACGTCCGCGCCTTCAAGAAGCACTTGACCCTGTTCTTAAGCAGATGATCATTGAAGTGCTCCCGGCTTCGGAACATAAGCTAGTGCAATTTTATGATACGCAGGTTTCTCAATCCGTGCAGCATCACTCCCGTCAGCTAACCGACAGGCTGGAAGAAGCCGTTACAGGCATACAGGATACCCTCGCAAGTGGTATTCCAGCGGAGAAATGGGCAGCGTTGTCCGCTCAGTTAACAGAAATGCAGGAGTAGAAGGTCGCGGAGTTTACATTAGGATGTGTACCTGCAAGCAACGGATGGGACGCTGCTTTACGAGCAGAAAAGTCAGCCGTATATGCAAATGTTTTGGAAACGTTTGTAAAATAATTCATGACTTCCGCAATCTTTTGAAAATGTTGCAAAAAAACAGCAGAAAAGGCTCCCGCCGCAAAGGCATATGGGGAGCCTTTTTTTGGTATGAACAACCTGAAATAAAGAGAATATTCAAACATTTGATTGAAAGTCGGGTATTGGTCTTCATGAATGCGATAATAAGCTGAAAGTAGCCTGAATATGGTCTATTATTAGCTTTGCCGCGAATGAGGGACGGTGATAAACTTCATAAATGTTCATATCATTGTAAGCAACATTAGAGGAGGAGAAACATGGATGTTCTTAGGCAACTGCAAACCTATTTTTGGGAGAAGCGAACGTATTTACTGGTATCGATCTTGTTCCTCGCCTTAGCGACCGCACTCGGGCTCGTTTATCCGAACCTGCTGCGAATCCTGATCGATGATGTCATTGTGCCACGAAATTTTGAAGGCGTTCCCATGCTTGCCCTGACTGTGTTAGGGGTCGTCATTTTGAAAGCAAGCATGCAATTTTTACACGGTTTCTTTGGCGGACGTTTAGGTAATTATCTGGCATACCGATTACGTAATGCATGTTATGAAAAGCTTCAATTTTTATCCTTCCGTTATTATGATACGGCCAAAACAGGTGATCTGATGTCCCGCCTCACGGGAGATTTGGAGGCCATCCGTAACTTTATCGGATTTGGTTTCGCCCAGATTCTTAACATGGTTTTAATGGTCGTATTTGGCGCAATTATGATGATGACGATGAGTTGGAAGCTAACCCTGCTGACACTTGTATGCATTCCTCTGCTTGTCTTCGTTGCGCTTCGATTCGAATCCAGAATTCATCCTGCATTTCAAGAAATGCGACTGGCGTTAAGTTCGCTGACTACAGCGGTGCAAGAAAACATTACAGGTGTTCGAACGGTTAAATCGTTTGCACGTGAGCCTTATGAAGTGGAGAAGTTTTCCACATGGAATGAACGTTACAAAACAAATCAAATCCATGCCGCCACGTTGTGGAGCCGATATTTCCCGATTATGGAGATTCTGGCTTCGGTAAGTGTTGTACTTCTGCTTGTGATTGGTGGAAGAATGGTTATCCAAAATACGCTCACCTTGGGTGAACTCGTTGCGTTCTTCAGTTTGATCTGGTACATAATCGGTCCAATGTGGGGTCTGGGTTTTCATATCAATAACTACACGCAGTCCAAAGCTTCAGGCGAAAGGGTGCTTGAGCTTCTGAACACACCGGTCGATGTCGAAGAAACGGAAGATCCACTTATTGTTGAAGCGGATCAGGTGCAAGGTCATGTGACTTTTGAAGGAGTAACTTTTGCCTATGGCAACAAAATGCCTGCTGTGACGGATATTAATTTTGATGCCCCGCCAGGTTCTGTAATCGGTTTCCTTGGTGGAACAGGCTCAGGGAAATCAACGATAATCCAGCTTTTGATGCGGGCGTATAACGTTAACTCCGGCTCGATCAAGCTTGATGGTAAGAACATCAAAGATATGGGTATTCGTAGCTTGCGGAGTCAGATTGCATCCGTATTCCAGGAAACGTTCCTGTTCTCTTCCAGCATACGTAACAACATCTCTTACGGGCTGAAAAATGTGACGATGGAGGAGATAATCCGTGCTGCCAAACTAGCCAAGGCACATGACTTTATCATGGAGTTTCCCGAAGGATATGATACGGTCGTAGGTGAACGCGGCATGGGACTTTCTGGAGGACAAAAACAGCGTATTGCTATTGCGCGGGCGCTTTTGAAAAATCCGAAAATTCTTGTTCTCGATGATGCTACGAGTGCGGTTGATATGGAAACCGAACATGAGATTCAGTCTGGCTTCCAGGAGGTTATGCGCGGCAGAACGACATTTATCATTGCCCATCGGATCTCTTCTCTGCGGCATGCAGATGAAATTTTAGTATTAGACGAAGGTCGTGTGGTACAACGTGGTAAACATACGGAGCTTATTCAAGTGCCTGGACCGTACCAGGATGTGTATAACATTCAATATGCAGACTACATTGCCCGCGGCAAGCGGGAGGTTGGGGAGCAGGTGAACTCATGAGTGCCGAAACGATAACAGACAGGCGCGAGGTCAAAGGGACCTCGGATAAAAAACTGAATGAACGATTTGTCTATCAGGACGATGAGGTAATTGAAAAACCGTTTAACTGGAAAGAATTTGGTCGATTGTTTGCCTATATGAAACCGTATGCGAGGCAGCTTCTGCCGCTCGTGATTCTGATGATGATTCTTGGAACGATTACTAAATTGTCCGTACCATTTTTAATCAGTCTTGCCATCGATAGAGCCATAGCACCGCAGACTGGAGTGCCTAGCATGACACTGCTGTATCTGATTGCAGGTTCGATCTTGCTTTTGTATCTGATTCAGTGGGCGGCCAACACGTATCGAATTAAACTGACCAACATTATCGGGCAGCGAGTGATTTACGATCTGCGCTCGGATTTGTTCAAACATATTCAGAAGCTGTCTTTTAACTTTTTTGACAAAAGACCGGCAGGTTCGGTGCTGGTACGTGTAACAAATGATATCAACTCCTTGCAGGATTTGTTTACGAACGGTGCAGTTAACGTCATGATCGACTGTGTGCAACTGCTCGGTATCATTGTCATTCTCCTGTTAATCAATTGGAAACTGGGGCTGGCCGTCATTATTACGGTGCCGATTATGTTCATTATTTCCACCAAACTGCGGGTGCTGATTCGCCGGGCTTGGCAAGATGTGCGCATGAAGAACTCTCGGATCAACTCTCACTTGAATGAATCTATCCAGGGAATCCGGGTAACTCAAGCGTATACACAGGAAAAAGAAAATATGAAATACTTCGACAATATGAACCTGTCCAGCAAAAAGTCCTGGGACAAAGCATCCGCGATGAACCAAGGATTTGGTCCTTTAATTGAAATCACAGGTGGATTTGGTACGTTGATTCTGTTCTGGTATGGTGCAACTCTCATTCAGAATGAAGTGTTAACGGTGGGTCTGCTGGTTGCCTTCGCCAACTATGTGGGGAACTTCTGGGACCCGATCAACCGTCTGGGACAGATGTATAATCAGTTGCTGGTTGCGATGGCATCATCTGAACGTATCTTTGAGTTCATGGATGAGAAGCCGCACATCGCCGATAAAGAGGGAGCCAAACCGCTTCCTTCTATTAAAGGGGATATCGTATTTGATAACGTCGTGTTTGAGTATGAAAAAGGAAGACAGGCGCTGAAAGGCATCAGCTTTTCGGCGGCAGCGGGACAATCCATTGCCCTTGTCGGTCATACAGGCTCCGGTAAAAGTACAATTATCAATCTGATCAGCCGTTTTTATGACATTACGGGTGGACGCTTAACCATCGACGGACATGACGTGCGTGATGTAACTGTGGAAAGCCTGCGCAGTCAGATCAGCATTGTACTGCAAGATACGTTTATTTTCTCCGGCACAATTCGGGACAATATCCGTTTTGGTCGGTTGGATGCCACCGATGAAGAAGTGGAAGAAGCCGCCAAAGCCGTTAATGCTCATGAGTTTATTATGAAACTGCCGGGCGGATACGACACGGAAGTGGAAGAGCGTGGTAATGTGCTGTCTATGGGACAACGACAGTTGTTATCTTTTGCCCGTGCATTGCTGGCTGATCCACGTATCTTGATTCTGGACGAAGCTACAGCCAGCATCGATACAGAAACCGAACTGAAGATTCAGGAAGCACTGAAGGTGTTGCTCAAAGGACGCACGTCCTTTATGGTAGCGCACCGTCTCTCCACCATTCGCAATGCAGATCACATTATTGTGCTCGATCACGGGGAGATCAAGGAAGAGGGCAATCATGAACAACTTATCCAGAAACAAGGGGTATACAATGGTCTGATTGAAGCGCAGTATCGGTTTTTATAAAAAATTATAATGAATAATGCATGGTTATAGACACTTCAGCTCATGTTGCTTTTTGTGACTTTCATCAGGAGATCCTGATCGAAAACACAGGAGCAAAGGCGCTGAAGTGTTTTTTGAATGTTATGCGCTGGACGTGTCCATATGATCTGCTTTCAATGTGTTTCTTGTACCGGGATCTGAAACCAATCACGAAATTATGTTATATTTTAAATAATATATAAAGCACTGTAGAGATGTCTGGAGGAAAAGCATGCAGATCAAAGCCAAAGAACAGGCTAGTCTATATCCATCTTTTGATATGCTGGATCAGCTACATTTCAAGTTAATTGAATTAGAGTCGGCTGAATCAGAATATTCAAAATCGATCTGGCGGCTGGGAAAACATTTTCTCGATAGTTATATGATGCTGTTCATTGCAGAAGGTGAGGGATGGATCACCGTGGACGGTCAATTTATTGAACTTAGAAGCGGAGCGATCTACATAGGTTTGCCTGGACAACTGGTCGAGGCAGAGGTTCATGCGAAAGGTGAACGAGGATTGTACCAGATCAAATTCAGCGTTTTATGCGATGGAGAGACGAGTGAAGCATCCGCTCATGCGATGATGAAGCAGATGTGCATGCGGATGAACGACGGTGCAATCAGGTGCAGCTCACCAGCGGCGGTAAATTTGTTATGTCAGGAGATCGGTCAGCTGACTCGCGAGGAAAACGGGTTACGGCGTTATTATGGTCAGATACGTTTTCAGGAGCTGCTTTACACGATATTCAATGATATGGTTCATGTACTGCAATCAACCACCCCAATTTTGCCCATTGAACAGGTGAAAAATTATATAGAACAACATTATATGGAGAAAATCACGATACAGAACATGGCTGAGGTTGCCCGAATGAGTTCTCGTCATTTCATGCGATTATTTAAAAAAATGTATGGCTGCAGCGCCATGGACTATTTGACCATATATCGGATCAAGCAGGCTCAGATAATGATGAGGAATGATTACAGTCCTCGCCTAAAGGAAATAGCGGCTTGTGTCGGGTTTCAGGACGAAATGTATTTTCGCCGAAAATTCAAACAAATCTCAGGCCTTCCGCCAGCGGCTTTTATACGCAATAGCAAACAGCGTATTGCTACGATTCATTCACTGGGCATTGGAACGTTGCTGGCTCTTCAGGTTGTACCCTGCGCTGCCCAAGAAAATCACCCATGGACAGCATATTACAGACGAAAGTATGAAACGGATAAAGTTGTACCTCTTGTTGAGGATGAGGACGGCTGCCTGGAACAATTGAAGACAATTCGTCCCGATTATATTGTAGCGGTTCGTGAAGAATTGTCCGATAGCATGAGCCAGCGTTTAAATTCACTGGCACCTGTTTGTCTGCTTTCGAAGACAGATGGAGATTGGCGAGATCATCTCCGAACTGCAGCTCGGTTCATGAACCGGCTTGCAGCTGCTGAAGTCTGGCTGGAAAGATACGAGCAAAAAGCTGCGGTGGTGCGTGCCCAGTTATCGGAACAAACTCGCCAAGACCGGCTTATTGTGCTCAATGTGCAGGGGAACGTCATACAGGCTATGAATCCGAAGACGATTGCTTCGGTGTTCTATTCAGATTTGCAGCTCTTGGCGCCAGAGGGAATAGAGCGTATTTGGCACAAGCACAATTTGAATATTCATGATTTGGCGGGGTTGTCTATCGATAGAGCACTGGTTATTGTAAGCGAAGATGAAGAATCGAGACAAACGTGGGCAGAAATGCAGCAGTCCGAGATGTGGATGGTTACAAAAGCAGCGCAAAATGAGTGTATTGACATGCTGATTCCAGGTGTTTTGCTGGATTATACGGCCTTTACGCATGAACTGATGCTGGATGAAGTATTAAAACTGTGGCAACATCGTCCATAATATAAAGTCGGAATCGTCAATATCCTGCAGGGCAGTTATTTAATATACTACTCCTATATCTAATTGATAATGATAATTATTATTGATTATTCTTATCATATTTAACACATATAGGAGGTACATAAGAAATGAAGTCAAAATTGTGGGTAATATCAGGGGTTATTCTGATGTTATTGTTACTTAGTGCATGTGGACAGGGTGCTGGAACAGAAACATCTGGTTCCGGAGAGGGCACGAAAACATCATCTGGCGCCGCAGCAAATACAAAGAATACCGGGCAACAACAGGAGGGTGAAGACAGAATCATTCAGACGGAGATGGGCGAAATAACGATCCCTAAATCTCCACAGCGTGTAGTTGGATTATCTGTCGTATACCCAGAACTGTTATATGCACTTGGCATCGTTCCTGTAGCTGTACAAAATTATCATGATGATTTTCCTAAATATCTGCAGGAGCCGTTTAAAAATACAATGAAGATGGGCATTGGGAAAACGCCTAATTTTGAAGCGATCCTTGAGGCAAATCCCGACTTGATTATTGCACCTGCATGGTGGTCGAAGAAGGATTATGATCAGCTTTCGCAAATTGCGCCAACCGTGCTTCTGCCAGAGCGTGAAGAATGGCCTGAAGAACTAGAGGATATCGCTGCGGTTTTTGGGAAGGAAACAGAGGCCAAGCAGGTTTTGGAAGATCTAAAGCAACATGAAAAAGAAGGCGCAGACAAGCTGCATAGCCTCATCGGTGATGAAACGGTGTTATATGTCCGAGTGATGGAGAAAGAGATTGTTTTGAATGGTCCCAATCTTTCTCGGGGTGCTTTTGTCCACAAACGGTTGGGTTTAAAACCGGTGAGCAATTTTCCAAAAGATGAAACTGGATTGTCTATTTCAATGGAAGTATTGCCAGAGTATGATGCAGATCATCTGATTATCCAGCTTGATGATGAGGAAAATTCGGAAATTCAGAAGAAATATAAAGACATGATGAGTACATCCATCTGGAAAAACCTGAAGGCTGTCAAAAAAAATCATGTATATCTTGTAGGCGGTAAAGAATGGTTTAATCTTGGAATGGCGCCGCTCGCGGACAATTATGTAATTGATGATATTGTTGCTGCTTTTGAAGAGAAGAACAAATAGACTTTCGAGCAATGACTCTTAGACAGCTTTGAACGTAGCAGGAATAAATAGTTAGGATGTGTTTTGAAATGCATAATCAGGACATTTTTGATGTAACGATTATCGGCGGTGGTCCGGCAGGGATGTATGCGGCTTTTTACGCAGGTATGCGGGAAATGAAAGTGAAGCTGATTGAAGGAAAGGATCAGTTAGGTGGTTTTTTACAGACCTATTCTGATAAAACGATATGGGATGTAGGTGGACTACCCCCGATGAAATGTGCCAAGCTGATTGACTGGTTAGTCCAGCAAGCGAAGACATTTGAACCGACGGTTGTGTTCAACCAAAGTGTGGATGCAATATCCCGGCTGGACGACGGCGTGATTGTACTGCAAACCGTTACGGGTGAAGTGCATTATACGAGAAGTGTTATTGTTGCCATCGGTCGAGGGATTGCCGAGGTGCAGAAGCTGAAACTGGACAGTGCGCATGAGTATGAACGTAGTAATCTGCATTATACAGTGCAGAATCTGAATTATTTTGCGGGAAAGAACGTATTGATCTCGGGCGGCGGCAACAGTGCTGTGGACTGGGCTCTTGAACTGGCAGAACTGGCTAGCACGGTAACCGTTGTTCACAGACAGGAAGCTTTTCGTGCGATGGAACATAATGTGAAGCAAATGAGAAGCAGGGTAAAGGTGCATACCCCCTTCCAGGTTGAATGCTTGTATGGCAATGGGGAGCGCATACACCAAGTCGCTATATCCAATCCAGCGACAGGTGAGAACATACGTCTTGAAGTGGATGAAGTCATTATCAGTCATGGATATACGAGTCAGGCAAGCAATCTTGCACGCTGCGGTTTGGTTATGAATGAAGGGGTGGTTGCTATGAACCAGCTGGGTGAAACGAACCTGCCAGGCATTTTTACAGCAGGAGACTGCGCGGAACGAGAGGGTAAAGTGCGATTGATTGCGGGGGCTTTTAATGATGCGATTGTAGCGGTCAACAGTGCCAAAACTTACGTTGAACCAACCGCGGCTGGGATGGCCTATGTTTCATCCCATAATGAACTGTTTCGTGAGAAAAATCGTGATTTGGAGAAAATTGACTCATTACAAGGATGAATTATGTAACAGGAAAAATTAGGTTGTATGTTTCTTTAATTTTATATCCTTAAAAATGGGAGGAATGGAAAGAGTATCGAATCCGAGAATGTAATTTGTAAAATTTGATCGAAAAAACACAAAAAATCTTGTAAAATTCACAAGAAAAATAGGGAGTACTCTTGCAATCTTTAACCAAAACCCCGAAAATAGAGAGACAGATATAGAAGATTTCTCTTTGGGAGGATTGGAAAGAACATGTGGGGTGCTCCTTTTTCGGCTCAAGCCAAAAAAATGCTGCTGCTAGGCAGCGGAGAATTGGGTAAAGAGGTCGTCATTGAGGCCGCACGTCTCGGTGTGGAAACGATCGCTGTTGATCGTTACGAGAATGCACCGGCCATGCAGGTCGCACATCGATCTTACTGCATCGACATGTTAGATGGCGAGGCATTGAAACAATTGATCCGACAGGAACAACCGCATTACATCGTACCTGAGATTGAAGCCATTGCAACTGAGGCGCTGCTAGAACTTGAGGAAGAAGGTTTTTGTGTCGTACCAACGGCCCGCGCTGCCCGTCTGACTATGGATCGCGAAGGCATTCGTCGTCTGGCGGCAGAACAATTAAAACTTCCTACAGCAGCTTACCTCTTTGCGGATAGTTTGGAACAGCTGCAAGATGCTGTTCGTGAGCTGGGTACACCTTGTGTGATCAAACCACTGATGAGTTCGTCTGGTAAAGGTCAGAGTGTATGCCGAGTACCAGAAGACGCAGCGGATTGCTGGGATATTGCACTTTCGGGAGCAAGAGGCAAATCCGTGCGTGTTATCGTGGAAAGCTTTGTGAAATTTGAAAGTGAAATTACGTTACTTACCGTCAGATCGGTATCAGGTACTGTGTTTTGTCCACCGATCGGCCACATTCAGAAAGATGGGGATTATGTCGAATCGTGGCAACCTCACGCGATGACTTCTCAGCAATGGGAACAGGCATGTCACATCGCAAAGACGGTTACGGATGAGCTGGGCGGATATGGGCTTTTTGGTGTTGAACTGTTTTTGACTTCTGACGGTGTGGTGTTTAGTGAGATATCACCGCGTCCGCACGATACAGGTATGGTCACAATGGTTACACAGGATAGTTCAGAATTCGCACTTCATGTACGTGCCATTCTTGGTTTTCCCGTCACAGAAGTACATTTGCTAACACCGGGAGCTTCAGCAACGCTGAAGGCCGATGTTGAAACATCGGATTTCACGATAGGTGGAATTGAAGATGCGCTGGCTTTACCTCGCACTCAGGTTCGTGTGTTTGGCAAACCTGAGACGAAACAAGGTCGCCGGATGGCGGTAGCTCTTAGCGCTGGAACAGATGTGGAAGAAGCTCGTAAAACAGCGGTTCAAGCCGCAAATATGCTGAAAGTGGAGGTAAATCATGTCCAATAATGTGGAGGCCCCTGTACTGATGATCCGAGAGTGTGAACTGCGAGATGCTGAAGCAGTAACGGGATTGATGCGAGAGGTCAGCTATCCAACAACAACCAATGTTATGAAAGAACGCATTGAAGGTATGGAGAGCAATCCTAACGCGTGCATGCTTGTTGCCGAAGTGGATGAACAGATTATTGGTGTGATTGGCTTGCAATGTGTTCAAAGTCATGCCTATCCGGAACCTGCTGCCCAAATTACATCTTTGATTGTTGGTCAGGAACATCGCGGCAGCGGCATCGCCCGTCGTCTAATGGCCCGTGCTGAAGATTGGGGCAAAAAACAGGGTGGTAAGCAATTGTTTGTCACTGGTGCAAATCGTGAAGTGACTTCAACGGCGTATTCCTTTTATGAGCATATTGGTTTCCAGAAAAAAGGCTATCGATTCAGTAAAGTTCTTTTATAATAGATGAAACGGCATTCAGCAAGTGTGAACTTGACTGAGTGCCTTTTTTTACTTGTTATATCGCGCCTAGGTCTTAAAAGCAGGCGTGAAAAGGGTATATCGAATCTTGAAATTATTGTGCAATTACGATACAGGCTGTATTTTTACACGTTTTAAGGTAGCTTGAAACAATCAATAATGACAAAAAAGTCATTTTTCCAGTATTTACGGGTTCACAATCTCCTGATGAATTGATATACTGCTAGAGTAAACATTACAAATTTGTAATAATTAATTCTAAGGAGATGAATGAATTTGAAGAAGAACTGGATGAAAAAAGTTGTGACAGGCAGTCTGACAGCTGCACTGGCCGTAGGGATTATGCTTCCCGCCTCCGCGTCTGCTGCAGATTCAACATATAAAGCAACTACGGTTACAACCTATAAAGTTGTGAATGCAGATAGCTTGAAAGCTTATATCCAGCAATGGCTTAAGCAAAATGGGTACAAGGCTACTGAGGGGCAAGTCGTTGAGCAACCAGCAGCACAGCCTGTAACGAAGCCTGAACAACCAAGCACACCTGCTAAGCCTGTACAAGAAGAGAAACCTGCAACGACAACACCAGCTAAAGACCCTTCAAGCACAGGCAATAACGATGGTACACAAAGCACACAATCCGATTTTGCTACACAAGTGGTGAAACTCGTGAATGCTGAACGTGCCAAAGCAGGTCTCGGTGCACTGTCATCCGACGCACTTCTGGACAAGGTTGCTATGGCAAAAGTTAAAGATATGAGCAACAATAACTATTTTGATCACCAGTCCCCGACGTACGGTTCTCCGTTTGATATGATGAAACAATTTGGGGTAACCTACAGCTATGCTGGTGAGAATATCGCTAAAGGTCAAAAAACACCTCAGGAAGTGGTTACAGCTTGGATGAACAGTGCGGGTCACCGTGCAAACATCCTCAGTAAAAACTTCACGCATATCGGTGTAGGCTTTTATAACGGATACTGGGCTCAAGAGTTTATCGGTAAATAAGAACTGGAAATGAATAATCAATAAATTACTTTATAATAAAAAAAGTCATATGTGCACATGGCCAAACGCTGTGTGTACTATGGCTTTTTTCCATTTTTTGAGCTGTGTAAACGTCTGTTTGCTGAATACAGCCGCAAAGTTTGCAAATTAACGACAGAAGATTTATGTTATTTAGAATAAGCAATATCTTGACGTAAAAGCCATTATAAATTATAAGCACCTGACTGGAGATGTGATGGATGAAAAAGAACAAAAATCTTGATTCAGCACCTTGGATCTGGAGAAGTGTAAGCACCATATCCATTCTAGCAACATTTTTGCTGATATTCGGATTTGGCTACGCCATAAAAGATGTTATTTTTCCTCAAGGGGATTCGACGTTAAATGATGGACAAAAAACTTCTGCGCCTACACAAAATGCTGGAAATAAAGCCATTGTAGAAGACGGCAAAATTCGAATGGCTGTAATCGGTGATTCCCTTGCTAGAGGTACGGGAGATGATGAAGGACTGGGTTTTGTAAGACGGGCAGGTAATCTGCTCAAAGAAAAGGGTTACGATGTACAGGTGCTTAACAATCTGGGAGTCAATGGTCTCCGAACAGATGCGTTGTTAAAGAAACTGGATGAACAAGGGGTTAAATACGTTTTGCAACAATCGAACTTTATTTTGCTCTCTATCGGTGCCAATGATCTGTTCCAAGGTGGACAGGTACTTCAGGGTGAAGACCCACCAACGGCTGAGAAACTGGCTGCTGCATTGCCTGAGACTTCGAAGAGGTTACAAGAAATTTTGAAGAAAGTGAAAGAAATCAATCCGAATGCCCAGATTGCTTATATTGGATTGTACAATCCGTTTGGCAATGTGAAAGAACTGGAGAAGCCAGGAAATGCGGTCGTTGCTGCTTGGAATGATGCGGCGATGTCTATTTTGATCAATGAAGATAACATGACGCTTGTGCCAACCTTTGACCTGTTTGAAAATCATCTGGATGAGTATCTCTCATCGGACCATTTCCACCCCAATGGACAAGGGTATCAGCAGATGGCTGTTCGCATTGCACAGGAATATCAGGGGCCTAAATCGGCAGAGGGGAGCGCAAAATAAATGGCAGAAAAAGAAAAGCACTATGATTCCGTCTTGTCCGTTCAGAATTTGAAGAAAAAAATCGGACGGAAATGGATTATTAAAGATGTCACATTTGACGTCAAACCTGGTGAGATTTTCGGTTTTTTGGGACCCAATGGGGCGGGGAAAACAACAACAATTCGTATGCTGGTTGATCTGATTAAACCTACAGAAGGAAAAATCAGCGTCTGTGGTTACGATGTGAACCGTGATCCCGAACGTGCGCTGAAATATGTCGGTTCTATTGTGGAAAATCCCGAGGTCTATACATATTTGACGGGTTGGGAGAACTTGGAGCATTTTGCCCGGATGCAGCCAGGTGTCGATCAGGATCGTATTCAGGAAGTGGTCAATATTGTGCGTCTGGATCAACGTATTCATGATAAGGTTAGGACGTATTCACTTGGTATGCGGCAGCGGCTCGGAATTGCCCAGGCTTTACTTGGAAGACCACGGCTGCTGATTCTGGATGAACCAACGAATGGACTTGATCCCAAAGGCATTAAGGAGTTACGTGAATTTATCAAGCAACTTGCGAGTGAGGGAATGGCAGTGTTTGTCAGCAGTCACTTGTTAAGTGAAATCCAGCTTCTGTGTGAGAGGGTTGCAATTATCAGTACGGGTCGTGTACTCGCGGTTGGTGGGGTAAACGAACTGATCGAAGATCATTCCAAAGTGGCAATATGGCATCTTACACCGTTTGATGCAGGCCGTCAGTTGTTACTTGATCAGGGGATTACGCTGGTTAGCCGCCCAGGTGAAGTCATGGATGACACGATTGTAGCAGGGCTTGGTGCCAATGCCGTCGTTGCCGAGATGCATGAAGAACGGATACCGGAGCTGGTACAGCAAATGGTTGAGGCAGGTATTCAGGTTGAGGGCGTGCAACGGATTCAGCCTACACTTGAACAACTATTCTTAAAAATGACAGAAGGTGAATCCATTGAATAATATCATGCCGCTAATCCGTAACGAGACCATCAAGATGGTCAAGAAGAAACGTCTTTATATTATTTTCATCGTTCTGGCCATCCTTGTACCGATGTTCACGTATGCACAGATGAAATCTGCTCAAAATAATCAAGATAAATTCGGTGGGGATTGGAGACTTGAATTACAGCAGGCCATCACGGATAATCAAAATTCTCTAGGCAGTGATCGGGTTCCAGAGGAATATAAAAAGTACAGAACCGTCTATATCCAGCAGATGCAATACTATCTGGAAAATAACATTAACCCGAAAGAACCAGGCGGTGTGACGTTCACAAGGGAATTTATGAACAATGCAGTTGGATTGTTTATCCCGCTCTTGATTATGGCGATTGCTTCAGACCTGGTATCTGGTGAGCGGACGACAGGTACGATCAAGATGTTGTTGACTCGCCCTGTCAGACGGTGGAAAGTACTTCTTAGCAAACTGATTACATTGATCATGTTTGTCTCGATCATCGTCGTTTCTGCGTATGTGATCTGTTATGTTATATCTGGAGCCGTCTTTGGCTACAAAGGGTTCGGCATGCCTGTGTTCACTGGATTCAAAGTCGTTGGCACGGAAGTTGACATGTCCGCTGTTCATGCGGTAAGTCAATGGCAGTACATGCTGATGCAAGCGGGTTTAATCTGGTTTGTAAGTATCATCGTGGCGATGTTGGCGTTCATGGTATCGGTACTTGTACGTAGTACAGCAGCGAGTATCGTCATCATGATGGCTGCGCTTATCGCAGGAACGATTCTAACCAATATGGCAGCTTCGTGGCAGACGGCGAAATATTTGTTCATGGTCAACCTGGAATTACCTAAATATTTATCTGGCGGACTACCGCCAATTGAGGGTATGAATCTCGGATTTTCCCTTATCGTACTTAGCGTTTGGGGGGCTGCATCGCTTATTGTCTCATTCCTTGTCTTTACGAAACGGGATATCTTGAATTAAAATGGACAAGGATAAGAAAACATCTGTTTGCATTTTAGGCAATTTTGTAGTTGCAAGTTAAGAAGGGGGAGCATGAATGGTCGAGCAAATCGATATGTCGGCAGGTTCCACAGGCGGAGGACAGGGCGCCTCGGGCTACGACGCGGACGACATTCAAGTACTTGAAGGACTGGTAGCAGTTCGGAAACGGCCGGGGATGTACATCGGCAGCACCAGTACTTCAGGTCTACATCATTTGGTATGGGAGATCGTAGACAACGCTGTCGATGAGCACCTTGCCAAATTCTGCTCCAAAATCGATATCACGCTGCATAAGGACGGTTCTATTACAGTTCAAGATAACGGAAGGGGAATTCCGACAGGTATACATAAAACAGGGATTCCCACTCCCCAGGTCGTGTTTACGATTTTGCACGCAGGCGGTAAGTTCGGTGGATCAGGATATAAAAAGTCAGGTGGTCTGCACGGCGTAGGAGCTTCGGTCACCAACGCTTTGTCGGAGTGGCTTGAGGTCGAAATCTTCCGTGATGGCAAGATCCATCGTCAACGTTTTGAATATTGGCAGGATAAAAAAGGCATAGAACATGTAGGGGAACCTGTAAGCGGGCTTGAAGTATTGGGTAACACCAATCGCACAGGTACCAAAGTTACGTTTAAACCGGATATTCGTGTTTTTCAGAATGGAATTCAGTTGAATTACGATACGCTGGCAGAGCGTCTTCAGGAGATTGCATTCCTGAACTCAGGCTTGAAAATTGTGCTGAAGGATGAACGCTCAGGCAATCAGGATGAGTATATGTATGAGGGCGGCGCAAGTCAGTTTGTTGAGTATTTGAACGAAAACAAAGATGTGCTGCATGATGTCATTCACTTCTATGCGGAGAAAGATGACATTGAAGTAGAGATTGCGATTCAATACAACGCAGGCTACACCGAGACGATTGCATCGTTTGTTAACTCCATTCCTACCCGCGGCGGTGGTACGCATGAGACCGGATTCAGGGCAGCCTATACACGTGTGATGAACGACTACGCTCGCCGCACCAGCATGATTAAGGAAAAAGATAAAAATCTGGAAGGCAATGATCTGCGTGAAGGCATGATGGCTGTCATCAGCGTCAAAATGTCAGAAGTGGAATTTGTCGGTCAGACGAAGGATCAGCTTGGAAGTGCATCTGCCCGAAGCGCGGTGGACTCGGTTGTATCGGATAACATTCAACGTTTCCTGGAAGAGAATCCTCAGGTTGCACAGACCTTGATTCGCAAGGCTGTTCAGGCGTCCAAGGCGAGAGAAGCTGCGCGGAAAGCACGTGACGAGATGCGTACAGGGAAGAAACGGAGTGAAAGTTCTAACCTGAATGGTAAGTTGACGCCGGCACAGTCGAAGGATTTCACTCGTAATGAGTTGTTTATTGTGGAGGGCGATTCCGCTGGCGGATCAGCCAAACAAGGGCGTGATTCCAAAATACAAGCTATTCTTCCGTTAAAGGGAAAACCGCTTAATCCGGAAAAATCCAAACTGGCGGATATTCTGAAAAATGAAGAGTATCGTGCAATTACGGCAGCGATTGGAGCAGGAATCGGAACAGAATTTGCAGTAGAGGACAGCAATTATTCCAAAATCATCATCATGACGGATGCCGATACGGACGGTGCGCATATTCAAGTGCTCTTGCTTACGTTCTTTTACCGTTACATGAAACCTTTAATTGACGCGGGTAAAGTATATATTGCGCAGCCGCCATTATATAAACTCACACGTAAATCCGGCAAAATGGCAACGGTAAGATATGCTTGGACGGATGAAGAACTTGCAAATTATATGAAAGAATTCGGCAATAATGTCGAATTGCAGCGTTATAAAGGACTTGGTGAGATGAATCCGGACCAATTGTGGGAAACAACGATGAATCCTGAGACACGTGCCATGTTAAAAGTGGAGATTGTGGATGCAGCGAAAGCGGAGCGTCGTGTGTCTACATTGATGGGTGACAAGGTGGATCCTCGCAAACGCTGGATTGTAGAGAATGTCGACTTTACAGAGTACGAAGAATAGAAGGTGCTTGGAATGAGTCTATCAGAACAATTTATGCCGGCCTTTCTTGAAGAGGTCGTAGGTGACCGTTTCGGTCGCTATTCTAAATATATCATTCAGGATCGGGCGATTCCCGATGTACGAGATGGATTAAAGCCGGTACAACGGCGTATTCTATACGCGATGTATGACTCGGGTAATACACCCGAGAAGACATACCGGAAGTCTGCCAAAACGGTCGGAGACGTAATGGGGAATTATCACCCGCATGGCGACTCCTCGATCTATGAAGGTATGGTACGGATGGCTCAGCCATGGAAAATGGGACATATGCTTGTGGACGGACATGGAAACTGGGGTTCACAGGATGATGATCCGGCTGCAGCGATGCGGTATACAGAGGCTCGTTTATCATCCATTGCGATGGAAATGCTTCGTGATATTGAGAAACGTACGGTGCTGTTTAAAGATAACTTTGACAATACAGCCAAGGAACCGGTTGTATTGCCTTCCCGTTATCCCAATCTGCTTGTGAATGGCGTGAGCGGAATATCCTCCGGTTTTGCAACCGAAATTCCACCACATAATTTGCGTGAAGCGATTGATGCCTGCATTGCTTTGATGGAGAAACCATCCATTGAACTGGACGAGATCATGATGTTTATGAAAGGCCCCGATTTTCCGACAGGTGGATTAATCATGGGTGGAGACGGTATTCTGGATGCATATCGGACGGGTAAAGGACGAATCTACATACGCTCCAAAACCGAAATCGAAAATATGCGTGGTGGCAAGCAGCAGATCGTCATTACCGAGATTCCTTATCAGGTGGTTAAATCCCGTCTTGTTACTGCGATGGAGAACATCCGTCTGGAGAAAAAAGTTGAAGGCATCGCTGAAGTTCGTGATGAAAGTGGACGCGAAGGACTACGGATCGTTGTTGAGCTGAAAAAAGAAGCGGATGCGCAAGGTATTTTGGCTTATTTGCTGAAAAAAACCGATCTTCAAGTCACATACAACTTCAATATGGTTGCGATTGTGAATAAAGCGCCGCAGCAGCTTGGTCTAAAATCCATTCTGGAAGCTTATATCGCTCACCAACGCGAAGTGGTAACCTTCCGGACCAAGTATGAGCTTGAGAAAGCGGAAGACCGTGCTCACGTCCTGGAGGGGCTCGTGAAAGCCCTTAACATTTTGGATGAAGTGATCGCAGCGATTAAAGCTTCGAAAAACCGTCAGGATGCTCAAAATAATCTGATCTGGATGTTTGGGTTCACGGAGCGCCAAGCGGATTCCATTCTAACCTTGCAACTGTATCGTTTGACGAATCTGGAGATTAACTCGTTGCAAAAAGAGCTGGATGATCTCATGAAGAAAATTTCACAGCTACGCTCGATTCTCGATAGTGATCGCAAGCTGATCGGGGTCATTCGCAAAGAACTGCTGGAGATCAAAGAAAAATACGGAATTGAGCGTCGCTCCGCCATTCAGGGTGAAGTAGAGGAACTCAAGGTAAATCTCGAAGTGCTGGTCAATGCTGAAGATGTATTTGTGACATTGTCCAAAGAGGGATATGTCAAACGTTCCAGCATGCAGTCCTACACACGTTCCGGCGGTGAACGAAGTGCTAGCGGTGTAAAAGAAGGAGATTATATCTCTCAGGTGTTAGAAGTGAACACACTGGAGAATCTGCTTGTCTTTACACAGAAAGGCCAATACTTCCTTCTGCCTGTACATCAGGTTCCAGAATTCAAATGGAAAGATCCAGGCACAGCCATTGTTAATGTGATACCACTGGCGAAGGATGATCGAATCAGCAGTGTGCTGGCAATTAAATCGTTCGAGGAGCCAGATCACAGCTTGGTATTTGTGACTCGCAAGGGGCAGGTTAAACGAACCGAACTGAAGGAGTACATTACGAAGCGGTCTGGAGCCGTAGCGGCATGTAAAGTCGGTAAAGATGATGAAGTTCTGTCCGTACATTTGAGTACGGGCGGGAAAGACATTATGCTGATTACCAAAGAAGCGATGGCGATTCGTTTCCGTGAGGATGAAGTGAATCCGATGGGACGTGTCTCAGGCGGTGTTCGCGGAATTCAATTGAAAGATACAGATGAGGTAGTCTCTGTACTGTGGGTAGAGGGCGATGAGGGAGAGGTTGCTGTATTGAGCGACCTCGGTTACGGTAAACGATCCTTGCTTCTGGACTATGCGCCGCAGAGCCGTGGTGGTAAAGGCGTAGTTACCTTTGAATTCAAAGAAGGTAAACGTGTCAAGCCAAATGGTAGCCGTATCTCGGGTGGATTCTACTGTAAAGAGCAACGTCAGTTGACAGTGATGACCAAAGAGGGACAAGCCCATACGCTCTCATCCGAGAGCGTTCCGCTTACAGAACGTAAACATATCGGTAAATTAGTTGTTCCTGTGGATAAGCTGGATGAAATCACTGAGTTGATTCAGGATTTTAATGAGAATCAAACAGGGACAACTTCCTAAAAAAGCATAAGAAAGACTCTTTGCTGGCAGTGCTGATTCTGTCGGGTGAAGAGTCTTTTTTTGTAGTTCTTGGGCGGTAGTGAAGCGCGTCATCAAGCGAAGTTTAACAACCTTCGTCGATTATAGTCGATCGCTAGGAAATTGAAAAAATGCAGCAGGAATGCGGCTTTGAAGCGCGAAAACTTAAGCAAATGAAATGATTATCCGTTGCCGGGAGGAGTGATTGTATATGTATAATTCCGATTTCGCTAAATGCTGGTCCAGATTAACCAAGGATTACAAATTGCATATGGATCAGGAACTGGCCCCTTCGTTAACAGAAGCACAGCTTGCCGTGTTGGAGGTGCTTGACGATCATAAAAAGATGAAACCGTCTGATCTAATTCCATTTTTAGCAACAACACCTGCTGCTGTTACGATGCTCTTGGATCGAATGGAGAAAAACGGTCTCATATACAGAGATCGCGATGAACAGGATAGACGGATTGTGTGGGTTTCACTATCAGACAAGGGCAGAATGGAAACCAAGCGCGGCTTAAACATCCGCAATGAGTTTATGAATTCCGTCTTGAGCAATATTTCGATGCACAATCAACAATTGCTCGTCTATCTGCTCGGAAAAATGACGGCACCCAAAACAAACGTGCAACAACCAGTCTTAACTAGTTCGGGTTAAACGAAAGTAATATGTCTAAGGAGATCTAAGGTCGGTAGTGATTAGATCTGATGAAAAGGATAATAGAGCAAATGTTGAACTTGTTTACTCCTGGCTATTAGGCCGGGAGTTTGTTTTATGGATGAACACTTTTCATTCATTACTTTATTAGTCAGGGCGCTTAATATAATTCAAAGTCGATTGTGGTGTAGTGTGATTATCGGGAATAAAAATTGACAACCTAATCGCTATATCGTAATATTACAATATAGCGATTCAAGGAGGAGTTATTTTGGATATACCTGCGTTTGATGGGAATCAATTAAAACAGTTTGACGAACCAGCGGAGTTTCTTAAAGCACTTTCTCATCCCGTGCGATTATGTATCGTTCGTGGTTTGATGCGCAAAAAGAAATGTAATGTATCATATATGCAGGAATGCTTGGATCTTCCGCAATCAACAGTGTCTCAGCACTTACAGAAGCTTCGCAGTGCAGGCATTGTTGCCACGGAACGAAATGGTCTTGAGGTTAATTACGTGCTCGCTGATCCCCGTGTGGAGCAGTTGATCATGATTTTATTCGAAAAGGATGAATGTGAAGATGAATAAACGTAAAAAGGTGTTAATCGTCGGAGGTGTTGCAGGGGGAGCATCTGCTGCTGCGCGTCTCCGTCGCCTGGACGAACAGGCCGAGATTATTATGTTTGAAAAAGGTCCGTATATCTCTTTTGCCAACTGCGGCTTGCCTTATTACATTGGCGGTACAATTGAAGAGCGTGCAAGGCTGCTTGTACAGACACCGCAAGGCATGCAGGATCGATTCAACATCGATGTCCGTACACAGAGCGAGGTTATCGCTGTTGACTCTAGTAAACGCACCGTTCAGGTACGCAGTGCCGAACGTGGTCAATATGAGGAAAGCTACGATGAACTAGTTTTGTCACCTGGTGCTCGCCCGCTTGTGCCTGATCTTCCAGGTAAAGACAATCCATTGATATATACCGTGCGGAACATTCCGGATATTGATCGAATCAAAGAACAAATAAATTCTTATAACAACCAAAGTTCGATTGTTATTGGTGGTGGATTTATCGGTGTAGAGATAGCTGAGAATTTGAGAGAAGCTGGACTGGATGTAACTTTGATTGAAGGTAATAATCAGGTGTTAACTCCTTTTGATCCTGAACTGGCAGCTGCAATGGCTCAAGAGATGGAGCAGAATGGTGTGAAGCTTTTATTTTCACAGCGCGTTCAAGGCTTCCGTACGTTGGAACAAGGAATTGGTGTCGAACTGTCAGACGGACTTGTGTTATCTGCTGATCTGGTGATTCTGGCTATCGGTGTTGTACCGGATACCTCCTTTTTGCAGAACAGCGGAGTAGCTCTCGGTTCGCGTGGGCATATTCTGGTCAATGAAAAGATGGAGAGCAGTGTTCCACATATATATGCCGTCGGCGATGCCATAGAAGTGAAAGATTACATTCATGGCACGCAGACTGCAATCCCACTTGCAGGTCCTGCGAACAAACAGGGGCGTATCGTAGCCGATCAAATTGCTGGTCTTCAAAACACTTACAAAGGGACTCAGGGTACGTCGATCATCAAAGTGTTTGGTTTGACGGGAGCATCTACTGGCAGTAATGAAAAGACGCTTAAACGAATGCAGAAAGACTATCGCAGTGTTATCGTACATCCAGCATCCCATGCTTCCTATTACCCCGGTTCTAGTGCAGTTACGTTGAAATTACTCTTTGCTCCAGATGGGAAGATTTTAGGTGCACAAGGTGTTGGTTACGAAGGTGTGGACAAACGAATCGATGATATAGCAGTGGCGATTCACTTCGGAGGAAGTGTGCAAGATCTCACGGAACTGGAACTCAGTTACGCACCGCCTTACTCTTCTGCAAAAGACCCGGTTAATATGGTCGGGTATGCTGCCGAAAACATCATGGATGAAAGAGTACATTCTTACACGTATGATCAGCTGGCAGAACGTGACCCTGCCCAGTCCGTGTTAGTGGATGTCCGGAGTGATCTGGAGCACCGTAACGGTAACATTCCAGGTTCGCTGTCTATTCCGGTCGACGAGCTTCGCCAGCGGATGGGAGAGCTGGATGCTTCCAAAGAAATATGGGTTTACTGCCAGGTCGGCCTCCGTGGTTACACCGCTACTCAAATTCTGCGTCAACATGGCTATCAGGTGAAAAATTTGAGCGGCGGTTATAAAACGTATCGTCAGGCACAATTCAAACCAGCAACCATATCGACTATAAGCGAGAATGGTGACACCGGTAGTGTTGAACCTAATGGAAGCCACAATAGCAAAGAACAGGAAGGGCAAGGGCGGACTTTAATGGATGCTAAGGAAAAGAATAAAATGTATACAGCATCTTCTGATGAGCTGCGAATTGATAATGAACTGAATGTATGTGGTTTGAGTTGCCCTGGTCCTTTGATTGAGGTGAAACAAAAAATGGATCAGTTGGCAGATGGGCAGACACTGCGAGTGAGAGCTTCCGATCCGGGATTCTATGAGGATGTTAAAGCTTGGGCGACCATGTCAGGTTCTGACGTGCTGAAGCTGGAGCGGGATAAGGGCGGGGTGATTGAAGCTGTTTTAACTAAGAATACTCGACCTGTCACTAGCGGTTCACAGCAGTTTGAAAAAGCAAGTACCATGGTTGTTTTCAGTGGGGAGCTTGATAAGGCCATAGCTTCCTTCATTATTGCCAATGGAGCTGCAGCCAGCGGACGTAAAGTAACGATGTTTTTCACCTTCTGGGGTTTAAATATCATTCGAAAACAAGAGATGCAGCAGGCACCTGTCAAAACAGGCATTGCCCGTATGTTTGATCTGATGTTGCCGAGCAACAGTCTGAAGTTGGGACTTTCCAAGATGAATATGTTTGGTGCAGGACCGAAGATGATTCGGGGGCTAATGAAAAAAAACAATGTGGCCTCTCTGGAACAACTTATGAAATCTGCTATCGATCAAGGGGTAGAGATCGTGGCTTGTCAGATGTCCATGGATCTGATGGGTATACAACGTGAGGAATTAATCGATCAGGCTATCATTGGCGGTGTGGGATATTATCTCGGACAAGCAGATCAGGCTAATCATAATTTGTTTATCTAGAAAGTCTATTGATTAAAAACGTAAACCCGATCTTATTTTCAAACTTCTTAAATAAATCAACCTAATTCAACCTCTATTTCGCCTCAAGTGAAATGGAGGTTTTTTTAGTTTCATAATGACAAAACAATATTAAAGATCAAGGTTATGACTGCATAATCTCATCATTGAGGGAAAAGCTACAACCAAACTGATTAGCTGTTACTGGACTTGCTTATATAATTTATACATCAAAAATAATATGTCTTAATATTATTTTCTTAAAATCATATGTAAAGAGTTGACTATGTAAATATTTTTGTTATAATAAGTAATTGTTCCCCTGATATTTCGTGTACGAAATATTATATTCCATAAGTAAATGGGTGAAACAATGACGGATACGTATGAAGTATTTTACATTATCAATTCATTTCGACAAGTGAATCAGATGCTTTTCCGGGCATTCTGGAATGAAAACAAGGAAATCGAGCTGACTTCGATCCAGTTTATGGTGTTATCTGTCCTTAAAGAGCGACCAGCTCTTGGTATTAATGAGATTGCTGATCTGTGCCATATGGGTAGCAGTTCGATGAGTGCTGTTGTAGAACGTCTCGTAAAGGGCGAGTACATCGTGCGGACACGTTCTGATGCAGATCGTCGCTCTGTGGTGTTGCAGATTACAGCCAAGGGGGAAAAGGCACAGCAAGAGACACAACAGCTCTGGATGGAGCGTGTATCACCTATACTGGAAATTTCGAAGGAAGATCTAGAGCACCTGCTTCGCATTCATAGTCTGATGATTGAAAAGTTACAAGGAAGAGAGATGAACAACTTATGAGCGCAACCACTGCTACAGCTCCATCTTCTGCGATGGACAACATCAAGAAAGGCCCCATTGTAGCGGCCTTGTTAATTGGTGCCTTTGTGGCATTTTTGAACCAGACCCTGATGAACGTGGCTCTTCCTAAAATTATGGATGACCTCGGCATCGGGCCGAACAAAGCCCAGTGGCTTACTACGGGTTATATGCTTGTCAACGGGGTATTAATCCCGGTTACGGCATACTTGATTGCCAAATTTTCGACACGACAAATTTTCATAACCGCAATGACATTATTTACGATCGGTACACTAGTCTGCGGACTTAGTCCGAACTTCTCGATTCTTATGGTCGGTCGTGTTATTCAAGCGGCAGGTGCCGGTATTTTGATGCCGCTGATGACCGTTGTATTTCTGACGATCTTCCCGATAGAGAAGCGTGGACAGGCGATGGGTACGATGGGGATAGCGATGATCCTGGCACCAGCGATTGGGCCTACGTTGTCGGGTTATATCGTTGAGCACTATTCCTGGAGATTGTTGTTTTACATCATTTTGCCATTCTCCGTGATCGCAACAGCGATCGGTATTGCTTTTGTCAAAAACGTAACACGTCAATCCAAGCCGAAACTGGACTCTGTTGGCGTAATTCTATCCACACTCGGATTTGGTAGTTTGCTGTATGGTTTTAGTGATGCGGGTACAGATGGATGGGGAAGTGCTGTTGTCATCAGCTGCCTTGTCGTTGGTGTCATTTCCCTGATTCTGTTCGTTATTCGTCAGTTAACGACAGATCATCCGCTTTTGGAGTTCCGTATTTTCAAATACAACATGTATACCTTAACAACGATCATTAACATGCTTGTTACGATGGCGATGTTTGCAGGCATGATCTTGCTTCCAATCTTTTTGCAAAATATTCGTCAGTTCTCGCCGATTGACTCCGGCTTGCTTATGATGCCAGGTGCCATTCTCATGGGCATTATGTCCCCAATTACAGGCCGCATCTTTGATAAAGTTGGGGCACGTTGGCTCTCGGTTACAGGTCTGGCTATTACAGCGGTTACCACATGGGGGCTTAGCCGTTTGTCAATTGACACGACATATGGATATATGATGTTCATCTACACCGCTCGTATGTTCGGGATGTCGATGTTGATGATGCCAATCCAGACCGCAGGTCTGAATCAATTGCCTCAACGTCTTAATGCACATGGTACAGCGATGTCGAACACATTGCGTACCGTGGCTGGTGCGATTGGTACAGCGATTCTTGTAACGATCATGAGCAGCAAGCTTAAGACACATCTGGCAGAAACGTTGGCTACGGGTACAGTTGACCCGAACAACAAAACAGCGATGATGGCTGCTACCGCAGATGCAACGATCTATGGTGTTAACTATGCCTTTACGGTGGCAACTTATATGACGATTGCAGCGCTGATCATGGCGTTCTTCATCCAGAAAACGAAGCCGGCTACCGAGCCGGTAAACGCGGATAAAGAAAAGGCTAAAAAAGTAGCAACTGCTTAAAATCAGACTTGAAATCTGTAACAAATTAATAAGAGAAAGAGAACTCTCGAACTGCCAGTAGGGCATATCTTCTACGGCACCGAGAGTTCTCTTTTTTTATTTTACATATGACATATCACTAAGCACACGAAAGAATATACTGTCAATCATTTTCATCTTTGATTGAAGTTAAATCATGCAGCAGCAATTCTGGATCAGGTACGTGTCCGAAACGTTGGAGATCAATGCTCCCACCCAGCTGGAATTCCACACCTTCACTGACAAGCTCGGTTTCCTGCATCATGCGTGATTCCTCATCGATTATGGCAATTTGTCCTTTGGCATTGACGACCCGATGCCAGGGTAAGCGTTCCTTCCGGCTCATGGAGTGCAGAATACGAACGACTTGTCTCGCCGCCCTTGGGCTTCCAGCGCAGGCTGCAATCTGTCCATACGTCATTACCTTTCCCTCAGGGATCGCAGCAATGATAGCGACAACCTGTTTTGTGAACGGGGTCATAATATCGGCTCCTGTCTCTGAAAAAAAATTTAAACCAGCTGGAAGAGATGTTATATGATTTTCCGATAAAAAAGTGCCGCCCGGGATGTAGCATCCGAACGACACATTACAGGTACAGGTAGGTCCTGCTTGTAGTTTAATCCGATCTAAATATGCAGTTTAGATCTTCCAAGTGAAAGCTTTCTCGTATAAATCCAGAGGCCATTCAGCCCATGGGAATTCTCGTGCAGGGAGAGACTGGAGCACAATTTCCTCTTTGGTAATAGGGTGGGGAAGAGCTGCGATGACAGACCATAACGCGATCTGTTGCCCCGGTTTGTTTATTTTAGCACCATATTTCTGATCTCCGAATAGTGGACAGCCGGCTTCTTTCATCTGCACACGTATCTGATGAGACCGACCTGTATGAAGCTCAATATGCACAAGGCTGTAACGATCAGTTTCTCCGATGACCTGGTAGTCTAGAACGGCGTCTTTACCGCCAGGTGTACCTTTGGGTACAGCAGTTACGGTGTTCGTTTTACTGTCTTTCAGCAGCGTGTGCTTAAGCGTGCCCTGACGTGCTGGCAACTTACCATGAACAACAGCCGCATAGATTTTACGAAAGTGACGTCCACGCACCGTTTCGGACAAACGTGAAGCCGCTTTTGAAGTTTTAGCAAAGATCATGGCTCCCCCAACGGGGCGATCCAGTCGATGTACCAATCCTAGGTACACATTGCCGGGTTTGTTATAACGTTCTTTCAGATCCTGCTTAAGTAAGGAGAGCAGATCCGGATCACCAGATGCGTCTTCCTGAGTAGGGACATTTACTGGCTTCGTAATGCCCAGCAGATGGTTATCCTCAAACAGAATTTCGATGTCTCCACCTTTTGGCACATCAATGGACATCATTAGGACTCCCAGCGGCCCAAAATACCGCAAGGCAGATCCATACCGCTGCGTGTAATCGGCAACCCGATCTCTCCGGCAGTAATCTCTCCACCGTATTTGGCAGACATGGTCATCGTCAGCATGTTTCGTAATACCGTTGAAGAGATACCTGTGGTATACGAATTCACCAGCATAAACAACGGGTTGTCCGAAAGAATAGTCATACAGGATTTCAGGAAAGGATAGAGATTCTCCTCCAGTTTCCATGTCTCGCCATTCGGGCCACGTCCATAGGAAGGAGGGTCCATAATAATCGCATCGTATTTGTTGCCGCGGCGTTGTTCGCGCTGTACAAATTTGAACACATCATCGGTGATGAAACGAACTGGCCGATCAGCAAGTCCGGATAGTTGCACATTTTCTTTTGCCCATTGAACCATACCTTTGGCTGCATCACAATGTACAACGGAAGCACCAGCATATGCCGCTGCTACGGTTGCTCCGCCTGTGTAGGCGAACAGGTTGAGGACCGAGATAGGGCGTCCTGCATTCGAAATTTTATCCATCATCCAGCTCCAGTTGGCAGCTTGTTCAGGAAACAGTCCTGTATGTTTAAAGCTGGTCGGTTTGATGTGGAATTTCAGGTTTTCGTATCCAATCGTCCAGCGTTCAGGAATCGGTTTTTTCATATCCCAGCTTCCGCCGCCGGAAGAGCTGCGATGGTAGTGACCGTGAGCTTCACGCCATTCATGAGTTTCTTTTTCAAGCGGCCAGATAATCTGTGGATCGGGTCTGCGCAGGATAACATCTCCCCAACGCTCCAGCTTCTCGCCGCCTCCAGTATCGATCACTTCATAGTCTTTCCAGTTCTTAGCTACGTACATAGTGGTTTATCCATCCTTCAAAATTCATTTGGATACTATTGTACAACAAAAAAGGGGCTCTACGCCAGTTGATCTCCCGGTAAACGAACCGTATACAGACGAATTTCGACATAAAATAAAAAGAGAAATCATTAAAAATAAATTTGACAATGATAATCATTATCACTTATGATTTTGATATTGTAATCTTTACTCGATCCGGAGAAGTTTTCAGGCAACTCCGATGAACATAACGAAACCAAAGTGAGGGACAATAGATGGCTAAATGGTTAGTGGCTTACGCCAGTATGACAGGGAATACGGAGGAGATAGCAGAACTCATTGTGGAAGGCATTACACAATGCGGACATGAGGTTGATCTGAAGTCTGTTACTGACTTCAATGCTGTGGATGTTTTAAATTATGAAGGATTCATGATCGGTGTTTATACATGGGGAGATGGCGAATTGCCAGATGAATTCCTGGACTTTTATGAAGAACTGGATGAGCTTGATCTGAGCGGAAAGAGAGCTGCGGTTTTCGGTAGCGGTGATACATCCTACGAACAATTTTGCGGGGCAGTTGATCTTACAGCGGAGAAGCTGAAGGAGCGCGGGGCGGAAGTATCACCAGAGATGTTGAAAATTGAATACAGTCCGTTGGAGCAGGAGAAAGAAACGTGCCGTGATTTCGGCAGACGTTTTGTGACTGCGGATGCACAGGTATCCTGATCGAAATGTTGCAGCGTGATACCTGTGGTGCAACGACTCAGGGGGGGAATCAGCTTCCTGAACGGTTGCTTGAAGACTATAAGCTGGAGGAGATGCTGCGCAGCCCGAACCGGTTCATCCGCCCTGAACCTTCTGCTGAGCAGCGCCCGGTACTGCAATGGAGACATCGTGTACAATATGCGGTGAGTCATGCCATTAATCATTTTTACAGTGTAGACCCTGATGTACGCAAAGAAATCCCGATTCAGTATGTACTTGAAAAATGGTGGCCAAGAAAGACTGACGGTTTTGATTCGGTTCTGCATTATTGGGATGTAAAACATAAATTGATCGATGAACTGTCATTAGCTATTACCGCAAACGATGATTTGAAGCACCCTGCTATATTGTTTGAACAATGGAAAACAGAAGTACCTTCACTAGAGATGTCTTTGTCAATCATCTTTCAGGCAGCTTGGCAGCCAGAAGGTTGGGACAAATTACTGATTCAGAAATACATGGTGGTTCATGATGCCAACGTTGTGGAAGCTTTCCAACATATGGTCAGCGTGTTCTGCTGGGAAGCATTTGGCAAGTTGCCCGGCATGATTGAAATTTACTGCCTCCTGGAAGGACGAAAGATCAGGTACATTCCAGGCCGCCAATCATTGCAGCGTTCCATGGATTATATCCATCTGGTTCGAGACAGCATGCCCAAAAGTGAAAAGCAGGTATCAGAGCGTTTTACATCAAGTGACAAAATTCGTGTACATGAAGAAGTAGATCGCTGGAGAGCAGAAGGGACAAAGTCTCAAAAATCGTGGTTAATGTAACATTTCAAGGAAGTGCAACAGAACCTATTTCGGAGGAGGGAACACAGGTGACGACTGTATTCAGGCAAGATACTAGCCATGGAAAAAGAAGGGTCGGAACGTATGAATTTAGCTCCATGCCTGTACCTCAATCTGTCATAAGAAAGCTGCTGGATGAAGCTGATCCATCATTATATGTTCTGAGTCCAGCACCCTGGCGTTTTATGCTGTTCTCCGGTGAGGGGCGACAACTTTACATGGAAGCTGTCAGACAGAGCTACCCGCCTCATCTTGCGGATTCTCACGGAACCTAGGCAGCATATCAGTATACAGAAGCAATTCCGGCTCACCTGGTCGTGGTTGCTCCCACCAATACTCCAGAGGATCATGTCTTGCCTGCGAAGGCATGGAGCAAGCGGTTTTGCATTTTGGCTGCTGAACAAGGGTTACATGCCGTCTGGAAGATGAATGATTATCAGCAGCATCCGGTATTTATGAACTTGATGGGACTAACCTCGAGCGAGAGGGTGCTAGGCGTATTTCATATCGGTTACGGAGATCAGTGTGGCTTACCGAGTGTGGGGGAAGGTAGACCAGCGTCTGAACTCATGACGGTATATGACCATTTGGTGTGAAGGGCAACGAGTATGACAGCGTCGTTGCCCGATGTGCTCACTGAGTTGTTTGTAAACATATTACCGTGCAGAATGCCCGAGGAACTGACGAACGCGTTCCCTCTGTGAGTCATCCCCTAAGCTGGCTGAGTATAAGCGATTTGAGACAGTGATGGTATTGCCGAAGAAAAATCGTTCGAACTGCGTTTGTCTGCCCCCGAAAGACCCGGCTCCAAGCTCCCAGACCAAACGGAACAATGCATTACGTTGTTTGGATTCCATGTCTGAGCCCTTGAGGTAAACGTTCAACGACTCAGTTGGACCGGACTGAAAGTCCTCTTCCTGAGGAACCATGATCATGCCGCTGGAACTGAGCAACTGCAAAATCTCGATCAGCTCGGGATAAAGCTTCGGATAAAGAAGATTGGCTGCCATCAGCGGTTTAGAGGCTGGAACAATATATCCCCTACCGTCTGGTACAGCACCTGATTCCGCAGCAAGTGCGAGCGCTTTTAACGATTCGAGACTTGCGAGCGCGCGTGCTGTCTTCTCCACAACATGGGTTTCGTTTTTCAGGTCCAGTGTATCGGTTAAAAGTTGAATCGTGCCGAGCATAAATTCAGTTTTGGCAATATAACGGCTTAACACCTGATGCCCTGCATGGATATGGAAGTTACTGCCGCTGAAAAGAGTCGAAGACATCTGCTCGTTACCCGCAAAAAAAATACGGTCATGTGGAACAAGTACATGGTCAAAGATGACGATATTGTCCATCTCCTCATATCTGGAGCTTAAAGGGTAATTGTAGTTGGATTCGGCTGCATACGTATCTCGGCAGATCAAAGTGATACCAGGTAGATCATTAGGAACGGCAAACGAGAAAGCAAATGGATTTTCATCATCGAAAGGTGCAGGCGAAGGGGATGGATAGACGAAAATTTCATCTGAAGTAGCGGCTTGTGTTGCCATCATAAACGCCCCGTTGATAATGAGTCCTTCATTAGTCCGATCGACAACCTTGGCAGCAATGGCATCTTCAGTAGCATCCATTTGTCCTGAAATTTTACTCGCATGTGGCTGAATAAAGGCGTGGGATAACGTAATGTCATGGTCTCGACAATAGGCATAGTAATTTCTCAGATTCTCAGCATACTGAGGGGACAGGTCGTTTAACAAGTCGGCAGCGGTAAAAAACGCCATAATCGCTGTGTTCATGTAATCAGGTGAGCGTCCCAGAAAACCATGATGAGCCTGAGCCCATATCGTCATCGCTTCACGGCGTTTGTGGAGATCGTTGATGCTGGTTGGAGGCAGGAAGGACATGCCTACAGGCTTTCCATCGCTAGGAGAGGGATACGTCATAAGTTCTGTAAGCTGTGGATCATATTGCAGGTCGTACATATTCATTTGAGTTTTCATCAAACCGGAGAAGGCGATGTGCTCCGAGCGTTTAACAGTAAGCAGTTCTCCTTTATACCAACAGGGTACGGTCTGAGCGTTAATTCGTTCACAATACTGCATGCCGGTTTTAGCGGGCATAGTTCTTCACCTCTTGGTCATGGTTCATGAGCACATTTATTTCTATCCTATACTACGTGAAGTTGTTGTCTGATGTGCTACGGACCATGGAGTGAAAAATTTGCATCAAGGGCTTGATAATAATTATCATTCTTGCTACAATAAACAAAGAAAAAGGAACCCGAATGGGCTCCTTGGAATGCAGTAAATCGATTTATTTAACTTCAAACGTTTTGCAGTCTGTTTCAGCAGACTCGCTTGCTTCTTTGGAAGCGTGGCTCACGATGTAGATGGAAGATGCATTACATTTGTTTTCTTGAGCCCAGTGACGACAGGAGTTTACTTCACACAATACGTCTTTTGCCATGATTGTTAACCTCACTTTTAGTTGGATTTACATTCGTTGGTATAAAGATCCGGATTCCCAAGTTGCCGCTTGTAGAATCTGGGACAATTTTCACGCTCTCATGAATTTGGAGGGCTTTTTTGTGTTATACACAACGATGCACTTTCAGAATAGCAAATTTTGCTTTCCCATGCAACTGAATGGCGGCTCAGGAGACATACTGATGCTGATCAGGAGTTTGATCTTTGCAAAGTGGCATCTGTATGTTATTGTTTAATAGTAAAAATTACGATTAAATGGCAAGCAGTCAGCAACAACAAAATCTTTAACAATAAATATGGATACGAATGACTATGTTTCTTGAAGGAGCACATATACACATGAGTAAAATGAATCACGCAAACCGAATCCCTCGTGCAAAAGGAATCGATATGGCGGCATTCTACACGCCGAAGGAATGTAAACGAAAAGCACAACATATTGTCTTCTCAGCTGAAAATGAACGCATTGTTGAGGAGTTCATTACCATCCTGGACATGAAGGAAAAGTTCAGAGAGCATGATGTATCCATTCCGAATAAAGTGGTGATGTTTGGCCCTCCGGGTACAGGGAAAACGTTAACCGCATCATATCTGGCCCAGAGACTCGAGCTGCCGCTTGTAATGGTAAGGCTGGATGCACTCATTCACAGTCATCTGGGGGAAACAGGCAGTAATGTACGCAAACTGTTCGAATATGCTCGACTTAATCCATGCGTCCTGTTTTTGGATGAATTTGATGCAATCGGCCGGACACGAGAAAGTAATGATGAGGTAAAAGAAATGGCAAGGGTAGTGAATACCCTGTTGCAATGTATGGATGAATTTGAAGGAGATAGCATTCTGGTGGCTGCCACGAATCTGGAGACACAGCTTGATCATGCGATATGGCGCCGCTTTGATACCAAGATGACCTACACGATGCCCGATGAAGGTAGCCGCAGGCTGTACATTAGCAAACTTGTGGGCTCTTTTGAGCAGGAGAGCAGGCTGGAGGATTATATCTGTGAACGTCTTGCTGGCTGCAGCTATGCAGATGTGGAGCAAATTGTGTTAAAAGCAAAGCGCAAAGCCATTATTGGCAGTAGTGCATTGCACAAGCAACTGATCTCTGATGCATACGAGGAATACAGACCTCGAGTGATGCAAGGATAGACGTAAAGGTAGGTAAAGTTGCGGCGAGGGGAAGGGAAGTATGAAAGGGAGACAAGGCGGGGAGTATTTCTGAATTCTGTGTAACCTCTTGTAATCCTGTATGACTTTACCTTTTAACAAATGATTAGAGTAAACCCCGACACTCCTTATAGCAAGGAATGCCGGGCTATTCTAGTTACAGTGCTGACTTCGCTTTGACTGGTGAGCGGTAGGTTTTCTCGGGAATAAGCACTTCTTGCTGAGATACCCAGCGTGGCAGACTTAATCTAAACGTGCTTCCTTCGGGACTGCTGGATACGAGGGTTAATGTACCACCTTGCTCCTGTGCAAGAAGACGGCTGTATGTTAAACCGAGACCCAAGCCGCGATTACGTCGTTTTTTCAGCTCTCCCCGATAGAAACGTTCGAAGATGTTACGCTGATCCTCGATAGAAATTCCCGTGCCGTTGTCCTGCACATCGACATGTAACATGTCTTCCTCTACACGTAAATGCATGTGGAATATGGCTTGTTGGCCAGGCGTTGTGGCATGCAGTCCATTATTAAGCAAGTTTACAATAATCTGCTGAATACGGAGTGCATCACCCAACACGTATAGTGAATCTGATGGCGCATGAAGCTGAACCTCTGGAATATGTTCTTCATAGGCAATTTTCCATTGGTAAATGATCTCACCAACAAGCAGTTTCAGATCGGTACGTTCCTTCCGAACGGCAACACTTCCAGAGGTCATAGCATTATAATCGAGCAGATCAGCAATCATCCGTTCCATGCGTTCTGATTCTTTCAGAGCGATATCCAGAAACTCTTTGCCTTCCTGCGGACTGACAACATCGTCTCGCACAGCCATAACCAATCCTTTAATCGATGTGACAGGTGTTTTGAGCTCATGACTTACGCCCGCAAGAGAAAGTGCACGCCATTCTTCGAGTTGACGCAGACGGGTTGCCATATCCCCAAAAGAACCTACAAGTTCGTTCATTTCCCGTTCACGTGTTTTAATATCCAGGTTTACATCGTAATTCCCGCCGCGAATCTGTTCTGCTGCATAAGCCACTTGCCGAATCGGTTTCGATAGTTTGCTGGACAGCAGATAAATTGTGAACCAGCCGCAGAGAATAAGGCCTCCAAAAATCAATGCGACAAGCCAGATTGTTTCTGGACCGAACGTAATGGATTGTTTGGACTGCATGACCCATACTTTGCCAATCGTTTGATTCCCGTCAGCAATATCTACCGTTACACCAGCATACTTGCTGTTACGTGGTTCAAGAAAGTCATCGGACAGCCGGTAATAGACATCTTCTTGCACCATTTTCGGTTGAGAAAAAACCAGCTTATTGTTATTGTCCAGCACCATGACACAAAAATACTGATCGGTATTAAACAGCTTTTCCCGGCTGCTTACAATGGTATTCAAATCAGGTGGAACCTGAATTTTGTGGTTCTTCACGGTTACTCGATCAGCAATCTCCCAACCGAGTAGCTCAGCGGTTTTTAGACTTTTTTCAATCGATGTTGTTCGTATCCAGTACAGCGCACCGGCTGCAATCACGGAGAAGCCAATACATAGAATCAGGAAGTAACGCAGTGTCCAATGTGACAAAATAGATGTCGTTCGCTTCGGTTTAATTGATGTCAGTTGGCGATCCAAAATTGATACCCCATTCCTCGCAACGTTCGGATTTCCCCTGTGTCTGTTGTCCAATGGGAGAGTGCCTGACGCAGTCGTTTGATGGATAGATCTACAGCACGATCACTGCCTTCATAGTCGAGTCCCCACACTTGTTCAATCAGATGATCTCTGGTGAAAGTGCGGTTGGGATGTTCGGATAGAAAAATAAGAAGAGACAGGTCGCGTGGTGTGAGTGCAACCTCTGCACCATTCAGAAGAACTTGTTTAGCCGCAAGGTCGATAACCATATTGCCAAAAGAACGCTTGTCCTGTCCTCCGGAAGTCCAGTGTGGGTTCCGCCGCAGTACAGCATTCACACGTGCGACCACCTCCTCGGGTACAAACGGTTTGCTCATATAATCATCAGCACCGGCATTCAGACCATGGAGTCGATCGGTGATATCGTCCAGTGCGGTTAACATAATGACGGGACAAGCACTCTTTTCCCGAAAAATTCGCAGCAGATCCCACCCGTCCATCCCGGGAAGCATCACGTCCAGTAATACAATGGAAGGATTTACGGAATCGAAAAGGGCTAAAGCAGCCTGACCATCCGCTGCATGATGAACTTCAAATTCAGCTTTTCTCAGATAAGCAGCCAAAACACGTGCGATTGCCTGCTCATCCTCAACGATAAGTACAGATTTCAAACCGGGTGTTCTCCTTTCACAGACAAGCTTGTGTACTGATTTTACATGAGGTAGGGCATAAAGCCAATCCTGTTTTCACGTTTTGAAAAAAAATGAAAAAGAATTTCATCTTGACTTCTTCCTGACACATTGGGCTGTTAAAATCCAAATCAAGAGAAACAACAAACCATACTATACTGGAGGAAACATAGAGATGAATAAAAAAGCGAAAACGTGGATTATTACAGGGGTAGCAGCAGTAGCCATTATTGGTGGGGGCGGTTATTACTTTGCAAATAGTTACTTGGGAAACAATGTCGAGATTGAGCAGGTTCTTCCGGCTAATGCGGCTTCATCCACCACGGCTGCAGATAGCGGTACGGTAAAAGCAGTTGAAAATAAAAAGGTTGGAGCAGACCAGCTGAACGGGGACTGGAATATCAGTCAGGGCTCGAAAGTATATTTCTCAGTAACCACTTCACAGGAAACCGTGAATTTTGTGGACGAGCAGGTTAGCGGGAAATGGACGATTAACGTGGATGACCCGGCTCAGTCGAAAGCAGAAGGAACAATCGAGGTAAACGGCATCGATTCTGGTAATGGGCAACGGGATGAGCATGTGAAAAGTGCAGACTTTTTCGATATGGCTCAATTTCCACAAGCAACATTTAAAGCCACATCAATTGAAGGTATGCCTTCCGAATGGACAGAAGGACAGACGGCTGATTTGAAAATGAAAGGCACACTTACCGTAAGAGGTATCGAAAAGGAAGTTACGTTTGACGCCAAAGCGGCTTATCAAAATAATGAAGTGCTGCTGTCCGGAACAACGATGGTTACATTCGAAGATTTTGGCATGAAAAACCCACACTCGGTTGTGCTTTCAACTGAAAATGATATCCAGGTTCGTCTTGAATTGAAGCTGGCGAAATAATAGATAAATCTATACGATTTTATTAAATGATGAAAAACATAGTAAGCCATTAAATCTGTTGTGTTCCGCCTCCAGGCGGGCAAACAGATTTTTTGCTTTTGATAGGGTTCGCTGAAAAAAAATTAGGCCTGCTCATCTCCCTAAGGCTGGAAAATAAGGATTACGCTAGGCAGGACAATGGCTAGAAAAATAGACATTGTTAAAAAAACAGCTGTTTCCTTTGGATAATGCCGTGTTGTAAAGTACCGTGAAGCGCTTACAATGGGGTAGATTCATGACATTCATTGATCCAAGCACAATTAAATACGAGAAGGGGAGATCAAGGGTGAAGAAGAGGTACATAAGTGGCTGTCTTGTTTTATTGTTGTTGTTCTGTGATCTGGGTCTGATCGCCAGACCAGCAGAGGCGGCAAAAAATAATGTGGCGCTGAACAAGACAGTAACGGTGAGTTCGGATGAAAAAAGGTGGGGAGGCGATAAAGCTCATCTGGTCGATGGCGATGTGAGCACCCATTGGAGTACAGAAGTTGGAGTGACACCGGAAAAGCCGGAGTGGGTCATCATTGATCTGGGAGACACGTACAATCTGTCGGGAGCGGAAATCATGTGGAGAGAGAATACGGTTGTGAAGTATTCACTTGAAACTTCTACTGATCAGCAGCAATGGTCTACTGTTGCCGATCAACACGATAATGCGGATGCAAAACAGACTTCGAATCTGACCTTTCATCAAAATAATGTACGTTATATCAAGCTTAATATTTCTTTTTACAAAGAAGGTGGAGCTTGGTCCCAAATATTGGAGTTCAAAGTGTGGGGAGAATCAGAGGGTATGGAGCCAGCCAACATTATCAGTTATGATCCTATTCAAGTGAGTACACTACCAAGAAGTGCTCCGAATCTACCAGCGGAAATCAAAGCCAATTTTACGAATGAGAAGTCGGGCCTCGTTCCTGTCACATGGGACATCATTGATCCATCGCAATATGAAAAAACAGGATCATTCTCTGTGACGGGTGCCGTATATGGGACTGACAAAATGCCTCAAGCAACGGTTGTTGTACAAGAGTATCGTTCTGATTATGTCAGAGGCGTTGATATTTCGACTCTTACGGCGATTGAAGCTAAGGGTGGGAAGTATCTGGATAGCAACGGCACCGAGCGGGACTTGCTTGATATCCTCATGGATCGCGGTGTCAATTATGTGCGTCTGCGTTTGTGGAATGATCCACAAAAATCAGGTGGCTATAATGATAAAGCTGATGTCATCAAAATGGCTGTACGTGCGAAGCAAAAAGGCTTGAAGGTGCTGCTGGATTTCCATTACTCGGATGAGTGGGCGCACCCAGGTCAGCAGTTGAGACCGAAAGCATGGGAGAATTTGAGTTTCGAAGGGCTTAAAAAAGCGGTATACGATTACACGGTTGAAGTCGTGGGAGAAATGAAGCAGGCTGGTGCGATGCCGGATATGGTACAGATCGGTAACGAGATTAATAGTGGTCTTCTCAACGGATTAAGCAGCGATGTGAATTTTAAGGAAAATGCAGCTTTACTGAAGCAGGGGATCAATGGGGTTCGTGCAGTCGAAGGAAATGTTAATGCAGCTGATCGGGCGAAGATCATGATTCATCTGGCTGAAGGTGGCAAGGCAGAGACATTCAAATGGTATTTTGATGAGTTGAAAAAACAAGGACTCGACTCCGATTATGACATCATTGGACTTTCGTATTATCCGTTCTGGCACGGTACATTTGCCGATGTGCAGAAAACGATGAACGACGTTTCAGCAACTTTTGGGAAAGATGTCATTATAGCTGAAACATCCTATCCGTTCACTTATAAAAACGGGGACGCGCATGGTAATATTATCGGGTCGGATCAAGCACTCTTTCAAGGAGGAGCAACATTCCCTGCAACGGTGCAAGGTCAATACGATGCCATCGCGGGTATCATGGATTTGATTGCCAATGTACCGAATAATCGCGGGGCAGGTTTCTTCTACTGGGAGCCGGCATGGATTCCGGTAGGTGTAGGCTGGATTGCTTCCGAAGGCGACGCGTGGGAGAATCAGAGCATGTTTGATTACGATGAGTATCCAGCGAATGGTGGGCACTCTTATGAAGGAAGAGCGTTATGGTCTCTCGATGTGTACAAAAGAGGACTGGAACAGCTGCCGACAGCTCGGCAGCAGCTCGCAGCAGCACTGACACGAGCAAAATCGCTGGTAGCGAGTGACTTCACATCAGAAACCTGGGGTAGTCTGGAACCAGCAATCACTGCAGCAGAAAATGTATATGCTCAGGCGTATACACCGGGCGGTGTAAGTCAAGAGGAAACCAATGCAGCGACAACATCTCTGGAACGTGTTTTGTCAGAGCTTGGTGTGATAACACCGGACTTTAAACAGGTCTTGGCTGCAATTCAAAAAGCAGAGACGTATCAGCAGGCAAATTGGTCGGCTGCAACATGGACTGTATTCAGTAAAGCATTGGAACATGCAAAATCCGTTGTGGCTGACCCAAGAGCTACACAGACAGATGCAAATATAGCGGTAGAGCGTCTTGAAGCAGCCATAAGAGGCTTGTCTGACGTGGATAAAACAAAACTGCTTGAGTACATTCAGTTGATGCAACAGGAGAACGGAGCTTCATATACACGTCGTAGTTGGTCTTCTTTGCAACTGGCGCTACAGGCCGCTATTCAAGTCAGAGACAATGCAGAAGCTAAACAGTCTGATGTGAATACAGGACTGGATTCATTGAAACAAGCCTTTAGTGGGCTAATTAAGCTGGATGCCTTAACAACAGGTAAAAAAGCTACAGCTTCAAGCAGTGCAGGAAATGGCGGTGGTAAGGACAACTCGCCGGAAGGTGCGATCGACGATAATCCTAATACGTCCTGGGGAACAGAGCGGAAACAGAATGAGAATCCCTGGTGGACGGTGGATCTTAAACACGTTGCAAATCTCCGTAAAATCGAAATGTCGATGTGGAGCGGTGGTATCAAATACAGAATTGATATATCGGATGATAATGAGCATTTCAAGACAGTCGTTGATACGACAAGTGATGTTGTCGTATCCACTTCCCCCAGTCATGTTCTCCCCGAGGGAACTGAGGGACGTTATATTCGTGTAACGATTACCGCTGGACCGACATGGGTTGGATTCATGGAATTCGAGGCTTATGGTACCATTCCGGCTGACAAAACCGTATTAAAATCAACCGTTACATCTGGGGAAGCATTGAAACAAACCGATTACACGGCTTCAAGCTGGAGTGTGTTCAGTAAAGTGTTGGGGCAAGCTCGGCAGCTTGTTCTGGATGCGGAAGCTTCAGAACAAGAAATAATTAATGCGGATCAACTTCTGAAGGGAGCCATTGCACAACTGGTACCTCAGACGACCAATCCGGGCACTGAACAACCATCTCAGCCAAGTAATCCTTCCGGTCCATCCGTACCTTCAACAAGTACGAACAATCCGGTAATTTCAACTCAACCAACACATGGTAGCGAAACTGAGGGCGGTTCTATTACTGTAAAAGGAACAGCAACTGGAGATGGCACATATGCGGTGCGTCCAAGTACAGCTGAGCTTGCTCAAGCTTTGAAATCGATGGATTCCGGCAAACGTACGTTGAAGCTTGTGGGCGATGTGCCCGATAGTTCCAAAGCGGTGACGTTCCAAGTGCCAGCAGGTCAGCTCTCTTCATGGATTCGTTCGGAGGAAGTGCAATCCATTGAGGTGGTGACAGGCAAAACGACAGTCCGTATCCCGCTTAGGACCCTGCCGATGACAATCGCGGAGACTACAGGTACGTTGGACGTTGTCGTTGCGGAAGGCTCCGCAGAGCAAGTGACTGCTGCGAAGCGAGATCATATCGGCAATCATCCTGTAGTTGATGTGCGGATGCTGCTCAATAACAAGTCAATCCAGTGGGAGGATAAGACAGTTGAAGTGCTTCTGTCTGATGTACAACCAGTCAAAGTTGATCAAACGGTCATGGTTGTCAACTCCATCTCAACAAACGGTGAATTACACCCTGTCACTTATACGAAGTATGAGCAGGCTACAGCTACGATGGCGTTCAAGCCGTCTATGCCTGGCAGTTACGTCATTACCAATGTTGAAGTGCCGTTAACCGACTTGCAGCAACATGCTTGGGCAATTCCAGAGGTTCAACATCTCTATAGCAAAGGCATCATTGCAGGTATGAGTGACACACGTTTTGAACCGCAGGGTGAACTCACCCGTGCCCAATTTTTACAGATGCTCGTTAAAGGGATTGGAAAAACGAATCACACAGATTCTTCAGCTAAGCCACTACCAACAGACGTCAAGTCAGATCGATGGTATGCGGATGGGGTTCGCGCAGGCCTTGCAATGAACATTGTTCAGGGCAGAGCTGACGGAACATTCGGTGCGAATGATCGTATCTCCCGAGAAGATATGGCTGTTATGCTGGATCGAGCGATGGAAGCGGCAGAACGTAATAACAATTCCACTACGATAAGCGCTGCTCAGATGAAGTTCAGAGATCAAGCAGACATTCATGAGTATGCGAAGGACGCCGTGGCATCTATGGTACAACTTGGCATACTAAAAGGCTTGCCTGATAGCACATTTGCTCCCAAACAAACTGCTAATCGTGCGCAAGGCGCCGTTGCAGTAGCGAGATTGCTTGAACAGCTGTATTAGATACGGTAACTTGACTTAATTAAATCGTAATGACATATAGATAAGGAAGAGGTCGAATCCATGATGCGATCTCTTTTTTCGTGCGAATTTTGTTAATGTCGTATTGACAATATCAAAATCATTTGTTATCATTTCGATAATATCAAAACGACATTAACGAGAAACGAGGAATGAGCCATGTTTGGATTCCGATTTGTAAAGTTTCAACCGAGTGAATATGTAATGAAAGTGAAAAACGGTAGAGTACAGCGCGAAGGTGTGGGTTTATCCTTTTATTATTACGAGCCAACGACTTCGGTTGTTGTATTGCCGGTTTCTTCTGTGGATGTGCCCTTTATGTTCGAGGAGATTACAGCGGATTATCAGACGGTTACCGTACAGGGACAACTTAGCTATCGCATTATGGATTATGGCAAAATTACAAAGAGCCTGAATTACACGTATAATTTGCGCAAAAATCAATATATGTCTGATGATCCTCACAAGCTGGATCAGCGGGTGATTACCATTGCAAAAGTGCTCACGAAGAAATATTTGGAGCAGTTGCCGTTAAAAGACGCAATTCAATCCAGTGAACGTCTTGCCAGCAGTATGAAACGGGAGGTAGCGCAGCATGAAGAGTTGGAAAAGCTTGGCGTTGAGCTGATGAATCTATCCATTCTGGCTATTTTGCCAAACAAGGAAACGATGCGCGCGTTGGAGGCACAGGCGAGAGAAGAAATTCTAAGACAGGCAGATGAGGCTTTATATGTACGGCGCAATGCTTCGATTGAGCAGGAACGCCGTGTGAAAGAAAATGAACTGAATACCGAGATTGCGGTGGAGACGAAAAAGCAGCAGATTCGGGAAACACAATTGCAGGCAGAACGCTCAGTAAAACAGAAACAGAACGAGATGGAGAAGGAGCAGCTTCAGTTTAATACCGCGATGGAAGAGCGTAAGCAGCAGTTAATCGAACTTACCATTGCGAATAAGAATGCCGAAGCAGATGCCAAAGCATATGAGATTGCAGCAGTCATGAATTCGCTTCAACATGTACAGCCGAATGTATTACAGGCCATGGCCAATATGGGCATGAATTCGGATAAACTAATTGCACTTGCGTTCCAGGAACTGGCCGAGAATGCTGGCAAGATCGGACAACTTAACATTTCGCCAGATCTGCTACAGGGTCTGATGGCACCAGCAGAAGGAAGAGGTAAGGGAGGGGCAGCACGATGATTGTTGGATGGGGGAAACAAACCAATCTATCCGCTTCCAGAACACGGTTTATACGATCCAGTCAAGTTAGGCCGAACGTGTCAGACAATCAAGCCAATCTGGTGAAGCGGGCAAGTCAGACAAGTGAGACAAGTCAAAAAAACCAAGACCAAAAAAATCAATAACGGTTGTCCTCAAGTCAAAGGGAAAACGGAGGTGAAATCACAGATGGTTAAGATGAATGAACCTATGAGTGAGCATAAATTAATTTTGGTCAAGCGCAGAAGCCGACTGGAGGAATTGATTGTACGTTACAATACGGTACAGCAAGCTCAGTTTTACATTGAACGTCTTGGTGCTGATTTTAGCGATTACGTCGAAGAGGATCGACGTTACAAGCAATCGATACAGCTTGCTCAACAACAATTGAGTCAACTTGGACGTGTTCAGATGATTGACCGGGAGCATGTCCCCAATTTTATATTTGGAGAACAAGATATTGTGGTTGTGGTCGGGCAGGATGGTTTGGTTGCCAATACGTTGAAATATGTTACCGAGCAGCCGCTCATTGGTGTGAATCCAGATCCGATGCGGTGGGACGGGGTGCTGTTACCTTTTACAGTTGAGGATCTAAGCTTCATTGTTCCAGATGTGATTCGTAGACAACGCGCGCTTAAGGAAGTTACCCTTGCCAAAGTTGAATTAAATGACGGACAGGTGCTGTACGGCGTCAATGATCTGTTTATTGGTCGGAAGACACATGTGTCTGCCCGTTATGAAGTGCGATTGGGAAATATGATCGAAAATCATTCGTCAAGCGGCATTATTGTATCTACGGGCATGGGATCAACAGGATGGTTGAAGAGTGTACTGGCCGGAGCTTCAGGCATTGTCAGTTCGGCGGCCTGGCAGCATGTGAGAAGGGAGGATGGGGATCGACTGGCTAGTGCAGAAAGAGCAGTTGACTTAACAGGAACAGCTTCGGATAAAGGATTGAACAATAACGGATTTACATGGGATGCCCCTTATTTATACTTTACTGTACGTGAACCGTTTCCGAGTCGAACCACAGCGGCCAATCTTGTTTTTGGACAGATTCATGCGGAATGTCCACTTCACATCGTTTCGCAGATGCCGGAGGATGGGGTTATTTTTAGTGACGGGGTGGAGCAGGATTTTCTGGAATTTAACTCGGGGGTGCACGCAACGATTGATCTGGCGGAGAAGAGAGGTCGGTTGGTAATATGAACGGGTTTCTTCTATTATAATATAGATCTCTATTAAGTTTTTGGATTTATGAAAAGCCGGTAATTCAATCGGTGCACCACAGCCTGTGTTTTCTTGATTTGAATCAAGGAGATGCAGGCTTTTTCGCGTTAAGATGGATACATAACCAGAACAAATACAGGAGGATGATGATCATGAGTATTACGTCATTACAAGAAGTTAAAGCATATAGTACGGAACGTTTCACAAAACGGGTGTTGTTTCAACAAGGAGGCGGTGTAACTTTTGTACTTCATTTTCTGCCAGGACAACAGCTTCCTGTTCACAAACATCCCGGTGCAGACCTCACACTTCTCGTCGTTGAAGGCAAAGGCACATTGATTTTGGATGGAAAAGAGCATGAGATCCAGGCAGAAGACGTGGTGTCTTGCGGAGGTGAGGTTGAATTCGCGTTCCATAACACGAGTGATGCGGAGGTTCGGTTGTTCGTAGTGCTGAGCAAAGTGCCGGAAGCATCTTATGCCAAGGATATCTAATAGCCAATAGAAGTGGATAAATAATAGGGAATGGGGACTCCGCGAGGAGTTCTTTTTCTTTGGTACAGTGCATCTCTTTTCCGTGCAAAACGGAGTGCATACAAAAACGTACCTTGGCCTGAAGAGATCAGAACTTGAGTACGTTTTTTGGGGTATTGGTGTTCAACAGACTGAGTTGTTTGGACATATTTCCTTCCGCCAACATCCTTAATTTGAGCATCTGTTAGAAATATCCGAGCATTTCTTTGGCTTCTCTGGACATCAGCTGCGGAGACCATTGCGGTTCCCATACCACCTGTACGTCAATATCGGTCTTGTCGGTATTTTGTTGTAAAACCCATTTCACCGCACCGACGATGGTGTCATGCAGCGGACAGCCGGGTGTAGTAAGTGTCATTCGGACCTGAATGCGATCTGGCTCTTCCTTTACCTCATACACAAGGCCAAGGTCAACGATGTTGACACCAAGCTCCGGGTCATAGACTTCTTTTAAATGCTCGAGTAAATGTGAGATTTGTTCCATCTTTTCCACGCTCCAATCCATCTTGTTAACGTCTGAATACCAAAGCGATATTTGAAATATACACAATCGAGATCATAGACAATAATGTTCCGCCAACCATCATCACTTCGGCCAGATTGATCAGAATACCGCTGACTAACAGCAGGCTTGCTGCGACCATCGCAAGTATTCCAAGGTTGATCCTTTTTTCACTTAACATACCAGCCATGAGTGGGGTGCCAGGACGTCCGGCGAGTTTGCCGTATTTGTGGGTCCACCATAGAAAAGGCACAATTTTGGAAGCATATCCGAGGATCGTCAGGGATACCCAGCCTCCAAGATATACCCAGCCTGTCAGAAGCACAACACGTGAATCAAGTAACAGCTCCATCCCTTGCGCACTATAGATTAACAGAGCCGTGGAATATACGAGCAAGGCACGGCTTACATAGACCGTCCAGCGGATTCCGGGGCCAGGATTGCTTTTATGCCGTTTCTCCTGAATTTGTTCCAGATGGTACACATAACAGATCAATGCTCCTGTCAAAAGCAAAAGCGCAAACCAGAGCAAGCCACCTTGAATACCTGTCAGGAATGCGATCACTCCGGTGATAACAGCAGCATTCCATAGAACCAGAACCATCTTTTGCAATCGGATGGAGAAATCATGGGACAAATAAAACATCGGCAGCATTTTGTAACTGAATCCGGTAATTAACATGCCAAACCATCCGAGGGTTCCCATCCAGATATGAGCGCCAAACAATCGTTGATGCAGACCATTCCAGTCGCCAAAAGCAAAATTCAGTCCCATCAGCATGCCGGATAATCCGGTAAGCACAAGGTACAGACAGGCGCATGCCGCACTGATCGTTACGGGGTTCCAAATGGAAGCACGATAGAGGGTGATAGCCATGTTCAAACCGAATAACAAGATGCCGAATAGTGCAAGCGTTGCTGAGCAGGCAATCCAGATTACATCAGCCTGGATGAATCCCATTAACATGCCGGTAGCGCCGATGGTGAACAAGAAATAGTGGCAGTAACCGAGCACTGTACTGTAGATATTCGTTTGCAAAATGACATGTATCAACTGATAAACAGCACCCATTGCCAGCATGGTGGCCCACCCGAGCACAAACAAATGGGCATGAAACCAGCCTTCGGGTCCTCTTAATTCATCACCTAGCCAGCCTGTTAATGAGAGCAAGGAGAATGCGTGATACATTACAAATCCAACGATGCCCGTGATGATAAAAAGAAACGGCAACCTGGACATGGCTTTCGCCCCCTTACCCTTTTTCAATTCTGACTTTGGCTGTACCATCCGCCTGATCCTCAACGGTGTAAAGACAACCGAGCTGATTCAATTCCTCGATCAAAAAAACGGGCACGCGGTCATTATGAATGAGGACAACTTCTCCCGGTTTGCAGCGTTCGAGAGCGGCTAATGTGCGCATCATCGGTTGAGGTGGCTCTAGTCCGCGATTGTCCAGAACGATGGTCGGCTCCAGCAATGTAGATGCTGTATCTTGTGCTGAAAGCTCTGATCCAGAATTTACAGCTATCGCTGGAGGTTGCCCTTCACAGGAAGAGTTGACATCGTTTAAGGCCAAATCTTCAATCGAAGATGCAGCTAATGGTTGCCGATCCAAAGATTTGGATTGAACCGCCGCAGAGACTTTCGCTGCAGCGGTTTTATTTTTTTTATGAACAAATGTGGTTACCCAATGATTGGATTCAAGACGTTCCGATGTACTGGAGTATCCTTTCATTTTCAGAATGCCAAGTAGTGGCGTCGGTTTGAACGGCGCGTGCAGAACCAATACGTCTTCGTGTTTCAGTTCTTTAACGGTATCCATAATGAGCTGAAAAGGCTCCAGTTTTTTACTCAGATGAGGGCGGACGTCCAGTTCAACAATATTAACTTCGGTTTCAAGCATGAAYGTTCACATCCGTTTCGGTGCTGATTGCCGTAGCTGCTTGCGTCTGCTGAACCAGCTTGATCGAAGATTCATATAAAGCGGCCATGCCTCCGTACAAGGCATAGAAGAATGCGTCGGGTGCGTCAAGAGAGAAGGAGAGATAGGTTTTGGGGTCCATCTCAAGCACACGCTCAAACAGTCTCGCACTGTCATAGGCATAGAAGCAGAAATGAGTAAATTCGAACACGGGCATTTTCTCATAAATCGTGATGATCTCTTGTGCATAGGCTGCCTGCTCACGCTGAGCGATCTGGATCATGGATACAGCATCTTCGAGTCCCAGCGTCAGACGCAGTGTAGTATCGTTAATGATTTCAACATGCGCCATTCCCGTCCAACTCCAATCTATCGTTTAGTAATTTTGACTTGAAACGTTATAGGACCCTGTTCGATATATTCCCAGCCGAAGCCGTCAGGATGTGTCGATTGAAACTGGAAGCGGAGCGGTTTTGGATCGTGATCATTAACCAGCAGCATCGCTTCCTCGGGCTGAAGGGCTTCAAACGTTTCAAAGATAATTTTATGTTTCAAATGAGGTGGATACTCTGTGGCATTAATCGTTGCAGCATATGTGTTCATGGGTCATTCCTCCAAATTGGGATTAGTGTGGTGTGTTGCAACTTGATTATAGAAAAGCAGACAGGAAAGCTGTGTGAGCCTGCTCACACCTTTATTTTTGTCATAATCTCGCCTTATTTTATCCGGAATCCAGTTCGGAAAAGGCTCGCAGAGCTTTCATAAATATGCAACTGTGCGTTATGTTTCAGCTCTTGTGATATTTTGCACAGTTAGCAGAGCCAGACATCATTATGCTTAAGCCCATGATTGACAATACATGTGAGGAAGCGAGTGTTCTCCTTCAGCCGATGTCATGACAGCACCCGAGAGAAAGGAGGTACGTGTATGGAATCAAAGCTAATAGACCCGTTTGGACGTGTACATGATTACTTGCGTATATCGGTTACGGATCGATGTAATTTGCGTTGTGTGTACTGCATGCCGGAAGAAGGAATGCAGTTTGAACCGACGGAACGTATCCTGTCCTATGAAGAAATTACATCGATTGTCCAGGCACTTGCTCCGCTAGGTATACGGAAATTGCGATTGACCGGCGGAGAACCTCTGGTTCGCAAGGGGCTGGATCAACTGGTTGCCATGTTATCCGCTATTCCGGGGATTGAAGACATTGCATTGACAACCAATGGCATATATTTGGCGGCTTATGCTGAGAAGCTTAAGGCTGCAGGTCTGACACGTGTGAACATTAGTTTGGACTCGCTCAAACCGGAGCGATTCGCGCGTATTACCCGGGGCGGTAAGGTACAACGTGTGCTGGAGGGCATCCAAGCTAGTCAACAGGCTGGATTCCAGCCTATCAAGCTTAATGTTGTACTGATGAAAGGTGTTAATGACGATGAGGTAGAGGATTTTCTGCGTATGACGCTGGAAGATCCAATTGATATTCGATTTATTGAGTACATGCCCATCGGAGATAGTGGAACTGGTTGGAAGTCGAGTTATTTGCCACTTGAACATGTACTGAACACTTGTGGGGCCAATTGGAATTACGAAAGCTGCGGTGATGTGTACGGCAATGGTCCGGCAGATAGTTATCGGATTGCTGGAGCCGCTGGAACGTTTGGTCTAATCCATCCGGTCAGCAGTCATTTCTGCGGCAGTTGCAACAGGCTCCGGTTAACAGCTGACGGTAACATTAAGCCTTGTCTGTACTGGTCGGATGAGTACAATGTTCGTCCGCTCGTTGGTGACGACAAGGCGGTTCAGGATTTATTTTACAAGGCGCTCGGCTCCAAACCTGAAACTCATGACATGGTAAAAGCCTTAAAAGGGCAGCAGATTAACGGAACGCCTACGCTGCGGCATATGTCGCAGATTGGAGGATAGGAAGAGTAGCAAGTGCTTTAAATAGAGCTTCGAATGCAGTTCAAACTCGAACTCCAATTCGGGTGCGAAATCGCATCAACAGGTCACAATTGTGGGAGGACAACAATGAGCAGCAAAAGCATGCCCTGGATGGGCAAACTGAAGTATTTTGCCAAACGCGAAAAAAACGCGGAAGGCTGGAGTGAGATGTCCCCGGTTAACCGGGACTGGGAAGATGTGTATCGCCGTCGTTGGCAGCATGATAAAGTGGTGCGTTCCACACACGGCGTGAACTGCACAGGTTCGTGCAGCTGGCAGATTTATGTGAAAGATGGCATCGTGACATGGGAAACACAGGCGACGGATTATCCATCAACCGGGCCGGATATGCCTGATTTCGAACCACGTGGTTGTCCGCGTGGAGCAAGCTTCTCATGGTATCTATATAGTCCATTGCGTGTGAAACATCCTTACGTACGCGGGGCGCTCCTGGAAATGTGGCGTGAGGCTCTGAAAACGCATGGTGATCCCGTACAGGCTTGGTCAAGTATTGCAAATGATTCGGTGAAAGTAAAAAGATACAAATCGGTACGTGGTAAAGGCGGACTCGTGCGTGCGTCATGGGGCGAAGTGACACAGATTATTGCTGCTTCCATGATTCATACGATCAAAGATTACGGCCCAGACCGTATCATTGGTTTCTCGCCGATTCCAGCGATGTCCATGGTCAGTTATGCTGCAGGATCACGTTTCTTGTCTCTGGTAGGCTCACCACTTCTCAGTTTCTATGACTGGTACGCGGATCTGCCGCCGGCATCCCCGCAAATCTGGGGAGATCAGACGGATGTGCCGGAGAGTAGTGACTGGTATAACTCAGGATATATTATGGTCTGGGGTTCCAACCTGCCGATGACACGTACGCCGGATGCTCACTTCCTTGCTGAAGCACGTTATAAGGGAACCAAAGTGGTATCCATCAGTCCGGATTATGCGGAATATGTGAAGTTCGCTGACACATGGATGTCTGTAAAACAAGGTACAGATGGCGCGCTTGCCATGACGATGGGGCACATCATTCTGAAAGAATTTTATCTGGATCATCCTACGGATTACTTCATGTCTTATGCGAAGCAATATACGGACTTCCCGAATTTGTTGATTGTGGAAGAGAAGGATGGCGTGAACACTGCAGGACGTTTCCTGCTTGGGGAAGACCTGTGCATCCAAGGCAACAATATGGCGTGGAAAACCCTTGTATATGATGAGAACACGGGTACTTATGCCATTCCAAAAGGCAGTATGGGCTTCCGTTGGGGTGAAGAAGGTACGTGGAATCTCAAAATGGAACAGGTGGATACGGGCGAGCCGATCGATCCAAGACTATCCATGCTCGGTGTACATCATGATCTCGTATCCGTGCACCTGCCTTACTTCGATGATGAAGGAAGTCATGTAATGGAGCGTCAAATCCCTGTGCGCCGCATCCGGGTTGAAGATCGCTGGATCACTGTTACATCAGTATACGATCTCGTGCTGGCGAAGTACGGGGTTGATCGTGAAATGACTCGTTCAGCAGACTCTACTGAAATCGTAGCAGGAGTCGTTGTAGAAGCGGAAGAAGATAAGCCATTTACACCGGCTTGGCAGGAAAAAATCACCCGGGTTGACCGGGATACCGTCGTTCAGATCGCACGTGAGTTTGCACAAAATGCCGTTGATACGCAGGGGCGTTCCATGATTATTATGGGAGCCGGGATCAACCACTGGTACAACTCGGATGTCATCTATCGCGCTATTATCAACCTGCTGCTGATGACTGGCTGTCAGGGGGTTAACGGTGGTGGTTGGGCTCACTATGTCGGTCAGGAGAAACTGCGTCCGGCGGAAGGATGGCAGACGATTGCGTTTGCACGTGACTGGAGTGGACCTGCTCGTCTGCAAAACGGTACATCCTTTTTCTATTTTGCAACAGATCAATGGAGATATGAGGAGACCAAAGTCGGGGATCTGACCTCGGCACTTGAGGGTAATCCGCGATTCGAGCACGTTGCTGACTATAATGTTATGGCTGCACGCATGGGCTGGCTTCCGTCTTATCCGCAATTTAACCGCAATTCGATTGATTTGCATCAGGATGCACTGGATGCAGGAGCAACGACGAATGAAGAGATCAGTGCTTATGTGGCAACCGAGCTGCAAAATAAAAATCTGAAATTCTCGATTGAACAGCCTGATGACCCGGCGAACTTCCCGCGTGTGCTGTTTGTCTGGAGAGCAAACCTGATCTCAAGCTCAGGCAAAGGACATGAATATTTCCTGAAGCATTTGCTTGGTGCTACGAACGGATTGTTGAATGATGATGATCTGGGACTTCGTCCAGAGCATGTGGAGTGGGTGGATAATGCTCCGGAAGGCAAGCTGGATCTTATGGTCAATATGGACTTCCGCATGGCGGGTACAGCGATGTATTCCGATATCGTACTGCCAGCAGCAACATGGTATGAAAAAAGCGACCTGAGCAGTACGGATATGCACCCGTTTGTGCATCCATTCAACCCGGCAGTAGCCACACAGTGGGAATCCCGTTCCGACTGGGATACGTTCAAGGAGATTGCACGTGTGTTCTCCGACATGGCTGCACAGCAGTTCGACGGACCGCAGAAGGAGATTTTGACTACACCACTGCTGCATGATTCACCGGATGAACTCGCGCAACCGTATGGTGAGATCAAAGACTGGAGTGCAGGAGAATGTGAAGCCATTCCGGGTAAAACGATGCCACATATTCATGTCGTAGAACGTGACTATGCTGCGGTTTACAACAAAATGATCAGTCTCGGACCTAATGTGAAGGATAAACCGATTGGCACGAAGGGTATTGCATGGTCTGCAACCGAGGAGTATGAGAAGTTGAAAGGCATTCTTGGTGTTAACCGAAAAGATGGCATTGGACAAGGATGTCCAGATCTGAGTACAGATCGTAACGTTGCTGAAGCAATTCTGACGCTGTCTACCACCACAAACGGCAAGATGGCTGTACGTGCGTGGGAGTCACTTGAGAAGAAAACGGCACTGCACTTGAAGGATCTGGCAGAAGAGCGCTCGGAGGAGTGTTTCACATTTGACGAGATTACGTCAAAACCGAAAACAGTCATCACATCACCTGCGTTCAGCGGATCGGAAAAAGGCGGACGGCGGTATTCACCGTTTACAACCAACGTAGAACGTCTGATTCCATGGCGTACATTGACGGGCAGACAACAGTTTTATATCGACCATGCGATGCTGCGCGAGTTCGGTGAGACGCTGGCGACCTTCAAACCGATTCTGAAACATACACCGTTCCATCCAAACAGTAAACGTCCGATTGAGGGCGGCAAAGAAATCGTGCTGAACTACATGACACCACATAATAAATGGTCCATTCACAGTATGTACTATGATGCTCAGCCGATGTTGACGTTGTTCCGTGGTGGCCCAACGATCTGGATGAATCATGAAGATGCTGAGGACGCCGGTCTGGTGGATAATGACTGGATCGAATGTTTCAACCGTAACGGGGTCGTTGTGGCTAGAGCAGTCGTTACACACCGGATTCCACGCGGAGTAGCCTTTATGTATCACGCTCAGGACCGTCACATTAACGTTCCGGGTACGAAAATTTCACAGACACGCGGTGGTACGCATAACAGTCCGACTCGCATTCACGTGAAACCGACACATATGATCGGTGGTTATGCTCAGTTAAGTTATGGTTTCAACTATTATGGCCCGACAGGCAACCAGCGTGACCTGAACGTCATCATTAGAAAACTGCAGGAGGTGGATTGGCTTGAAGATTAAAGCACAAGTCAGCATGGTCATGAACCTGGATAAATGTATCGGATGCCATACATGCAGCGTTACATGCAAAAACACCTGGACGAATCGTCCAGGTGCGGAGTACATGTATTTTAACAATGTCGAAACGAAACCAGGTGTCGGTTATCCGAAACAATGGGAGGATCAGGAGCGTTATCGCGGCGGCTGGGAGATGAAAAATGGCAAGCTGGAGCTGAAATCCGGTACACGTGCCAGACGTTTGCTTAACATTTTCCACAACCCGGATCAACCAACGATTGACGACTACTACGAGCCTTGGACATATGATTACGAAAAACTGACCAACAGTCCGGAGAAAAAACACCAGCCGGTTGCAAGACCGAAATCCCAAATCACCGGAGAGTACATGAATCTGGAATGGGGTCCAAACTGGGAAGATGACCTCGCCGGTGCTCATATCACGGGGATGGAAGACCCGAACATGAAAGGTGTCGAGGAATCGATCAAAATGGATTTTGAACAGGTATTTATGATGTATCTGCCGCGAATCTGTGAACACTGTCTGAACCCGTCTTGCGTGTCCTCTTGTCCATCAGGCGCCATGTACAAACGGGAAGAGGACGGTATCGTACTGGTCGACCAGAATGCTTGTCGTGCATGGAGGTTCTGTGTATCCAGTTGTCCTTACAAAAAAGTATATTTCAACTGGCAGACGAACAAAGCCGAGAAATGTACACTATGCTTCCCGCGGATTGAAGCGGGTCTGCCAACGATCTGCTCCGAAACTTGCGTCGGACGTATCCGCTATATCGGTCTGATGCTTTATGATGCAGACCGCATTGAAGCGGCAGCATCGGTTGAGAATGAAAAGGATCTGTATGAGTCACAAATGGATGTATTCCTTGATCCGAATGATCCTGAAGTCATCCGTGAAGCACGGGCAGCAGGCATTCCAGAGGACTGGATTATAGCAGCGCAGCAGTCCCCGATCTACAAAATGGTGATTGACTGGAAGATCGCACTGCCGCTTCACCCTGAATACCGCACGATGCCAATGGTATGGTACATTCCGCCGCTGAGCCCGATCACGAACCGGGTAGAAGGCCAAGGAAGTTCGCTCGAAGCAAACGATATTTTCCCGGCGATTGATAACATGCGTATTCCGGTTGAATACCTGGCAAACCTGCTTACTGCTGGAGATACAGGACGTATTCGTGAAGTACTGCGCAAAATGGCTGTAATGCGGATTCATATGCGTAACCAGCAAACCGGCAAAACAAGTGAGTCCGACATGCTGGATATGGTAGGTATGAGTGCGCAGGAAGTTGAAGATATGTATCGTCTGCTCGCTATCGCGAAATACGATGATCGGTTTGTGATCCCACCAGCTCACCGTGAGGAAGTGGCGGATCTCTTCAGTGAACAAGGCAGCTGCGGTCTTGACTTTGCAGGCGGCCCGGGTTCTTGCGGCGTATTCTCATAGGAGAGGAGACAACAACGATGACAATTGATATCGATTCAGAACCAATCGTAAAGCCGGTGTACGACACGGAAACAAGACGAATGGTCTGCAAACTGATCTCCTATCTGCTGCAATATCCGGATACCGAGTGGAGAGAGGGATTACAAGGCGTACAGGAAGCTGTTCTTTCGATCTCTGATGAAAAAGTGAAGCAGACCGTGTTAACCTTCATCAGCAATGCACAGGCTCTAGATGCCATACGGTGGCAGGACGCTTATGTTCGTTCGTTTGACTTTGATAAAAAATCGAATCTCTATCTCACCTATGCTTTGCATGGCGATGAGAGGGATCGCGGGCCAGCACTGATTGATTTGAAGCGCAGATATGAAGCGGCTGGTTTCTATATGGAAGCTACCGAACTCCCGGATTACTTGCCCATGGTGCTTGAATTCATTGCCGAGGCTCCTGAGCAAGATGCCATTGGAGTTCTGGATAGTTGCCATAAAGCACTGGTATCGATGACCGAAAGCATTGCAGGACAAAACAGTCCATACGGGCCGCTCCTTACGCTGATGTTACAGGTGATGCCCGAGCCGTCTGTTTCGGACGTACCTGAACCAAGCAAAGAAGAACAGAAACAACCGCTTGGCGGTCTGAACGAGATCGTTGAGCTGATGAGGAGGGGCAGTCGGTGAGTACACTGGAATTAATGTTATGGGGTGCTCTCCCGTATATGGTCATCGTGTTTTGTATTACAGCGACCATCTGGAGATATGTAACCAATCCGTTTAGTTGGACATCCAAATCAAGTGAGATGCTGGAGAAACGTATGCTGCGATGGGGAAGTTTACTCTTCCACATCGGCATTTTCGCCGTCATCTGCGGACATATTGCCGGTTTGCTTGTACCGATCGAATTTTACCACTGGATCGGTCTGAGTGACGAAGCCTATCATATGGGCGCTGTGTTCGGCGGATTACCGGCAGGAATTATTGCATTTGCCGGTTTGGTTATTCTGTTGGTACGCCGCTATACGGCTCGTAAAGTGCGCGCAACAAGCAGCGTTGGGGATTGGCTGGCCCTTGCCATGTTGATCATTGTTATCGTGACGGGTATTTTGGCAACTTCAGCCAATGCGGTAAATCACAGTGGGTTTGATTATCGTACAACGATTAATCCATGGCTGCGCGGACTGTTGGTCTTCCAACCTGATCCGGCTCTGATGCAAACTGTGCCCATGAACTTCAAAGTTCATATCTTACTTACATTTGTGCTGTACTGTGTGTTCCCATTCACACGTCTCGTTCACATGCTGAGTATGCCCCTCGGATATCTCAGACGTAGCTATGTGCTGTATCGCAGAAGAGACGGAGCCGTGTATCCGAATCAGAATCAAGAACAACAAAAGGAAAGGGCGATGTAAATGCAGCAAAAAGGTAAAGTTCAACTGCCCTTGCAAACCGCAAGTCTGATTCTCGGTTTCATGGTATGGGTGATTCTGTCATCACTCATGCCTTTCATTAAAGAAGACATCGTACTTACGTCATCACAACTGGCTTGGGCAACGGCCATTCCGGTATTGATCGGTTCGGTTGCCCGTATTCCGATTGGCTATTGGACGAACCGATACGGGGCACGTAACATTTTCATGATTAGCTTTGTATTGTTACTCGCTCCCGTATGGTGGGTAAGCCGCGCAACATCGTTCAGTGACCTGGTCATTGGGGGATTTTTCCTCGGGATCGGTGGAGCTGTGTTCTCTGTCGGAGTAACCTCGTTACCGAAGTATTATCCGAAAGAGCGTCACGGTTTTGTTAACGGGATCTATGGTATTGGTAACTTGGGTACGGCGCTTTCTGCGTTTGGAGCTCCTTTGGTTGCTGCTCAAGTGGGTTGGTCCAAAACCGTATTATTTTACAGTATTCTTTTAATTGGTATGGCGGCACTCAACTTTGCTTTGGGAGACAAAAAAGAAACCCGTGTCACGCTTCCTCTGATGCAGCAGTTAAAAGATGTATCACGCAATAACAAGCTGTGGCTCTTGTGTCTTTTTTATTTCCTAACGTTTGGTTCATTCGTGGCGTTCACCGTCTACTTGCCGAACTTCCTCGTAACCAATTTCCAGATGGATAAGGTTGATGCCGGACTTCGCACCGCAGGATTCATCTTGGTCGCAACAATTATGCGTCCGGTTGGCGGATGGCTGGGTGATAAATTTAATCCGTTCAAAATATTAATGTTTGTATTTGGCGGATTGACGGTAGCGGCGATTGTGTTATCCTTCGCGCCATCCTTCTATATCTATACAGTGGGCTGTCTGACTGTAGCGCTTTGCGCGGGGACAGGTAACGGTACAATTTTCAAATTGGTGCCAATGTATTTCGTCAAACAAGCAGGTATCGCGAATGGCATGATCTCAGCTATGGGTGGTTTGGGTGGTTTCTTCCCTCCATTGATGCTGACACTGTTGTACAGTATGACGGGTCATTACGCGATAGGATTCATGGCGTTATCCCAGATTGCACTTGTAAGTCTCGTGCTTGTCATCTGGATGTTCTATCAGGAGAAACTTCAACTGTCTGCCAGCATTTTGGAGAATACGATAGAAGCGATTCTGGTGACGGATACGAACAGTGTTATTCGTTCTGTGAATCCAGCCTTCACGGCAGTTACAGGTTATACAGCTGAAGAAGCGGTCGGACAGAAGCCGAGCATGCTGAAATCAGGCAAGCAGGATAAAAAGTTCTATGATCAGTTGTGGCAGGAACTGCGTGACAAAGGATACTGGCAGGGAGAGATCTGGAACCGGAAGAAAAACGGTGAGGTCTATCAGGAATGGCTTAGTATTACAGCGATTCGTAATGAAGCTGGGGAAGTCAAATATTACGCCGGTATGTTCAGTGACATGAGTAAACCCGATCTTACGATTGCCTAAGCGAATCATATAAACGGAACAGGTTTTGAAAAAGTGATCCAACATACAGCAAGAGACCTTAACTTGATTTACAGTAGTTAAGGTCTCTTTTTGCACAAGTGGCAGTCTCCATACTCGGATAGAAGAAGAGGAAAGAAGTAAGAAGACAGAATAAGCAAAATGCATGCAGCGCCTTATCGTTATGCTCAGGCGTCTCGTTGTTCCTTTAAAGCCTGCAGGTTATGAATGATGATGCGACTACGATCAACCTCAAGCAACTCATCTTTCGCAAGCTGGTTCAGCAGTCGATTGGCTGTCTCCCTTGTCGTTCCTATGGAATTGGCAAATTCCTGGTGGGTCATGGGCAGATTGATGACAATTTTATCTGCTTGTTGCTGACCATGTTGCTCTGCCAGCATAAGAAGAAAGGAGAGTACACGATTACGCACATCCTGACCGGAAAGCACTTGTAACTTATCTTGTAATTCGCGTATTTTATCGCCAAGTACACGCATAATTTTGATGGCAATGGAAGGTGTGCTGAGCATGAGCCGTTCAAAATGACGGACAGGGATCGCTAGCAGACTTGTCGGCGTAATCGCAACAGCGGTAGCGGGATATGGATGCGCATTGAAAAATCCGGTATGTGGGAACATATCTCCTGTTTTGAGAAAGGAGACAATCTGTTCATGTCCGTTTTCGTCTGTTTTGTACGCTTTGACAATGCCGGTACGGATGAAGAACACCGCTTCTTTTTCACTGCCTTCACTAAAGATCACAGTTTTTTTGCTGATGCTGCGGGATATGGCGATTTCTTCAACTTGTTTCAACTCTTCAGGGCTAAGATCCTGAAAAATAGGGAATTGCTGCAGAAATTCTGCTGCGTTTTCTTTATTTACCCGGGTCATACGAGTTCATCCTCTCTAAAGCTCTAATTTTATAATGATAAATCGAATCGGAGGTTGTGATTGAATTGAAAAGCAATGCAAGTACGAACCTGAAACCAATCGTTATCCCTCATGAGCACGGAGGGTGGGCGATGGTCAGTGTACCTTTTCTCGTCGGTGTGGCGGCAAGCAGCCCTCAGTGGCTTCATGTGCCTCTGTTCATAGCCTGGCTTGGCCTATATCTGACCGCATATCCTTTGCTGCAATCACTTAAACGGAACGCGAATCGTCAACGATTATATACATGGGCTGCCATATACGGTTCAATTGCTTTAGTCTGTCTCATACCGGCGGTTATCGGGCAATCTTCGCTGTTATGGTTTGGCCCTATGTTGGCTGGCCTGCTTATGGTGAACATCTGGCATGTGAGACATAAGGCCGAAAGATCCCTCACCAATGATCTCTGTGCGATGCTGGTGTTCTCCCTTGGCGGAGCAGCCGCTTATCTGATTGGCAGTGGTGAATGGGATTACGGAATGGCCATCGTTGTATTATTTTCCTTTTTACATTTTACAGGAAGTACGTTCTTTGTGAAATCCGTCTTTCGGGAACGCAACAATCCACGCTGGATCAGGTTGTCACGTCTTGTCCATGTTGTACTCTTATTCATTCCGGCTATCGTTGGGTACCCATGGATGGGGCTAGCCTTCGTCTATTCCGCTGTAAGAGCGTTTCGATATGCAGGTCAAACCCTACGTCCTATGAAGGTGGGCATCATTGAAATCATTGGAGCGGTGCAGTTCCTGCTCTGGTTCATCCTGCTGTAAATGACATCATTTTATCATAACGTGATTTAAGTCCACATCAGGTGACATAGGTCACACCGTCATCGGATTGACATGGAATGATGAATTGTAAAGGGAAGTACGGCTTGTTTAACTGATTATTTTGTGAAAATAAAGTCCAATGGATCAGGTGATTGTTTTTAATCTGTCACCCCGGGTTAATGGGAGATAAAACAATTTGGAACGAGAGAGGGGCCTTCCCTGATGTGGACTGCATTCATGTGGGGCGGCATCTCCGCCTCAGCAGTAGTGATTGGTGCGCTTGCAGCCTTGTTTATGAAGATTCCGAAAAGGGTTATCGGTTGGATTATGGCTTTCGGGACAGGTACGCTGATTGGTGCAGCTACGTTCGAGCTTCTCGGGGATGCACTGAACGATGGAGGCATGTTACCAACAGCGATCGGTTTTACCGCTGGAGCCGTCGTATATACAATATTTGATTGGCTCATCTCAGCTAAAGGTGGTTCGGATCGGAAACGTTCCAACAAGAAAGACTCAAGCCAGCAAAGCGGGCTCGGCATATTCGCAGGCACCGTGATGGATGCCATTCCCGAGTCGATCATGCTGGGTGCCAGTTTGCTGGCGGGGAACGGTGTCAGTGTGGTGCTGGTGGTATCGATTTTTGTCAGCAATGTTCCTGAAGGCTTATCTAGTACCGCAGGACTGAAGAATAGCAAGTATAGCAAAGGTAACATTTTATTGATGTGGCTCGGAGTGTTGTTGATCTCTGCACTTGCCGCAATGGGCGGGTATCTGTTTCTGGAACAGCTACCCAAAGAGATGGGAGCAGCGATTGGTGCTTTTGCCGGAGGAGGCATTATAGCTATGCTTTGTTCGACGATGATGCCTGAGGCTTTTGAAGAAGGAGGTCCTGTCGTAGGGTTGATTGCATCGATGGGATTACTGGTTTCTTTACTGCTGGATATATAATCGAAAAAAAGAGTATCCCCTCAGAGCCATTCTGAGTTAAGGATACTCTTTCTTGTAGCTTGATCTCGCTAAGAAGTTAAGTAGAAATTAATGGCCGGAGCAGTTTCCACCGCAACCACAGGCTTCTTTACCCAACTCTTTGGCTTCGGGCAGACGATTTAATTCAACGGATTTTGTAAAATAGTTGCTGATCTGTTGGTGCAATTGGCTGAATTCACGTTGTGCATAGATAAATCTGCGAATCAGCGGATGATCGTAAAGCGCGCGTTCTTCCTCTTCGTAGATTTTAATCTCGGATTCGAGCAACTCCATATTTTGACGCTCTTTCTCTTCGAGAGCCTGATGTTTCTCCATAAAGCGTTCATATTGCTCGGTCGCTTGTTCGTCTGCGGCAAATTGGTCGATCATCTCACGCATCTCTTTGTAGCCTTCATCCTGTAACAATAGGGAGCATAGCTCCTGCATTTTATGCATAATGAGTTGTTTGTCCAATTTAACAACGGTAGTCGTCATAAGGTTAGCCTCCTGAAAATTCTATTCTTGTTATTCACTTTATACTGTAAATCAGACGTTCACTGTGACGATACTCACAACCTGGGTTAAATAGTTTACATATGCAAGCAGGCGATGAATTGATCAGGAGATCATATCTTTCAACTCCTGTAGCTGCAGAATACGAATCTCATTGCCGTTTACCTGAAGCAGCCTCTGATGTTGCATGAGATTTAATTTACGGCTCAACGTCTCCGGTGTAATTCCTAAGAGCAAAGCCATATCCTTTTTGAAAACAGGCAGTCGAATCTCAGGGTTAGCATGATTCCGAGTATGGAAATCGAGCAGCAACTTCGCAATTTTTTGATCCGTCGTCATTGCGCTGAGGGAACTGTTCCACTCGTCGGTCTCATTGAGCAGACGGGTGATGGCAAGCAAGAAATGATAAGCAAGTTTGGGATCATGTTCAAGTAGCTGGTCAAAGTCCTGTTTGCGGATGGAGCATATCGACGAGGTCTCAAGAACCTCCGCATTGGATTGATGGGGTGTCTGATGTAGTAATGAATGCTGTCCGAAAAAATCACCGGAGAACAGAAACCGGATAATATGTTCTTTGCCGTTCTCGTTATATTTGGATAGTTTCACACTACCCTGATGTATTACAAAAAGGCTGTCTGAAAGTTCGCCTTCTTGCACAATATATTCGCCTTTTAGATATTTGCTGGTATGGAGGAGCGAGGTCAGCAATGCAGCGTCCGCAGGGTCCAGATGCTGAAAAAGCGAAACTTTGGTGAAACAGGCATCGTTTTTTCCATGGGTACAAATCATTTCTTAGTCACCTCTTTATATATTAATGAGCCATAGTCTCACCACCGTGATTTTTACCATCTTTCGTTACACGGAGTACGGCAGATGCACCTTTGTCTACATGCTTGAATTGATGGGTTACGATGGGATAGTCACCTTCTTCGGTGACGGTAAACTCAACGACCGCTCCTCCGCTGGCGGGAAGCATAACGGTCTGAATCCCATACTCGATGTTTCTTGGATTACCGTCCTTGTATACCCGATCCATAATCGTACCTACGACATGGAAGGAAGAGACTTCGTTTGGACCAGCATTACTGACATAGATGCGCACGGTATCTCCTACTTTTGCCAGCAGTGGATGTTCTTTCAGGGTATAGGTATTGCCATTAAAAACAACATACTCCGGTTCCCCGTTAACAAAAGAATTGTAATCATGCTCTTTGTACCATTCGCTTTGCACAAGGGTATACGAACGATCAACGAGGTGATCCGAAGGATATCCTGCTTTGGGCTCAACGATGATCATGCCGTACATGCCGTTGGCAATGTGAGCTAGGGTTGGTTTGCTACCGCAGTGATACATAAATACGCCTGGATTGGAGGCCGGATAGGTGAAAGTGCCTTCTTTCCCCGGCATGACATCGATGAATTTACTGCTCGGAGAAGCATGAACGGCATGCATGTCCATTGAGTGGTTCATGCGGGTATCTTTATTTTTTAACGTAAAAACGATCGTATCTCCCTCTTTGACACGCAAGACTGGGCCAGGAGAAGTCCCATTAAAGGTCCAGGCGTTATAGATGACACCTTTCGAAATTTCGATATCGGTCACTTGTGCGGTCATTTCAATATAGACGGTTTCGCCTTCTCTGCGAATGACCGGATCAACGGGTGGCTGACTTGGAGCAGAGCTGGAGAAGGCCTCTTCATTTTGATTTTGCTGCACGGGACTTGTGGCATTGCAATGAGAGAGTGCGGCAGTAAAGATGGTCAGAAGCAGCGTGTATTTGAAAATATTGGGAAACGAGAGCATAGGGTCACTACCTTTCAATTAACAAGTGATGATTTTCACAAAAGCATATTTGGGAGATGGTAATGATGAGAGTTTCTTAAGTCTAGATTACGATATCGATGGGATCATCGGTGTGACGAAGCACACATTTGTGTAGGACTAAGGACGTTATTTTGAGACAGCGAGCCTGGATTTGTTGTGCTTGGGTAAAGAGTTTCATATAATTTTATTAACGGCTCATTTGGAACAATGTGGGATGAATGACTGATTCAGAGTAAGGTTCAATGAAAGGAGAGGTTGAATGTGAAACGTTTCGAAGACGAAGGGGCATACAAATACAGCTTTTATTCTGTGCTTTACCGGGGAGAGCGAGTTGATGTCAAATGTCCAGAATGCGGCGGGTACGCTTATATCGAGCGCATTAATGGAAAAGTGCAGTGGAAATGTAGTCAGTGCTACACTCATGCAGTCAAAGAAGCCGACTACGAGTATGCAGCTAAGGGATATTGTACTGTATGTGAGCGGTGGTTTACGGTGTTGGTAACCGATGAGAAGATGACACCCCATCCGCTAGCCCATATTACATGTCCACACTGCGGGGCAAACAATCGAGCTAAACTGCATAAAAGGCAGGTCAGTCGAGGTTATTACAACGAAATTCAAAAGGGCAGGGACCCGCTTTTTGGTCTGGAACTCTATTTTCTGGACTATATTCGAGGCAAACAGATCTGGGCTGTCAATCGGCAACATCTGAATTATCTTTTGCAGTATGTATCGGCTGATTTACGTGTGAAATATGGGGGCAGATCTCTGAAAACTGCATCACACAGTGTCCCTGTCTACATCAAGGAAGCCAAGAACAGGGAAGCTGTAACCCGCGTGTTGACCAAAATGCAGCATAACGTAAGATAATTGATAACCATCAGGAACAGGGGGAAAAGATGAATAAGCGAATTAAATTTAGTGTTTTTCTGCTTGTGTTTGCCATGCTGTGCATACCTGCTTATTTTATGATGCAGACATATGGTGTATTTCAAAAAGAAAAGGTATTATCCGGTTACGCCCTTGCTGTAGATGTCGAAGGAAAACCTTATCAGACATGGCCGCTGATCAACGGATATACAGCAATGGACAAACGCGGAGACGATCGTCAACTGTATTACCGTATTGACACGAGTGGCCTGCAGTATTTGTTTCAATTGGCTTATAAGGAGTACGAGGTTCAACCGGGGGGGAACAACCCGTATTTAGCAGGTCAGATTGATTACTCGCAGAGCGATCATGTGAATGTGCGAAGTGAAAACAAATACATCAATGCCAATGACTTTGTTACAGTAATCACGCTGTTGGATCGTGAGGGGAAGGTCATCTATACCTATGAACAAACGGGTAAAGGGGATGATAAGCTGGTGAAGTCTATCATCCATCAAGGCATGAGCCGGTCTAGCAATCACGGCACGGAAGCCGCTCGTGATCCCTACCTGAATATTACGGCATTGTTTCGTGAAAAGCTGGGTATCGATGTAAAACTGACGGTGGATGAAGAGCATAAAATCGTTACAATTCGAATGAACAAAATGGAGGCAAAATGATGAATATGTATGGTGTAGAGCATGGCCCTGTATATCTGCAAGGCCTGACAAAGAGCGTAACGGCAGAAAAAAAACATGACGTGGAATGGCAGGGGAAACTGCAAACCCCTGATGGACATGATCAGTTTCATATTTTTTATTATGGTAACTTGGATGAAGATGATCTGATTATGTGGAACAATATGACTCCCTTTTTGATTTATGCAGAACACTCGGTTACTGGGGAGCGTTATCTGCTCATTGACGGGGCGAAGCATGGTTACGATGCGATGTTGTGTGAGACGTATCCCGAGGAAGAAGTGAACAATAGGCCGCTTCGTCCTTATCTCGACATTGAGGGAGAGGATACATTTGAAATATTTCTGACGGCATATTACAACGTGCCATGGGATGAAGAGTTTGGCGAGGATGTTGAGCCGGATGGGACGTATGAACTCATTACAGGTGAGCGAATACCTTTTAACGAGGTTAAACGAAATGGTTATGATGCTTTTGCTATTCACATTCGCAATCGTAAAGGCGTAACAACTGAAATCGTACATGAAGAGCTGGCCTAATGTGTGTTGTCGATTGATCTCATAAATCTAATGAATCTTATGGAACCGGTTGGATTTTCTCCCATACCCGTTTCTGTTAAGAACTACAGTTAGGAGCCGATGCTGAATGTATATCGTGTCTCGTATGTTAAAGCCTGTCTCGCATGAGGCATTGCAACAAGTGCAGCAGGAACATTCCGTTCGTCTACCGTCAGCTTATCAACGCTGGATGCATCAATATGGGGAAGGAACTTATTCAGGCTGGATGAACATTCAACGGCCGGATTACGAGGTGTTAAAGCCATTTGCAGATTATGATCTTTGGGAGCATACGGATGAAACGGTCATCAGCCAGCGCCAACTAAAAGAATGTATCAGCATTGGGAGTTCAGTAGATGGTGATTTCCTGGCTGTCCATGCAGATGTGAAAGGACTGATTTGGCTTCCTCGCCATGATGAACAGATTACGGTGTGGCCGTCGAACGATGTATCGTTTGCTGACATTCTTGATCGTATCTACTGCGGTTACTACCGTAGAGATGAGCCTTTCAGTCCTGCGTATTTCGAACCGTGGAACGAAGAGCGGCAGCATATTTTTTATCATTTTACAGGTAAAGAGAACGGAATATCAATGAAAGAAGTAGCAGATCTATGCCAGTCGCACTTTTCATGGGATCTGGTCATTGATAATGAATACACATGCAAGCTGTTCAGCACTATGATTGGCGGGTATGTTCGTTTTAATATGGCGAGTGAGCGTGAAATTGTTTTATTTTTTGAAGAACATAATCACCCGACTGAGGCGCAAGAAGCGCAGAGTCAAGTGCAGGAAATACAACATTTTTTACAGGCGCATCATTGCACTGTATTGAAGTAGAGGATAGCAGAGGGCGAGGGGTTTTATGGGTTGGCTGGATACAGAAATTGCGGAACAGTGGCGAAAAGAAGGCAAGCGGTATGCCAGCGATGTCAATGCATTTGTACATAAGATGCTTCAAGGAGAACATCCGGATGAAGCTGAACTGGCAGATGATGCCCGTCATTCGCTCAGTTCCAAAGTGATGAAAATGGTGAAACAGGCTAATCTTCAGGGTGAGGTCGAGCGGCTTCGAGAAGAATTACCTGCGGCAACATGGCCGCTGAGCAATTATTTTCAGGACTCTATGCAGGCGGTGCAGGTTGTAGGTTATTTGAATGAGCATACGGTGCTCTGTAATACAGGTATGTTGTCGAATAACGGGCAGGTATACACGATGGATCAGCAGGGATGGTGGTGTAGTCCAGACTACACAATGGCAGGCTGTTCAGAGGGCGGCGGTTACGTTGCTCTGACGAGTCATGAAGGTATTCACGTCATTCGTGAACCAGATCGCAAGCTGGAAGGAGAGCAAGTCGCATACTACCCTTGGGACAAGATCAAGGATCTGATCAAAGCCCAATTGCCTGAAATTGAATCTCTGGCAGATACTATACATCCCGAGAACACGATTGAAAAGCTGATCCCCATGGATCAAGGACAGGCGCTACTGCTTCAATCCCGGTACGGCATCTATCTGATAGAGCGGGAACAGGTGATCATTCTTCATCCCAGTGTGGCGGAGATTCAGGAGTACGAATATGAAGACACCCAGCTTTCTATGGGACATGCCGCAGTATCTTCTGATGAGCGCTGGATTGCCTGGGGCAGCCAGATGAGCAACCATACGGTATTGGATCGGGAGAACAACAAGACGTATGAGCTCCAGCCGGAGTCCAGTTATCCGCATTGTGCGGCATTCAGTCAGGACAATCAAGTTGTCTGGTTCAACGCCTGTCATTTCTACAATGGAGTAACGATTTTAGTTCCAATAGACAGCATTGCTGATCATACACAGGAAACGGAATGGCCAATCATGGACGAGAATGCACGTGTGTATACGATGATTGAGCTTGAAGGGGGTATGGTGCTAGGTGATGCGTGCGGTTATTTATATTGCATCAACCGCGAGGGACAAGAGCTGTGGCGTTATTTTGTAGGCTCAACAATCTATTCCCTGGCTGTGTCACCTGAGAGGTCTCAGCTTGCTGTGGGAACATATGGCGGTATGTTGCACATCCTTGATCCGGGTTCGGAACGGATGGATGAATACGGCATTGGCACAGGTACTCTGCGTGAAAAGGAACGTTACGTATTATGGCGTGAACAGGAGCCGCTTCGCTGGTAGCATAGGCTGGCAGGCTTGAATGAATGATTTTGATTTTGGTAAAGGATGATGAAATGGAACGTCAAGAGGCTGTACTGTTGTTGAAATATCACGCCTTTGCTCACGATGATGTGAATCATCCGAAAATGGAACATGGCTTTCTCGGTAGCTTACGTCCGTTTCGCGGTCAATTGATTGAAGAGAACTTCCATGAATTAATTCGCATATTACGCACGCTCGCTCCAGATCTTTCGAATGCAGCATTGGATCGGGAAGTAATCGCTTGCCTATGGAGCATTACTCATCTGGCGAGAGCTTGGGCGATTGAACCGGGGGGCATGCTTCGCAGTAATCATCTCATCTCAGATGAGCAGGTTGCAGTGATGGAAGAATGGCTTAATCTGTTCTCGTATGCAGTCATGATCCTGATTGAAGGCGGCGATGAACAAGAGGCGTTCTGGGGATATGAACAATATGTGTTGGACCGAAGTGCGCAGAAAGGTGAAGGTGACGGGATATGAAGTCTGGAGTGGATACTGTTATCAATGATCTACTGATAGAACTGAACCATCTGTTAGATCAGAAAATACAAGATGAAGAGATCCGGTCATTGTATGACACGTATCTTCAATTGGCAGGAGCATCCGAGGCAGAACTGGATCAGTTCGAGAAACTGTATGAGGTTCGCCTGCCCGTTGATTTCCGTGCTTTTTACCGCCATACGGATGGCAGTGGTTATGGTCTGCATATGTTGTACCCGGGGGATGTAGAGCAGGGGTCTTGTCAACCGTTCTATCTAATGTCACTTGATGAGATAGTGGAGACCAAACAATATTTCTGTGATGTGGATGAGAAGCTGGAGGAGCATTACGGGGATGAAGAGATTCGCCAGTTAGATCCTGAGATCAAACCGTATTTGTTCCATAAATCATGGATTCCTTTTGCCACAATGGCTGGAGGTTCGCTCTACTTGATGTTTGATTTTGATCCAGCAGAGGCGGGGACATACGGGCAAGTTATTATGTATGTGCATGATCCAGACTTTGTTTATTATGTTGCATCATCGTTTACAGAGCTTCTCCGGATATCTAATCGCAATTTGAATCTAATGGATGAAATTAATTACTAGGGCGTGTCTTGAAACCTACTGAAGTGCATCTTCCCCCCCCTTTTTCGCCCCCTGCTACGTCACTTCCCCTTGACGTGCTCCGGCACGCCTGCGGGAAACTTCCTTGCTTGGAACGAAAATTCGGCAAAATCTGCTTTCTTCAGAGTTTTCAGACACCCCCTAGACATTCGTTGTAAATCACGATGGATATAAAAAGATGAAATAACCAAAAGGCAGGAGCTGTTGAAGCAGCTCCTGCCTTTTGGCTAAAACGTTAAAGCCTTCAGGTTCTACCACTGGAAAAAACGGTGACCATGAAATCCGCCGGGACCTCCAGGCCCACCGGGTCCGCCCGGTCCGCCATGGCCCCCGTGACCTCCTGGACCGCCGCCGTGCGGGCCTCCCGGATATCCCGGATAATGCCCTGGATAACCACCATGCCACCATGGTCCTGGTCCAAGCCCCCCTATGGGAAAAGGAAGGGGAAAAGGCACCACGGGTGGGTAAGGATAGGGGTATGGATAAGGGTAAGGTGGTGGCGGATAATAAGGATAAGGATAGCCTACAGGCTGCTGGGTTGATGTGGAACCCGGAACATATGACATATCACAAGCCTCCAATGTCTGGATTGATGATATCAGCCTATGCGGATTCGTCACTCTCTGACACAATGATTTAGCCCAGTCGAAATGGGCTCACCGATCTGGGCGCTGGGCATACGCTGAGGTATAGGGTCTCACCTAAACCGAGAGCGAAGGGCAGGCGTTTAATTTTGACAACCTCGTACATGGATTTCACTTTACCGACTACACAGTTTACGTATGATCTGAGCAAAAATCCGCTTTTTAAGAAAGATGAACACAATTACATCAATGCACTTTCGGTAAATCAGCTCAACACGTTGGGCAACACCTCTTTATTGGATATTTTTCTGAGTGCAGGCAATGTCGTTGAACCTCACATTCATCAAAATGCAACTGAGCTTGTTTATTGTATCAGCGGTGCGGCGGTTGTTTCCCTCATTAACCCGTTCACAAATGAACTGCTTCATTTCCCGATTACACCAGGGCAAACCGCTAATGTACCGCAAGGATGGTGGCACTATGAAGTAGCAACGACAGATCACACACATTTGCTTGCGATCTTTGATGCACCTGTGCCTGAAGCGATTTTTGGCTCTGATATTCTGCGACTGACTCCTGCAAATGTCCTTGCTCACACTTATTGTCTGGATGAACATAAAGTGCAGGAAGCCCTGGCTCCAATTCAGAAAACGGTGATTATCGGCCCGCCAAAAGGTTGTAAAACGCAGGTTGCTCCCGCATCTAACCACATGCCTAATGTAGGACCAAACATCCAGCCGAACATCCAACCAGTTAATATCCCACCTAGTATCAAACCCAATATTGAACCAAAGATCGAACCTATTGCTCAACCGAATGTGCAACCGAACTTACAACCTAATTTACAGCCAAACACCCAACCAAACACCCAACCCAATATGCCTCCTTATGTAAATCGTGTTCCACATTGGGGTACTTGGATGGACCCGCGTATTATTCACGAACCAGGGTGCCCATACTATAGCGAACTCCCGGTACAACTGAACTCGGATGATAACGTGTAAATTGAATTGAATAAAACTCCCCTATGTATTCCTGGTTAAGGGCGTTCAACTCTGAGCGTCCTTTTTTGTTTTATTATTTTTGCTCAGGAGATGTCACAAACTTCATGCGTCATTTGTCTTCATTATGTAGACCAAATGATGGAGGAGAATGAATATGAATTTACGTATGAACTACAGAGCGGCAAACCCTGGTGCTTTCAAAGCTATGATGGCGATGGAGCAACATGTATCCGGGCAATTTGAAGATAAGGTGTTATATGAGTTGTTGAAAATTCGTGTGTCTCAGATCAATGGCTGTGCCTTTTGTATAGATATGCATGCTAAGGACTTGATGAAGCTGGGCGATTATGGGGATCATATTCTTTTGCTGAGCGTGTGGCATGAAGTGCCTATCTTTACGGAGAAACAACGTGTTATGCTTGAACTGGCTGAGGCTGTAACTCGGATATCTGAGCGTGGAGTTCCGCTTGAGCTGTATAATAAAGTTCGCGAACACTTCAGCGAAACTGAAATTGTTAACCTGATTATGGCAATCAACTCGATTAATAGCTGGAATCGCATCGCCATTACGACAGGTATGTATCCGGGTTGTTTTAACTAAAACGATAAACGAGAAAAATGAACGATAAACGAATCTAGCCAGAGGAGGCGATCCTTTGCAATCCAATCTTAATTCTGATTCTAATCAACATAAATATACGCCGGAACCGTCTTCTCTGGATGTTGCTGCATTGTATCAACAGTATAAAAATTATGCCTTCTCCATCGCATATCGTATGCTGGGCAGTGTGACTGAGGCAGAAGATATCGTTCATGACTGCTTCGCAGGACTTCATGGTATGACGAATGGGCATATTCATCAACCCAAGTCTTACATCGGAAAACTTATCGTGAACCGTTGTTTGAATCTGCTGAACTCTGCTCGTAACCAGAGGGAGCATTATGTCGGGGAATGGCTTCCCGAGCCGCTGGGTGTTCATGAATTAGTCAATACGCCAGAAGAAGCGATACAACAAAAAGAAATGATTTCTTACGCCTATCTGGTGATGCTGGAGCGTTTATCCCCCATGGAACGTGCTGTTTTTGTGTTGCGTGAAGCTTTTGAGCATGACTATTCGGAGATTGCGGGATGGCTGGGCAAAACGGAGAGTAACTGTCGACAAATCTACAGTCGTGCCAGACGAAATTTGTCTCAACAACTTCCAGCGCTGGAGCAGGCCAGCGCCGATTGGAAAACCAAAGAAGAGGTACTTGGCCGTTTCACCACAGCCTTTCTCCGTCATGACGTTTCAGCGATGTTGGAGCTGTTGACAGATCAGCCTGTATTCACAGCGGACGGTGGCGGTGTAGTACGAACCGTTATGAGAACGATGCGTGTTCACAAAGGTGTGCTTGCCATCCTTACCTCGCCTAGAGTACTTCTTTCATTAAGAGAAAGGGAGTGGAAGCCTGCGTTTATTAACGGTGAGCCACAGCTTGCCTTGATGAAAGACGGGCGGGTATCTGAAGTGATCTGTTTGGAAATGGATGCTTCAAGGGAACGAATCAATGGTGTGTACCTTATAGTCAATCCTCACAAACTGGCTACCATTCGGCCTTTGGACTAAGATGATATTTATTGGAAAGTAAATTTGTGATGACTATACAAAAGGGTAGGCATACAAAATGTTCGGATAGGAGAATTTCAAAGGTTATAGATATAAGTGAAGCGGCATGCTCCTGTAAACAGGGCTGTCGCTTTTTAGTATAAAGAAACTGGGGTTAACAGCGCTTGAGAGATTAATACCTTTTATTCAACTAATCTATAAGAAATTTGATTCTACTTTTATACATGGTATGATTTAATAGATTTTAAAAATAAGCAAATTTATGTAATGTTTGAGGTGGAATTCGGAATTTAGAATAAGTGAGGTTGTACGCTTTGAAAAAACTGAATTATTTGCACATGTTTGTTTTTCTTAGTGCAATGACTGTGGTTACACTGGGTTTGTACTACGCAGCGGCCGATTGGCTGAATCAGCGGTATTTTCGCTTCCTGATCTGGAATTTGTTTTTGGGTTGGATTCCATTTCTGTTCTCAACCATAACCTATGGTTTGAATCGTTTGAAATGGAAAGGAGTGATGTGGCTTGCCGTACCAAGTGCGATGATGTGGCTTTTGTTTTTCCCCAACTCATCGTATATCGTTACGGATTTGCTTCATCTGACGTCTCGGAGCTCAAGGTATTTCTCCGGAAGCCTTGCCGAGTTTCATTATTGGTATGATCTGATGGTTGTCCTGATGTTTGTGTGGACAGGGCTGCTGGTTGGTTTCCTATCGATGTATCAGATTCAGGAAGTAGTGTATGATCGGTTAGGGCGTGTGGCGTCATGGGTATTTGTAGTAGGTGGAACAGCACTTGCAAGTTATGGTGTTCTTCTTGGACGGGTTTATAGGTTAAACAGTTGGGATGCTTTGACCAACCGGGATCTGCTACTCAGACTGATGCATGAAAGCGTAACACGGCCCTCTTTGGCGTTTTGTATGTTTTTTGGAACGTTCCTTCTTACCATCTATCTCACGTTATATTATCTGATGAATGCAAGAGGGGCTAGCTCTGTTGAAAGAAGTAGACAAACCAACGACAAGAAAGTGTAGGTGAACGCTTCGCTATGATGGACACAGTTAGTTTAACGGAAAAAGTCAGAGAGATTATGGAGCAAAAGGATTTTTCGGGTGTTGTGATGTGCAAACACAATAGTCAGACGCTGTTTCAGTTGGTGCGAGGATATGCGAACCGCAGTGATGAGCTATTAAATGACATAAATACGCGTTTTGGTATCGCTTCGGGCTGTAAACTTTTCACGGCTGTAAGTATATGTCAATTGGTGGAGCAAGGGGAATTTACATTGGACTCCAAATTAAAAGATGTCTTAAACCTGACTTTTCCGGCGTGGGATCCGGACATCACGGTGCATCAATTGCTGACACACACTTCCGGTGTGCCGGATTATTTTGATGAGGATATTATGGATGATTTTTCAGCCTTGTGGAAAGATAGACCGGTTTACATGATGCGGAATCTTAGTGATTTTCTGCCCATGTTTCAGCATCTGCCGATGAAGTCTGCTCCTGGGGAGTTATTTCACTATAATAACGCAGCGTTTATCGTGCTGGGACTCATTGTTGAACAATACACTGGTGTTGCATTCACAACATACGTAGAAGAACATATTTTTAAAAGATGTGGCATGCAGCATTCAGGATACTTTCTGACAGATCAGCTTCCTCGTAACACAGCTATTGGTTATATCGATGCTGATGATGGGACATGGACAAGCAATATTTTTTCGATCCCTGTTCAAGGTGGAGCAGATGGTGGAGCTTATGTTACCGCACCGGATATGATTCGGTTTTGGGATGCTTTGCTTGAGCACACGTTACTCGGTGAAGAGATGACTCGTTATTTGTTGACACCACACGCGCATGATGAGGACGGAGAATACTATGGTTTAGGGATATGGTTGGAGTTAAGGGAAGAAGAGATATTTAAAACCCATGTGATGGGTTTTGATCCAGGGGTTTCGTTTATGTCTGGAGTATATCCGAAGCATCGGGTTCAACTTGTGGTTATATCGAATGAGGAGTCGGGTCCTTATCCCATAACGTTAGCAGTTGAGGAAGCACTCGGATAAGAGATATGGTGCAGCTAAAGGTCAAGGCCCAAGACTAAAATTCAATCCAGAAGGCTAAAGTTCAATTGCCCGTAGTAAAACCCTTGCCTTCGCGCTTAAATGAGGCACGAGTTAAGGCAAGGGTTTTTTATGTTGAGAATATTCTGCTAGAATCAATGCAAATTTAAATAGACTAGCGAGCAAGCCTCCATAACTCAGGAACGATTAACCTAGGGAATACATCAATAGGTGGTTTTTCCTTTTTGCGCTTATCATTGGTCAGCACGGTCACAAGCTCCAGATCGGGAACGACATAGACATACTGGCCTCCAAATCCTCTGGCGTAGTAATAATTCAGTGGCTTGTGATTCTCATGACCTGTAGGTGGAGTTGCTGGGTTTTCGTCAAGATTTTGACCTGCATATTGATCGACCCACCAGTGCCAGCCGTAACTGCCATGGTTTGGCGGAGTGACGGTGATGAAGGGCTGCGTTGAACGTTTAATACGTTGGCTGGAAATGAGTTGCTCACCTTGCCATAGTCCTTCCTGAAGGTAGAGCTGTCCAAATTTAAGTAGATCGGTTGGAAGCAGTCTCAGGCCAAATCCACCCGTGTGTACACATTGCGGATCTTGCTCCCATTCGTAATCGTGAATGCCAAGGGGACCGAATAGATTATGCTCAGCATACGCTGCCACACTCATACTTGCATGTTGCATCAAAATGGAGGACAGAATCTGGGAGACTCCCGAATTGTATTCCATATGTGTGCCAGGTTCATGTCGCAAACGCTGTTCTAAAGCGAAGTTGACCCAATGATCCGTACGTGTCATCCGTGGAAACGAATTTTGTCCGCCAAATTCATCCCAGTTAAATCCAGCTGTCATCGTAAGCAGATGCTCTAGCGTAATCGTTGGTTTACGGGGGTCAGGATCAGAAGTGAGCTGCGGAAAAAAAGCGGAAATAGGCGTATCTGCCTCGGGCAATAGCCCTTGATCCATGGCAATACAGATGAGCGCAGAAATAAAGCTTTTCGTACATGAATTGATTTTGGCGATATGTGTCTCAGCCTGTGCATTCCGGTAGTGCTTGTAAACGATCTCTCCACGCACGCTGACCAGACAGCTTCTAAGATCGAGCGGTGGAATGATACGTTGCAATGTATGGTGAAGAGTTGAATGGTTCATAGTGTCCTTTCTGTGTAAGAGTTTCATTTAGCATCGTTTGGGATTGTTCGTTTGCCCCAATATATAGTCTACACTCACATTATGAAAATTAGACAGCTTAATTAGGACAAAGCTTGGAATATCTAAAGTGCCAGTCTCATATCGAGAGTAAGTTGTTTGCGATACCTGAAGCATTTTAGCCATTTGTTGTTGAGTAAGATCTTTGTCTTCTCGTAAATTACGAATTCGTATATACATAAATGTCACCCTAGCTAAGCTTACTCTATGCGAAAACTGCATATTGATTTTTATGCAATTTTCGCATAGGATTGAATTAGAAACTTTTACCTAAGGAGCGGTTAGGAGGGATTGAGTTGAAAAGTATACTCGAAGCAATCTACTATGGAAATCTAAGACCTGAAGAGAGCATGGTTTCTAATGATCCAGAGTTTCAATCTATTAGCAGGGATGTTTCAGCTTGTGTAGAAGACTTCCAAAATTATTTCTCAGAAGAAGATTTCAAAAAATTGGAGAGTTTACTAGACAAGATGTATCAAATTCAATCAATTAATTCTTGTGATGCGTTTGTAGAAGGATTTAGAGTAGGTGTTTTAATTATGAATGAGGCATTTAAACAGAAATAGACTTGGAAAATTCATAAAATAAAAAAGCCAACTCTTTAGAGAAGGCTTTTTTTAAACACATTATAAAGTGAAAGAATCAGAGTTCATTCGAATTTCTGGTAAAATATTATTTTCAATGAATTCTTTCCAAAGATCTAGTTTGTTTCCAACGTGCTCAGTTTTATTAATTCTTAGTTGAGTAACCAATGTAGAAATACTTGCTTGAAGTTCAAAGTCATCCTGAGACATTATTAACTCTGAATTCTCTATAATCATATCATAATAATTGATAGAAAATTCGATTAAAAAATCACAATTTTCTTTTTGAAAAAGTTTTGGGTACATTTTAATAGTTCGATGTATAGTATCGCAAGCAAATAACTTGTTATGATGTGACCCATATTTTAATATTGCGAATAAATGATTTATTAGAGGGGCAGGGTCTTCCTTAATTTCACTCTCTGCTATTAATCCTAGGTAATGATATAACGATCCTATAGCATGCTTAATGTTATCGTCAGTAAATCTCCAAATTAAATCTGTATAGTCCTTTGTGTAGTCCAAGTTTAGATTTAACCTCTTAGCTTGCGGGAAAAAATAAACAAAACAATGTAACTTGTTATGATAGATATCTTTAACTAGTAAACTCAAATTCTCTTTAAGACTATGATCAAGAGAACTTAAAGGGATATTTCGTAAAATGGTGTTATTGAAATAGTAGGTTAATTTTAATAAATAATCTGGTAAACGAAATAACCAGATTTTTTCTGTATCTTCTTTAAAGAAGGATTTTTTTTCTGTTTCCCACCATAGAAAAAATTTATTAAGCCATTCAACGAAAATTTCTCTGGGTATCTCTTTATGAATTTTTATAGTTTCATCAATTAGAAAAGAAAATTCAGAAAAATAGTTATCAAACGCTGTTCCCTCATGATAAACTCCGTCATTACTGATATTTGGAATTTTCTTATTAGTCACGAAATTTTGGATAGTTTGGAATGGTGATCTTTCTTTTGTATATGTGGAGTCAATAATGAATTCAAAGGTGCTTTGAAATAAAGAGTTACTCAGGCTTAAAGACCGATTATATTGTAAAGACTCAATTGTTAATGATAGTTTCACCTTTTGTTTTGGTGTTAAATTATCTGTGCGATACAGAAAGACTAATCTAATTAATGCACTTTCCGAGCTAATGTTTTTAAACAAATTAGTTATAATTTCCTCGTTTATTTCAAGTTTAATCTGTGAAATATCTTTGTAAGAGGAGAATACTAGGAAAGGATCAAAAATATTACTAGAACTGTTTTCTATAAGATGATTATCAAGTACAACTAACAATTTTTCAATGAATGCTTTTTTTTGTTGAGTTTTTTTACTAAAAACCATTCTATTTAATAAGTTCGAGAAAAGAGAGCTCTCAGAATGTGTGTAAATTCTTTTGGTTCCTATTATTTCAAAAATCATGTGGTCAAACATGTGTTGAACCTCTGGACTGAAAGAAAAATACACACGCGATAAAATCTCAATTGCATGTTCGAATGGGACTAATGGAGAAATTTCCAAAATAGAATTACTTAAAATAGTCTTAAGTATGTCTAATTGAGAAGCTTGAAGATAAAATACAAATTGCCTAGAAAAGGTTTCGTCTATAATATTTTTGTTTGCGTAATATATTTGTTTTACTAGTGAAAAGTTCGGAAGAGTCAGGCTAATATTCTTGTGAGCAATGTCAAGTCTAGAACGTATAAAGTACAGTCCGAATTTTTCTTGTAAAACTAAAGCAGCATAAGAGTCAATCATTTCTTGGCCCATAAAATCCCCTAACTTGGAACGAGAATTTTTTGTTCTAGGATCGAATCCTATAATTACTTTATTGCCTAAGTCGTAAATATACTCAGTAACAGATAGCCAAGTTTGTTCTAGCTCGCTATTTGAGTCGCAGTTATGATAGCTAAGCTCATGTAATCTTTTTGAGAAGAATCCACGATCTTTTCTAATTCGTTCTAAATTATGAAGTATTACGCTTTCGAGTGACAATAGTTTATAATTTTCGTTTTCTATTGTTAAAAGTTTCTTGATTTTTTCTAGACTCAATTCCAGTAAGCTTACTGCAACCTGTAACTGATTTATGTTGGAATAAAGGATTGCTTTTTTTATTTTCCACTCATAATCATTATCATCTAACAGCCATGAATCTAACTCCCTTGCGACATCATTTATTTTGTTTAGTAATTGAAGATTTAAAATAGTTTCGTATTGTAAAAGATGTTTTTCTCCTTTACTCAGTGTTCTATCTTTTAAAATTTCAGAGTACTTGGTAAATGTATCTTGATCCATATCTAACCTTGATTCCTTAAGAAGAAAAAACACTGAATTATTTAAATTAACATTATTACTATTTAATAGTAATTGTTTTTCTACAATTCTTTCTAAAATTTTCTGTCTATTGAAATCTAGTGGTATTGAGAACATATTAAAACACCAAAGAAATTCATTCAGTAAATCGATTTGTTCTTGATTCAGATTATCACCAATATCATTCAAGAAATGATTACTGAGTCTGTACAAATTTAATGCGTGTTTTCTTCGAATTTTATCTGGAAGTAATACCCACCCAGGGTAGGTTTTCCTGTTGTAAATGAATGAATCTATGCTTCCATCATAATTCCGATGCGGCCATTCACTTTTTTTCTCTTTTGATTCATTCATAAGAAAATTAAAAGCATCCTTATACATATGGTTAAATGCATTTTGTTCTTCAGGATATAAGTCTGTAAAGTCTATTAGCGTGATTCCTTTTGCCTCAAGTTCCATTTCTCGATGTTTTTGATTGTATCCTAACATATATATTTTTGGCATATGCTCACCTAAGTTTTTTGAAACCCATGAGGTCCAATTGCTGAAGTTAGGATCATCTCCTGAAAATCCTATTAAGACAAAAGTTGTTTCCATTATTGATTGTTGAACCATATTTACAAATGGACTAAATTTCAAAGGATAGTTATCATAATCAGATTTTGTGAAAATGAAGGGTCTATTAGCAGGAAAGCTACCATGTAATTTAATAATTCGAGGTTGCACGGAATTTGGGATATCACTAATATCATATATAGTTTGATAATTTCTTTCATGGACATAACTTTTGGAACGCTCTAAAAGAGTATCGTAATTTGTTGTATAAATATCACTCCAAGGTAATCTTAGTAAATCTAAATGAAGATGATCAGGTTCGTAGTTATTATCCGGTATAGCATTTTTAAGAGCGTCATCTAATTGAGATCTTCCATATTCTTTAACATACATCTGCCCAATTTCTAATACATTCTTATGCTCAATATTACCTCTGTGGCTCAAACTCTTTATAAGTTCATTTTTTATATCATCCCATAGAGCCATACCGTTGAAAGAATACTCAATTTTCTTAGCATTCAAACTAAAACCCGCGCCAATCATTACTGTAACCCTGCTTTTACCATCATCTGACCATAGTCTATCTCGTATTCTTTTTAGATGTGGATACATTTTTAGATTATCTTGAAAGAATCTCTCAACATCTCGCATTATGGCTTTTCCCCTATCATTATAAAATTATTTTCTGGATTTCATTAAGTATGTAAACAACGGTTAGACAAACATTTGAAACTAATGATAAATTCATTATAAAACATTATTCCTAAGATTTTCTATTTTTCAACACTTGACCCTGTAAAATAAGTATGAGGAGGCCAAACTTATGTACAAAATCGGTAATCAAGGCACGTTCAAAACGCTGCCTGATCCAGCCCTCGCAATCTATCAAGGGGATGTTGCCAAAGTTGAAACGTACATAGAGCAAGGAATGGACTTGGAAGAAAAAATAGCTTTAAGCTCAAACATTACGCTTCGTCCGCTTGACATGGCGTTGATCTGCAATCAGTCTAAGGTTGTCAGATTTCTTGTGGAGCGAGGTGCCGAGATCAATGCTAAAGATCATCCAGCGATTTTATATGCGGCGCGCTACGGTGGAGCAGATGTGATCTGTTATTTAGTTGAGCAAGGAGCAAAATTGGACGGGTTAAGTCGGTTGAAATCAAGTGCATATGACGAGGCGTATTACGGGAACAAAAAGAATATTTCGGTGCTGAACGAGCTTGGGCTGGACATTCGAAAGTATGGTGGCAAAACGTTACGGAAAGCTGTATCAGATCATGATATGAAAACCGTTCAATATCTATTAAATGAGGGTGTGGACATCAACTACAACGAGCCGGATATGGTTTATCCATACAAGGCGACACCACTCACCGTAGCTGCCCGCCAGAACAGTATGCGAATGGTCAAATACTTGGTGGAACAAGGTGCAGATGTGACCCTGCCGGAGAAGGATGGAGAGCGGGCCTATACGATTGCGGTCAGTCAGAAAAATAATGAAATGGCTGAATACTTGAAATCACAGGAGCCTGAGGAGTTCCATAATCTGAGCAATAAACTGCATGCGTTAAAATCATACAAGCTTCCGGAAACGTTAATCGGTTTTCTGACCGAAGGCTCGCGCCGAATGGATCTGCCGAGCTGTCCCGCTGGCGTTGGTTACATTGAATTCTTTTCGTTGATTGATACGGTGGAGATGAAGATGGGCAGGCAGAAACTGCTGCGTTTATCCTCCGACATGGATCAGTACTCTCATATGCTGATTGTCTGGAATCCAAGCAAAAAAATGATAGGTTATGCCGATATTGAACATCAGGAGCAGGACACATTATGCACATTTGAACAATTTCTGGACGAGCCTGAGGTTTACATCGAGCGTCTTCTGAATTAGCTGAAAGATGTTCTGGTCGATGTAGTATCGCTCTGAACAGAAAAGGGACTGAACTCTGTTTCTTCATAGAACAGAGCTCAGTCCCTTTGTTATCTTTTGCTTTGATCTGTTCCTGTCGTCCCAATCCCGAAACGGATTGTTCAGATTTTCAGCGAGCCATTCGGGTTTACGAGGCTGAGTGATATCGAGATCGATTCGAGTTTCAGCAATTTTTTATATCGGGTTTTGATTGACTTGGCTGCTTCTGCTGGTAGACTGCTCATCCAAAGCAGGGACAGTTTGAATCAATTTTACGACATAACTTGGATGCAGTATTATCTCATGATTTTCGGCATACAGTACAACAATGAGATGTTTGCTCAAGGAGGAGAATGAAACTAATGATCAATCCGATCCTAAAATCCCCTAATGTTCCGCTCGCCGCAGATTCCAATGCTGTGGTGAATTATCGGAGAGACCCTAATAACTTCGTAACCCAGCTATTTGGTGAACAGTTGCCAACGATTGAGAATGGTTTTTTTAACGTATATTTGAGTAAAGGTATTGTTGTTCAGCCCCATTGGCATACCAATGTCACCGAGATGGTTGTGGTCATTCGTGGTGAGATTACAGCATCCGTGTTTAATCCGTTCACGCGAGAGCGGATCACGTACCGTCTGAAACCCGGGCAAGTTGTTGTTTTTCCAAAAGGCTGGTTTCACTGGTTTATAGCTGAGACTGATGATGTATATGTGCTGACCATATTTGATCAACCAACACCTGATATTGTATTTGGGGCAGATTTCCTTGCGGCTACTCCGCCGGAGGTGGCTCATCGCGCATACTGTCTGGATGAAGAAGCATATGCCAAAGCGGTTGCCTCCATTCAAAATGATGCTATTCTGGGGCCGAATGTCGGATGTGGCACAATTGTTTCTGATACAGATACCCATGCATCTAAAGCGTCTAAGGCATCAAAGGAACCCCCCTATACACCAGAAGCTTAAACGGAATGGCCACATCTGATTCTGACATCAGAACCTGCAGCCGAGTATATTCGGTTGCAGGTCTTTATTTTGCTATAGTTGACGCTAGTCACTCTCCCTCTGTTACTATAGGAGTAACAACAATGAAATGGGAGGATTCTTCTATGACTGGAACAGAAAATGAATGGTTGGAAATCGCGACAAGTTATGCACCAGTAATTATGTTTGATCAGAACGAACCTTTTTATCCGGATTTTGTTGGCGTGTCTGTGATGGAGAAATCGGGACCTTCTCCATCGTTCCGTAGAGATATTCAATTTCCTGCTGAAGCAGTAAAATATGTTATCGAATATGCGATTTGGTGGGATTACGAGATAGGACATCTCTATGAGATGGAGCATGTGTGGGTGTATGTAGGACATGATGGAGAGGTCGTGGACTGTGAAGCGAGCTTTCATGGGAGAGTATTAAGAGGTCTTCTAAAAGATAGAGTTAATCTAGTTGGCAATCATGTGCGCCTTTACTCCCAGCCGGGAAAACATGCCTTTTCACCATTACCAGTCGTATTTGAATTGTTGCCAAATCTGTATAGTGCAGCAGGCGTAGACGCAGGTTCTGATGGTTTGCTTGTGAATGAGATGTTCGAACCTTTTTTTCAAACCAGTGAACAGATCGATGCGCGAGTTAAAAAATATCTGCAAACCAAAGCTTTTATTCCATCTATGCAGTTTGAAGAGTACCTGTTGAAACCGGAGATGTTTATGACATGGGACAAGCTGTTTGCGCTTATTCCGCAGCGAATTAAAAACCGTATAGCAGAGCTGGAACAGTTGGAAGTAATTGAATAAAATCTAGCTTAATCCGATCCGAATGGCTAAAAATTTTATATGGGTTAAGAGAACAATCAAACTCATTTTAAATGAATTGGATTGTTCTTTTTTGAGTCAATGGAATCATATTTCATGGGAATTTATTAGTCTTAAGTCACGTTATTAAATAAATCGGTGATAGAATTGTGACCTTTACTTCGTTATATGAGTAAGAATGTAGTCGAAAGAACTATGAACTAACATATAGGTCTGATTATAAAAAAATAACATGTACCTCACATCATTTTGTGAAGCAGTATGTATGAATATATATATAATAATTTCGCTAAAACGAAAGTTTCATAATATATATTAGTGAATTAGTATGTAAATATAATAAAGCAAGTTACTTTTTATTTATAATAAAATTACATAAAAATGAAAATGTGCAAAAATAATAATTTACCTATTCAGTTTTATAATATTTATGTCGAAATACATCGTATGCTGTCTGGATAGCGATCCATAGACTGGATTAGCAAACTTTAATTACATACTAGACACGAAGAAACTTAGGGGGAGATAAAATGAAGTGGTTTGGCAACTTGAAAACAGCAACAAAGATTATCTCAGCATTCTTGGTTGTATCTCTGATTCTTGCGATTCTTGGAGTATACTCAATTACTACACTGAGAAGCACGAATGCAAACATGAAAGAAATGTACAACAGCAATCTGATCTCGGTTAAAGAATTAGGTGGAGCTCAGGCGAGTTACCAGAGAATGCGAGTTATTATTCGTGATCTTAATTATGAAAAGAATGCTGCTGAGCAAAATCGTATTGTCGATAATCTTAACAACATTAAAGCTAGCATTGAGAGTCAAATTCAAGGATATCGTCCTCTAGCAACTACCCCCGAAGAAACTGAACTCCTTAGCAAATTCGAAACACAGTACTCAAATTACATGCGAATTTTCGAGCAAGGTATAGAGCTGTCAAAAAGCAATGACGATCAAGGATTTTTGGTTTTTCTGAAAGAAACACTCAAACCCCCTGGTGACGAAGTTCTGGCTACATTGGGCAGTTTGGTAGATCTGAATGTAAAACTGGCGGAACAGAACAATACGAAGTCTGAAGCGGCGTACACAAGTGCATTCTCCGTTACCATTGCTTTAGTCGTTGGGTCTATTGTTTTCAGTATAATCATCGGATTTGTCATCTCTCGTTCAATCTCCAGACCTCTTATGGCCATGCTTGGCCTGGCTACAGAAGTTGCTAACGGAAATCTGACCCTGAAGTCCGATATCTCCTCAAAAGACGAGGTTGGTCAACTAGCATTTGCGCTCAACCGCATGGTGGACAATCTGCGAGAATTAATTAATAACATTGTCATGAATTCACAGAGCGTTGCAGCATCATCTGAACAGATCTCGGCAAGTACACAGGAAATTGCAAGTACAAGCACAAGTCAATCGAGTGAAGCAGCGAACATCTCCGAATTGTTTAAGGAATTGTCTCTGGCGATCAACTCTGTAGCTGCAAGTGCTGAAGAAGCTGCCGAGCTTTCCAATGATACGGTGAAAACGGCACGTGCAGGTGGTCATGTTGTACAAACGTCCCTGGAAGGTATGCAAGCCGTGAATATGAAAATGGCGAAGCTCGAAGAAGATTCACGCAAAATTGGCGACATTATCGAAGTGATTGACGACATTGCTGAGCAGACGAACCTGCTTGCATTGAATGCAGCGATTGAAGCAGCGCGTGCAGGGGAGCAGGGCAGAGGGTTTGCGGTTGTTGCTGATGAAGTCCGCAAGCTTGCTGAACGCAGTGGTGAAGCGACCAAAGAAATTACAACGATTATCAAAGTGATGCAGGAGAATACGAGACAAAGCGTGCAAGCCGTCTCGGATAGTGTGGAACAATCATCCAAAACGGGACAAGCTTTTGATCAAATTATTGAGATGGTCAACAATTCTTCTCAAAAGGTCAATGAGATTGCGGCTGCATGCGAGGAAGAAGCGGCACAAGCAGCCGAGGTTATGAGTTCGGTAGAGTCGATCTCTGCGTCAAGCGAGGAATCTGCTGCTGCATCCGAAGAAACGGCGGCTACTTGTCAATCACTGGCACATCTTGCAGAAGAATTGTCTGTATCTGCGTCTGCGTTCAAAACCCAGTCTTAATAACGAATTGAGGGTGAAACGATGTCTTCACTTCAGAAAGAACAATATATCGAACTGTCTGTTGGCGCGGAAACCTGTGCTATTCGGATCGAAGAAATTCATGAAATTATAAAAATGCAAAGTATTACCGATATTCCGTTTAGCAGGCCCGAAATCAAAGGGGTTATGAATCTGCGTGGTAAAGTTGTCTGCGTTATGAGCCTCCGTAACTTGCTAGGCATGGCGGATGAATCGGATACTCGAGCGACTCGAATCATTGTGGTACGTTATCAAGATGAGTATATCGGTTTGATTGTAGACAGAGTCAGTAAAGTCACAACCTATTCGGAAATACACCCGCCTACCGGAGGTCACGGACGACACATTGAAACCTTCTTTCAGGGCGTGGGCCAACAGGGAGACAATCTGGTTGGTATTTTGAAGATGGATGAAATATTGGGCGGTTAGGAGGGAATGCACCAATGATGGATTTGTCCGCCTATCGCGACATATTTATTGAAGAACTGAATGATCAATTGGAACGGATGGATCAGTCATTGCTTGCACTTGAACTTTCACCTTCTGTGGAACTCGTGCAGACCTTATTTCGGGCTGCTCATACGATTAAGGGCTCGGCTTCGACTATGGATTTTCGTGAATTAAGTGATCTGACACATGAAGTGGAGTATGCCTTGGAATGGGTACGATCCAAAAAACCTGAAATTACCGCACAACTCATAGACACCCTGTTTCGTTMATTAGATGCGATGAGAGTGCTTAGGGATCAATATGTGCAAGGCGAAAGTTATACTGATTTCCGTGCAGTGGTAAAAGAAATACAGGACATGATTCATCAACCGGGCTCGGCTCAGCAGACCAAGTCACCCGTTCTACAGTCTGTGGAGTCGAATCTGTTCAATGAGGTACTTGAACCAGGTCAGCAGATTTTTTCCATTCGTATTGTATTAAGCTCAGATTGTTTGATGAAAGCAGCTAGATATCATATTTTGTGCAAACGGGTTGAAGATGTATGTGGAAGTGTACTAGCGACATCCATTGAAAAGCAGGGTCATGATGAGGAACTGGGAGAGGCGCATTATAACGAGTTCGTGATCATTACAGCTTCTTCTCTGGATCAAGCTCAGATTGAGAGTGCGTTATCCGGAGATTCGGATATTCGGAGTGTGGATGTCGGGCCGTATAATTTGGCGGCAGAAGAGGTTGCAGTAACAACTGAATTAACAGAGACCGAAATGACGGTGGGAATAGAGAAGGCTGACTCCTCAGTACCCCCTCAAGAAGATAAGATGAAATCCACTCAGCCTACCGTTCGTGTAAGTGTAGAACGACTGGATCATTTGATGAACCTCGTCGGTGAGCTGCTTATTGATCAGACCTCTCTTGCTGATTTGAGCCGTACTGGTGCCCGTAAGGAGCCTTCCCCAGTGATTCAGAGTATTGGTGGGGTGTCTGATCATATGGGCAGGGTTATTAAGGAACTGCAGGACGGAGTTATGAAGACGCGGATGCTGCCTATTGATCAATTGTTGAACAGGTTCCCGAGGCTGGTTCGGGATTTATCGCAGAAGCTGGGGAAGGATATTGAACTGGTCATTAAAGGCGGAGAGACTGAGCTGGATCGCATGATTATCGAAGAACTCAGTGATCCGTTAATCCATCTGATTCGCAACAGTGCGGATCATGGCATTGAGAGTGCTGAGGTTCGTGCCAAACAGAACAAGCCTGCTAAAGGACGAATCAAACTGACCTCATATCACGAGGAAAATCATGTGGTCATACGTTTTTCCGATGATGGTAAGGGCATTGATGGGGAGAAGATTAAAGCCTCCGCCCTGAAAAAAGGCATTATAACTGAAGAGCAAGCAGCTCGTTTAAATGAACATGAAGCCGTTCATCTGATTTTTGAACCGGGGTTCTCCACGGCTTCAACCGTTAGTGATGTATCAGGCCGCGGTGTGGGAATGGACATCGTAAGAAGCCAGATCGGAAGGCTGAATGGCATCATCGATATTGATACAGAGATTAATGTTGGCACGACGTTTACGATCCGGTTACCGCTAACCTTGGCGATTATCAAAGGACTTCTGGTGAATGTGTCTGGTCGGGTGTTGATACTGCCGATGTATAACGTAGCCGAAATTGTGCGTATTAAACCTGAAGAGATCCAGATGATTCAGGGACAGCAATCCATTCTAAATCATGGACGCATTGTGCCCTTTTACCGATTGTGTGACAAGTTGCAATATCCGCGTAAAGATCGTAAGTCGAAGACGATTCCACTCGTCATTGTGCGTTCTGTCGATAAAATTGCGGCTTATGCAGTGGATGAGATCATCGGAAATCAGGAAGTGGTAATTAAGTCGCTTGGAACGTACCTCGGAGCAATGAATCACCTCTCTGGTGCAACCATTCTGGGGAACGGTAAAGTGGCCCTGATTCTGGACGCTTCTTATCTAGTCAGCCATTAAAAGCCAAAGAACTAACTGCGACCAGTAATCACTTTAATTTATTTAAAAATAAGATAAAGAGCCTCACGATTCTGCATGCAGGGCCCTGAGGCTCTTTATATTGATCTCAGCAGATCATGTTCTCGGGCTGTCTGCCGGTCCTTTAAAAATTAAGTCCATAAAGTGATTCGCAGCCGAAGATATCGGCATATTCCGCTTTGTCATGATCCCGACATGAGAAGGAGGAAGAGGAACGTCAAGCTGAATTTCAAAGAGAGAGCCTTCTTCCAGCTCTTTGGAGATAAATTCTCGCGTGACATAGGAGATCCCCAAGCCGCGGCGAGCAAATTCAATCAGAAGGTCAACACTGCCGACCTCGATCTCTGGTTTTAACGTGTAGTTATAATGATTGAAGAGTTCTGTGATTGCCATCCGAACCCGACTGTTACGAGAAAACAGGATAAGTTCATGTTCAAGCAATTGTTCGAGGGTCAGTACTTTTCCCTTCAACTGGGCATATCGTTCCCCAGCAACAAAACAATCCTTTAGTTGGATGCTCTCCCGTACTTCCAGTTGTGGGTCAACGATGGGCATGCGGACAACCCCAAGATCGATTTTACCTTCTTTCAGAAACGTAATGACTTCCGGCGTCGTGCCGTGGCTCAGATGCAGCTTGATGTTAGGGTACTGAATGTGAAACTCCTCCAGATACGATAACATGTAATGTTTGAAGAGGGAGTCGCTACCGCCAATCCGAAGTTCCCCGTTATCCAGATTTTTTAGCGCGGCCATTTTTTCTTCTGCAAGTGAGATTAGAATCTGGGATTGTTCGATATAGGAGTAGAGGCTGGCACCCTCTTGAGTTAATGCCACACCTTTAGAGTTTCGATAGAACAGGGTGAGTCCGAAGCTGTCTTCCAACTGTTTAATCGCGTGACTGACACTAGGTTGTGTGATGTAAAGGGCTTTGGCGGCTTGGGTCAGACTGCCCGTTTTGGCAGCCCAGTAAAAGACTTTATATAATTCGTAATTTGTCGTCATAGATATGGTCTATAGCTCCTGTGAAATATATTAATTACTTGTATGGCTTCAAAACGTATTATAGTGTAACTACAACAAAGAAACCAGAGTTACTTGGAAGGAGCACGGTAAGATGGAACCAACAACAATTGTTTTATTTGGTGCTACTGGAGATTTAGCCAAAAGAAAAATATATCCTGCCCTATATAATCTGTACCTAGAGAAAAAGCTTCCTGAAACCTTCTCCCTGATTGGCATGGGCCGCAGAGAATGGTCGGATGAGTTTTTCCAAGCTCAGGTAGAAAAATCTTTGCATGAGTTCTCCAGACGTCAAGGAGACCACGAATCCGTCAAATCATTTGTAAAAGCTTTTCGTTACAGTGTATTGAATATCACACATAAGGAAGATTATATAAAGTTGCTTCAATTGGTTGAGCAAAGAGAGGCTGAACTTGGCATTCCATCCAATCGCTTGTTTTATCTCTCGGTTGGTCCGGAATTTTTCGAACCGATTGCCGAAAATATTCAGGCAAGTGGGCTTGGTTCTACACAAGGGTGGAAACGTCTCGTCATTGAGAAGCCATTTGGTCATGATTTGCAGTCGGCCCGCGATCTTAACCGCAAGCTGAGTGAGTCCTTCACAGAGGAAGAGATTTATCGGATTGACCACTACCTTGGTAAACCGATGGTTCAGAAGCTGGAAACACTTCATCAAAGCAACCCAATTATGAAGGCCCTCTGGAACAACCGTTACATCTCTAACGTGCAAATTACCGCAAATGAGACTGTAGGTGTTGAAGAACGCGCATCCTATTATGATCATGTAGGTGCTGTGCGTGACATGTTCCAAAATCATATGCTGCAATTGCTTATGATGATGGCGATTCAACTTCCATATAACAGCACTTCCGAAAATGTTGGACAGAAGAAAAAACATATTATGGAGTCCATTCAGCCACTGCAGAAGCAAACGGTCGGTGAAAGCATCATTCGCGGGCAGTACGCTTCAGGTAGCATTCAAGGAAAACCGGTACATGCCTATACAGATGAGCCAGGTGTTGCCGAGAACACAATGAATGACACATTTATTGCCGCAAAGCTGCAAATTGATGATTTCTTCTGGAGAGGTGTTCCGTTTTACATCCGTACGGGTAAAAGAATGAAGGAGAAATCAACACGGATCGTGATTGAGTTCAAAGAACCTTCAGGCCAGGGTCACCTGATCAAGAACAATGGTTCGAAGCCGAACCTGCTTGTAATTGAAATGAGCCCGGATCAAAGTATGACACTGCAACTGAACGCAAGTGATCCAGAAAATAAAGGTGAGTTCAAACCTGTTCATATTGATCTAGCTCCTAATCAGGGAGACATGGCAGAAGCTTATGAGAACTTGATTCGCGATGCGCTGCATGGTGATCCAACCTTCTTTGCACATTGGGATGAAGTTGAGTTATCCTGGGCTTGGGTGCAACCGATTCTGGATGCATTCAATGAAAATCTGCTGCCGCTCCACTTATATCCAGCAGGAAGTTATGGACCAGCGGAGTCGGATGCCATGCTTGAGGCTGAAGGTCACCATTGGTGGTTTGATGAACCTAATGAACTGATTTCTGAGCAAGACAGCGATGTGCCGATGGCAGTTAACGGCAACATCTAATTCAAACAACTAAAAAATCAAACTAATTTGGAGGTTATTTAATCATGAAATTCTTTATTGATACAGCTAACGTGGACGATATCCAAAAAGCATATAAAATCGGCGTATTATCTGGTGTAACAACAAACCCTTCTTTGGTTGCCAAAGAAGGCGTGAAATTTGAAGATCGCATCGAAGAAATTTTGAAGCTTGTGCCTGAAGTTGAGTCCGTTTCTGCTGAAGTAACGCCAGATGCGTTGACTGCTGAAGAAATGATTGCTCAAGCGAACGAATTGATCAAAATCAACAACAACGACAAAAACATCACGATTAAATTGCCAATGACGCTTGCGGGTCTGGAAGCTTGCCGTTACTTGACTAAAAAAGGTGTAAAAACAAACGTGACGTTGATCTTTACCGTGAATCAGGCTTTGCTTGCAGCTCGTGCAGGTGCAACCTACGTATCTCCGTTCTTGGGACGTCTGGACGACATCTCCGAAGATGGTGTACAACTGGTAGCTAAAGTAGCTGAACTGTTCCGTACACATAATCTCGATGCACAGATTATTGCCGCATCCGTTAGACATCCGGATCACGTTACACGTGTAGCGATGGCTGGCGCACATATTGCAACAGTTCCATTTTCAGTGATTGAACAAATTTCCAAACACCCGCTGACAGATCAAGGCATGGAGAAATTTGCTGCAGACTGGAAAAAAACAGTACAATAAAAGCCATACGAGTGAAAAAGGGTTAACGAAATATATATATATAAATCATGGAGTATCGGGAGGACATAATGAGTAAACAACAGATCGGTGTCATTGGACTTGCAGTAATGGGGAAAAACCTGGCTTTTAATATTGAGAGCAAAGGTTTCTCGGTATCGGTATTTAACCGTTCACCGGAAAAAACACATGATCTTCTCAAAGAAGCAGACGGTAAAAACCTGATCGGAACGTTCTCGATCGAAGAGTTTGTTGCTTCCTTGGAGTCACCGCGTAAAATTTTGATTATGGTACAAGCGGGTAAAGCAACGGATGCTACGATTGAGCAATTGCTTCCTCACTTGGATCAAGGAGATATCATTATCGATGGTGGTAATGCTTACTTCCCTGATACACAGCGTCGTAGCAAAGAGCTGGAAGCCAAAGGTTTCCGCTTCATCGGTGCAGGTGTATCCGGTGGTGAAGAAGGTGCCTTGAAAGGCCCTGCAATTATGCCTGGCGGTCAGGAAAGCGCCTATGAGCTTGTAGAACCAATCCTGACGGCGATTTCTGCCAAAGTTGGCGATGATGCGTGCAGCACGTATATCGGACCTGACGGTGCGGGACACTACGTTAAAATGGTGCATAATGGCATCGAGTACGGAGATATGCAGTTGATTGGTGAAGCGTACCATTTGCTTAAATCGGTACTGAACGTATCAGTTGAAGAACTGCATGAAATTTTCTCGGAGTGGAATAAGGGCGAACTCGACAGCTATCTGATCGAGATCACTGCGGACATCTTCTCCAAATACGATCCAGAAACAGGAAAACCGATGGTTGATGTCATTCTGGATGCCGCTGGACAAAAAGGCACAGGCAAATGGACAAGCCAAAGCGCGCTGGATCTCGGCGTACCATTGTCCATGATTACGGAATCCGTATTCTCCCGTTTCTTGTCGGCGATGAAAGACGAGCGTATCGCTGCAAGCAAAATCCTGAACGGGCCTAAGGCAGAAGCTTTCTCCGGTGACAAAAAAGCATTCATCGAGAACGTGCGCAAAGCGCTGTTCGCAAGTAAAATCGTATCCTACGCTCAGGGGTTCGCACAGATGCGTGCCGCATCCGACGAATATGGCTGGGATCTGAAATACGGCAACATCGCAATGATCTTCCGCGGCGGTTGCATTATCCGTTCACAGTTCCTGCAAAACATCAAGGAAGCATACGACAAAGATGCAGCCCTCAAAAACCTGCTGCTTGATCCATACTTCCAAAACATCGTGGAATCCTATCAGGATGCATGGCGTGAAGTGGTAGCCGCTGCGGTGAAACAAGGTATTCCGGTACCAGGCTTCTCAAGTGCGTTGTCCTATTACGACAGCTACCGTACAGAGCGTTTGCCAGCAAACCTGCTGCAAGCACAACGTGACTACTTCGGCGCACACACATTCCAACGTGTGGACAAAGAAGGTTCATTCCACTTCCAATGGATGGATACTAATGAGTGATTTTTAAATATAAAACACCTCTACAACAATCCTTTTGAGTTTACTCAGGGGAGAGTTGCGGAGGTGTTTTTTTTAGCGCAACATCAGCATATATGGTTGATAATAAATAGGTAGAAACTCTTCAAAATTTAATATCACCAAATTGTAATAAAATGTACCCATATGAAGTGAGTAAAAGATGCTGAGACACCTCCATTTACGTTATACTAGTTCAGACGGAACTGGTTCCGTTAAAATTGCAGTACATAACTTTTTGAAGGTGGGGGTCAGGCTAGGCATGTTTGTACTCATAGGTATCCTGTTTTTGCTCGTATATGGATTATTAGTCTTCTACATAGGCTGGAGCGGCTGGAATTGGATGAAACCCGTAGTGGCAGCCAGATTTCGGTGGTTGTACATCGTAGCACTTGTTTTTCTGGCGGCTTCCTTTATTTTGGCACGCATATTTGGCAGCATTTCGTTTCTCGGTGTCATTGGTTCCTATTGGCTGGCGGTTTTCTCGCTGTTATTGCTGATACTACCTGTTGTGCACCTGACATTGTGGCTTCTGCGCTTGACGCGAATTCCTAGACATCACGCTCATAAATGGGCGGGTGTAGTTACACTGGTTTTACTTATCTCTACAATGGGATACGGAATTTTCAACGCGTATAGCCCGGTCGTCAGACAATACAACATTCAAATTGATAAAAAGGTAGAAGGGATCGACAAGCTGAATATTGTGATGGCTGCGGATATGCATTTTGGACTGTTGTCTGGTCCTGCTCATGCGAAACGGATGGTGGAGGAGATCAATGACCTCAAGCCAGATCTAGTCTTATATCCTGGTGACCTGATCGATGACAACCTGGAGCTGTATGAGAAGAGTGGGATTGCCGATATTATTAGTGAAATAAAGGCTCCATATGGGGTATACGCTTCACTCGGGAATCATGACAAGTCTGACGGGCCTGTTCAGAATCTGATTGCAGCACTGGAGAAAAGCAATATGCAGGTGCTTTATGATGACAAGATCGTATTGGATAACAAAATTACGTTGATTGGACGGAAAGACCGAACCGAAGAAGATCGGGCAGACGTAGCAACGCTTATRCAAAATACAGATCTGAAGCAGCTTGTGATCATGCTGGATCATCAGCCATATGATCTGGATATTGCCGAGAAGAACAACGTTGATTTAGTTGTATCGGGACATACGCATCGGGGACAGATTGCACCTGCTCAATTTATAACACAAGCGATCTATGAGAATGATTGGGGTTATCTGCAAAAGGGCTCCATGCACTCGATTGTCACCTCAGGATATGGTTTTTGGGGACCACCAATCCGGACAAGCAGCCGTTCCGAGATTGTGCAGATCAACGTAACCTTTGGACAATAAACCAACAGCCTCTTCGTGATAGAAGGGGCTGTTTTGTTCTTTCTACAAAAACGTATAGTTAGTTTCGCACTCCATTAACGGGAATCGCTTCAAATGAGTAAAACGCACCTTTTTTATTGATTTTACCGACGAGAGTAGTGGCTCCTTTTTTCGTAAAAGTGTATTGGTTATCTTGGATACGAACGCTGTATCCTTTTAAATTCAGGCCAAAGATCGATTTTACTTTTGGCGCTGCGGCGGAGAGGGCTTTCTTTTTACTCAGCTTAGGTTTGGCAAAAGACTTTTTAAAATCCGCATCATTGTTCCAGTCCGTGCCGAATTCGTTGATTACCTTCCACACTTTGCCAGTGCTACTTCCAATGTGAACAGAGTTTAAACTACTGTCATCCTGGTATTTCCAAAGCGTATCTTTGTTTGCTTTGGTAAGAAGTGCATAATCAAATGCCCTAACGGATGTAATGCCAAGTGTTTTGAGTGAGTTTCGGGCTTTGTTCGTAAGTGTAGCTCGTGCATCCTTAAGGTCATACAGAATACTTGCTGACAATTGGTTGTTATGATCCACATCGACGTATAAACTTTGGTCATGTCCCCAGATCACCCAGTAGTTTTTGAGTCCGCTGTCGTTTACATCTTGTTTAACTCGCCAGAAGGCATCCGCTTTAAACTTGTTGTCTTTATCAAAAGACTTCAGAAACGCTTGTATGTTGTTGTATAAAGCTTGATCCAATACTTTGTTAAGATCTTCGGCTTTATAATTGATTAGGGTAGAAGTAACTTTTCCCATTTTGGAACTATAATTTTGAGAGACATCGGCCTCGGCTACGCCAGTTAATGTACTATTAACCATCCAATCCTCAAATGCAGTGTCAGCCGATGTGAAGTGAATCGTTTGTTTTCCAGCCAGTGCTGTGATGGCATCGGTTAATTGTTTAGTTACTTTTTGATCCAGATTCAGCGTATTTGAAACATCCTGAACCACGGAAGTAGGACTTGATTCTGCCCAAGCGGCAGGAGCTGTAGATAACAATAGTGACATAGAAGTGATAGCTGCGGTGATCGAGACTAATTTTTTCAAGGATTATTCCTCCTGTTACGTAAATGTAGTTGTAATTGCATTAGATATTTATAGTTGGATACACTATTAACGTGGATGAAAAGGAAAATGTTGCATACTCTATACTTTTACCTTATGCTCGTAGTTGACACCGTTTTCAGCTTATGCTAGACTACTTGCGAGGCTTGTTACCGGTAAAGCGGGCAAAACCACAATGGAAATGATTTTATTATTTCTATTTTGGTTTTGCCCTTTTTTATGTCTCAAAATAAACCAGGTGGGTCCATTATGATTATTAAACAGATATTTAATAACAATATCGTCAGCACCGTGGATGATAAAAATCAAGAATTGCTGATCCTCGGCCGGGGTATCGGGTTTAAGTTCAAAGCTGGCGATGAGATTGACGAAGAGCGAATTGAAAAGGTATTTCGTCTTCAGGATACATCGATTTATGAGAAATTCAAATCCATCGTAGCTGAAGTGCCAATTGAGATTCTGCAGGCAACGGATGACATTGTAACGCTGGCGCGAACACAGCTGAGTAAAACGATCAGTGACGGGATTTATGTTTCCTTGTCTGACCACATTCATTTTGCTGTTCAGCGTATGGAGAAGGGAATGATTACGCGCAATCCGCTCTCATGGGAAGTGCAGCATTTCTATAAGGCAGAATACGATGTGGCCAAAGAAGCGTTGACCTTGCTAAAGGAAAGACTGGATATCGAGTTCCCTAAAGATGAAATTTGTAATATTGCACTGCATTTCATCAATGCGGAAGTCAACGACTCCATGAATGATGTTACACATCTGATGCAGTTGCTGCAGGAGATTATGAATATCATCAAATATCATTTTAACGTCGAACTGGATGAGGATAGCGTGAACTATTTCCGTTTTATCACACATCTGAAATACTTCTGTCAGCGAGTGATTACACATTCGACTCATGATGATGCGGAGGAGTATCTTTATGAGGTGGTTCGGAAAAACTATCCGGAAACCTTCAAGTGTATCGGCAAGATTGAGACATTTATCCATAAAAACTATCAATACGATATGACTCACTCTGAACAGCTGTACCTTACCCTGCATCTGGAGCGTCTTATGAAAACGAAACGGGAAACGTAATGTTTTCCAAAACGCTATGATGGGCAACTTCAGAAATTGAGCAGTTTGAGCATCAACTATTACCGTTTCATTTTAAGTTTCATATTCAATGGGCTTGTTACTGTTTAATCAGGCAATACCCGAATGAAGGTATGCAGGTATATCTGCGTATTTTTGTTCGGGTATTTTTTATGGGGAAAATAAGGAGGAAATCAGATGAAACATCAAGACACGGCACAGCAAATCATCAAAGCCGTTGGTGGAAAAGACAATATTAACTCGGTGTATCACTGTGTTACCAGGCTGCGCTTTGATCTGAAAAGCAATGAAAAAGTCGACAACGGCGCGCTCAAACAACTGGATAAAGTGATGGGCACCAACATTTCGGGGGACCAGTTCCAAGTCATCATCGGTAATGATGTATCCAAAGTATTTGATGCGATGGTGAAGGAGGAACCGTCCATTCAGCAAAACGCAGACAACAAGCAAGCTAAACCGGAGAAAAGTAAAAATGTCATCTTGAACATCTTTGAAACGATTGCGGGTGTATTTGCTCCGATGCTTCCGGCCATTACGGCAGCAGGTATGCTAAAGGGATTACTAGCCCTGTTTGTTTCGCTGGAATGGATGTCCACAGGAACAGATACGTATCGCATCCTGTCCGCGATTGGTGATGGTGTGTTCCATTACTTGCCGCTGCTGATTGCAGTTAGCGCTGCCCGCAAGTTTGGCAGTAATCCATTCGTAGCGATTGCGCTAGGTACAGCCTTGATGTATCCCGATATGGGAACCTTGCTATCCAGCGGAGAAGCGGTAGCGTTTCTAGGCATTCCGGTCACAGCGGTAAGCTATGCTTCATCGGTTATTCCGATTTTGCTGGCGGTATGGTTGATGTCTTATGTTGAAAAATGGGTGGATCGGATCATCCCTGCAACGCTCAAGCTATTGCTTGTACCTCTGATTACGCTACTGATCATGGTTCCAGTCACACTGATTGCTATTGGTCCATTAGGAACTTTTGTTGGTAATGGCTTGTCCGGTGGTATTAACTGGCTGCTGAACGAAGGTGGCTTGATCGCGGGTATCGTACTGGGCGGTGCCATGGCACTGATTATCATGACCGGTATGCACTACGCACTTGTGCCAATTATTCTCAGCAATATTGCTACACTCGGTTTTGACAAATTCCTGCCGCTAACATTCATTTCAAACATGGGTCAGGCTGGTGCAACACTCGGTGTGTTCTTCCGTGCTAAAGATAAAAAACTTAAAACCGTTGCTTTGTCCACCAGTTTCACAGCTCTGATGGGTGTAACCGAACCGGCGATGTACGGGGTTAACATGAAATACAAAAAGCCATTTGCCGCTGCGATGATGGGTAGTGCAGTAGGTGGCGGTTTCGCCTTGGCTTTTGGTGCGAAGGCCTATGTACTCGCGGGGAATGGCGGACTTCCCGGGTTACCGTCCCTTGTTGGACAGACCTTCCTGTATTCCTTCGGGGGTATGATTATTGCGTTTGTTGTAGGTACGATTGTATCCATTCTTTTCGGGATCAAGGAAGAAGAGGGTGACGCAGAGGCACTGGCCCAATTCACTCCAGGTGCATCTACTTCCACAACAGATAAGGCTAATAGGGTTGAAGCGTCTGTCGACATGGAAGATCTTGATGCCCCTGCACCGACGGGTAGCGCTATCGCTTATGCTCCAATGACAGGCAGAGCCATCCTGCTTCAAGAAGTGAATGATCCGACCTTTGGTGATGAATTGATGGGGAAAGGTGTTGCGTTTGTTCCTACCTTGGGTGAACTGGTGTCCCCCGTTACAGGCACGGTCATGAATGTTTTCAAAACCAAACATGCGATTGTGATTCGCAGTGATGAGGGTATGGAGCTGCTCATTCATGTTGGGATCAACACAGTGAAGCTACGCGGGCAATATTTCGAAGCACATGTAGCAACGGGGACTCGCGTACAAGCTGGTGATCTATTGCTAACCTTTGAACTGGATCAGATTGCGAGGGATTATGACATAACTACCGCTATGGTTGTAACCAATACAGCCGATTATAAAGAGATTAAACCTATACAACTGGGAAATATCCAAATGGGTGAGAACGTATTGAAGGCAAATCTGTGAAAAAGGAGAGATCATTATGAACAATCGACAAGGGTTTTCCGAAGGGTTCTTATGGGGCGGTGCGATCGCTGCCAACCAAGCCGAAGGGGCATATGATGTAGGCGGGAAAGGCTGGTCAACTGCAGATATGGTTCCTTATTTTGAAAAGAAGGATTACACGAATCTGCGGGAATTGATGCATGTCACAACTGCCAAGGTGGAGAAGGCAATGGCACATCACAGTTCGGAAGGTTATCCGAAACGATATGGTATTGATTTTTATCATCGTTTCAGAGAAGATATCGCTCTTTTTGCCGAGCTCGGCTTCAAAACGTTCCGATTGTCGATCAACTGGCCACGTATTTTCCCGAACGGTTATGATGAGCAGCCAAACGAAGAAGGTCTTCGTTTTTATGATGAGGTGTTTTTCGAGCTTCGAAAGTACAATATTGAACCATTGGTAACCCTCTCTCATTACGAGATGCCAATGTCGCTTGTAGTGAAATATAACGGTTGGGCAGGTCGTGAGGTTATTGAGCATTTTGTGAGATATGCAGAAACTGTCATGACAAGGTACAAGGATAAGGTGAAATACTGGCTGACGTTCAACGAGATCAATACAACGATTATTGAACCGTTTACAGGTGGAGGCATCATCGAGGATCGGGTGGATAACGTTATGCAGGCGTCCTATCAGGCACTTCATCATCAGTTTGTAGCCAGTAGTTTGGTGACCGAGAGAGCACGTCAGATTAATCCAGAGTTCCAAATTGGATGTATGCTGGCCCGTATGATCCATTACCCGGCGACGTCTAATCCGGAAGATGTGCTGCAAGCTCAAATCGACAATCAACTCAACCTGCTGCATACGGATGTACAAGTTCGCGGTAGTTATCCATCGTTTATGAACCGGTACTGGTCAGATCATGGAATAAACGTGGTCATGGAGCCAGGAGACGAGCAAATACTACGTGAGCACACGGTAGATTTTATCTCGTTTAGTTATTATACTTCGTTGGTCTCTGCGGTGAATCCTGAAGATTACGGTGTTACGGGCGGGAACCTGTACAGTACGATCAAAAACCCGAATCTGGAGCGGACGGAATGGGGCTGGCAGCTTGATCCGGTTGGGCTGCGTATTGCACTGAAAGAGCTGTACGACCGTTATCAGCTACCTTTGTTTGTCGTGGAAAATGGCCTCGGTGCGAAAGATAAAGTTGAGGAAGACGGCTCCATTCAGGATGATTACCGGATTGACTACCTTCGTAAACACATTACACAAATGAAGGAAGCGGTTATGGAAGGTGTGGATCTAATGGGATACACAAACTGGGGAGCTATTGATATTATCAGTGCTTCCACCTCGGAAATGTCCAAAAGGTACGGTGTAATCTATGTGGATCAGGATGATAATGGACGAGGGACATTGAACCGATTTAAGAAAAAAAGCTTCGATTGGTATCAGAAAGTAATTGCTTCAAACGGCGAGGATCTGGATTGATCGAAGAACGAACGTAACAGGCTTTGCTTCGTGGTTAGTTTAACTCGGAGCAAAGTCTTTTTATTTTTTATTTTACTCATATGTAAAAAGAATGACTGCATCCCGGATGAGATGATATACTGTGTTCGTATCAGGGAGGAATGAAAATGAGAAAACCAATTATTGCCGTAGATATGGATGACACGATTTGTCAACTGGTCAAGCGGGCTATATACCATAACAACAGGAGTTTCCCAACGCACCCTCTCCAATATGAAGATATGGTCGACTGGGATACAACGCACTTGCGTCACCCTGATAGTACACATGAGGTGTTTTACGGGCGTCCGGGTCTGTTTGAAGAACTAGAATTATATGACGAGTATGTGGTTGAAGAGATGCAGAAGTTAAACGCGGTGTACGATCTCATTATCGTTACAGCAGCGGAACCGAGAACTGTTAATGAGAAGTGGAATTGGCTGCAGATGCATATGCCGTTTATTAAACTGGAGCAATTCATTACGTGCAAACGAAAAAACTTGCTTACATTCGACCTTTTAATCGATGACGGGCCGCATAATCTGATTCCGGCGGTGGAAAGTGGACGGAAAGTGATCTGTATCCCGCATCCGTGGAACAGACAACAGCGTGAGCAATACGGCTTTCCCCAGATGTCGTCCTGGAAAGATGCGAAGCTGTACATAGATGAGATATTGCAGCCCTCAAGCCTTCATGTTTAACATTAAAAAAACTACCGTAATCCAGAGCAGAAGTTATACTCTGGATTTTTTGCGATAGGAGAACGGCAGTCTGATTCATCAATCTGCTGATTATCTATTTTCAAACAACTCAGGCACAGATGTAGCTATAACTGTAGGCTCTGGGAAATCGATTCACCTACAGGATGATTACTGATGATGGTGAGTGTAGCTAAACCTTGTTAATTGAATATATTACAAATTAAGATTGTAATCTACTCGCTAGCTGATTAAAATAAGATTTGGAATCTGAATTGCCGGAGACTATTTTCTATTAAGACACAAGTGAGGTTATACGTATGAGTCCACCGGTTAATCGCCCACAGCGTATAGAGTATCTGGATCTCTATCGTGCAATCGCGATTATGGCAGTTGTAGCAATCCATGCAACATCAACAGCAGTCGCCCATTATCCTAGAAACACATTTGATCATGATTTGTTTTACTTTTGGAACACCTTTCTTCAATTTGCAGTTCCGGCTTTTTTGTTTTTATCTTCACTGGTATTGTTTTATAACTATAGTGCCAAGCTGAGTGAGAAGGGTTGGATTGTTTCTTTTTACAAGAAGCGAATGTTTTATATATTTGTACCGTATGTAGTGTGGTCCTTAATCTATTTTATGATCAAAAAGTGGCTTTCAGGCAAGGAACCACTTGAGAGCAGTCTGCAGTTTGTGGAGCAACTGATGTTAGGAACAGCTCATACACATTTGTACTTTTTTCTAATTATTCTTCAATTTTATATCGTGTTTCCTTGGATTCTTTCTTTAACAAAACGACCATGGTTTAGAAGGTATATGCCTCTGTATTTTATAGCGGGTCAAGCGTTGTTCTACGCCTTATATTTGAAGTTTCAGTTCGAACGAACAGGTAGCTTGCTGCCGAGTTATTTGATTGTGATTGGCTTTGGTGCATGGATTGGATTGAACTTTGAGTGGATGATCAAGAAAATGGTTCATTACCGATATTTGTTGTTGGCAGCACTTTTATGTGCAGGAACGGTCTCCATCTATTTTACAGTGGATATCAAAACAACTTTGATTGAATGGCCGATGTTGACCTTTACTCTGGTGTTTCTGATTCGAAATCTATTTACACTATCTGCTTGTTTGATGCTTCTGGTTATGAGTCAGCGGGTTGGTACAAGAGAGCAGCGCAAGGATTACAAAGTAGCTCGCTTAATGGACTCTCTGGGGACCGTAGCATTTGGCGTCTTTCTAATTCATCCTTTGGTTTTACTGTTCTGGAGACGTGAATTTACAGATGATCTTGCGCGTCACTTCAGTCTTGGTGTTGTATTATCCTACATTGTAGCGCTCTTACTTTCTTGGCTTTGTGCGGTGGGATTGCGCCGATTAAAGTGGGGATGGGTTCTTATCGGACGATAATTATACTTTTTATTTTTTAAAAACATATGTGAACAAATGCAAAGAGATTTTAAACTTTTCTCAGGGGAGAGTTTTTGAAATCTCTTTTTTATTTACTTCAAAATAGGTATGATTAAGAAATATGCAAAAGCGAGTGAACTGCCTGGTCTTATTTTCACTTTTGTTTGGGCTTTTGATCTGGAGCAGAATCATGCTTACATTCGACATCATACTGATCTGTTTGTTTCCCGAGGTGCCGACGTATGTTATGTGGAACTGGAAGCACAAGTTACAAAACGGTTAGAGCTTAATAAAAGCCCGAATCGTCTACGTGATAAACCAACAAAACAAGATATCGCTGGGTCTGAACAGGAGTTATTGGATTCAATGAAGAGATATCGATTAAGTTCTGAACCGGGAGAAGTTACACATGAGCATTATCTTCGGTTAGATAATACAAACCAAAATCCCGAGCAAACAGCACGAATGATCCAGTGGCATTTTGATTTGTAGTTCTATACGTGACAATAATACTTAAAAATCTCATAATGCGAGTTAAAAATTCTGCTTAGGAGGAAATGGATGTATTTTTTAATGCTATTGTTAGTTGGTGTTGTTTTATGTTTTTTATTCCCTTATGGACCGATTCTTGTCGGAGGTATTATCTTTGCCGTTGTTATTGATCAATATCGACAGACCATGTATATGCGTGAAGATATTCAGGCCATCAAGAAACATTTGAATATAATGAGTAAAGAAGAGTTGGATACGTATGAAATGGATCAGACTTACAAAGATATAGATCGGATTTCATCCGAAAGAATGGATGTTATCAATCGCAAGATTGAGGCAGAATTGGAACGGGAGAACAAAAATAAAAAAACATAACGTATTCATAATGATTTAAGCAACCTTAATATACTAATGACAATTACAAATTTACTTTGTTGGTACAACTTATAATTCAGCATTGTTATAGAAATCTATAAGTGTTTTTGTTGCATAAAACAGTGAAATGTAATACCATGAACGCACATATAGTTCACATTGAAGAGATAAGGGCATGTCCAGTAACCTCAAAGCGCAGGTGTGGTTTGCCTTTTTCTGTATATTGGAGTGATGAAGTGAAAATCGAGAAGGTGTTAAACAATAATGCGGTAGTGGCCATCAAAGATGAACAAGAAGTTATTGTTATTGGTCGGGGTATCGCTTTTCAAAAGAAGACAGGTGATCTGATCTCTGACCAGCATGTTGACAAGATATTTACTTTACAGAATGAAGATATTCAGGAAAACTTCAAGGCGTTGATTGCAAGCATCCCGCTTGAGTACATGAAGGTGTCCGAAGAAATTATTGCTTATGCCAAGCTGAAACTCGGCAAGAAGTTAAACGAGAGTATCTATCTGCATCTGACGGATCATATTCATTTTGCCATCGAGCGGTTCCGCAACAATCTTCCGATTCGGAACGGGTTGTTATGGGAGACAAAGCAGCTCTATAAAGATGAGTATGAAGTTGGGCTTGAAGCGTTAAATATGATCTGTGATCAATTCGGTGTGCTTTTACCGGAGGATGAGGCAGGATTTATGGCACTGCATTTTGTGAATGCGGCACTTAACGAAGAGATGCCTAATATACGCAATATGACGCAGGTTATGCAGGAGATTCTGACGATTATCAAATATCACTTCAAAATGGATTTTGATGAGAATGGCTTAAACTACACCCGTTTTGTTACACACCTGAAGTATTTCGCTCAGAGAATGGTAAAAGGGAAGCACTACAAGAGCAACAATGATGACGAACTGTTCCAGATGATTCAGAAAAAATACCCGGATGCACACAAGTGCTCTGTGAAAATCAAAAAGTTTATCGAAAATAACTACACCTATCAACTGACTGACGAAGAAATGATGTATTTAACTATTCATATTGAGCGAGTGGTCAATGCAACTTCTGAATAATCAAGCGGTTCGACAAATAAATAAAAAAGTGCTTGCAAATATAGTTCAAATATACTATGATGATTTCAAGAAGTAAGCGCATACATTATCCGAACGGATTGTTACTGTTCAATCAGGCAATTCCGGGCCGCAAGGTTGAAGGATTATCAATGTGCTTGCCAAATAATAATAATCAAATATCAATGTGTACAGCCTTACAGGGTTGCAACCGTTAAGGGCAAAACCTGAATTGCTGAATAACATGACTGATTTCCGGATTTCCGGTACGTTGTGATTGTTCAGTAGTTCAGGTTTTCTTTGTTTCACAAGCATGGGGAGTCTACTTAGAGAGGAAGAATGACAATGAGCAACTACGATCAATTGGCAAAAGACATTCTGTCACGGGTCGGGGGACCTGAGAACGTAAAAAGTGTATTTCATTGTGTAACAAGACTTCGGTTTAAGCTGAAAAATGAAAGCGTAGCCAAAACGGAAGAGCTTAAAAATCTACCGGGCGTAATCACGGTTATGCAAAGTGGAGGGCAGTATCAGGTTGTTATCGGCAATGAAGTGCCGGATGTATATAAAGCAGTAGTAAAAGCAGGCAATTTGTCTGCTGAAGGTCAAATAGAAGCGACGGATGAAGACTCCGGTCCAAAAGGCAATTTGTTTAACCGCTTTGTTGATATGATTTCTGGTGTATTTACTCCAGTTCTCGGATTGCTTGCTGCGACGGGGATGATTAAAGGTTTCACGGCGATGTTCTTGTCCTTGGGCTGGATTGATAAGGATGCTGGAACGTATGCTCTGTTAAACGCCATTGGAGATTGTTTATTTTACTTCTTCCCGATCTTCCTTGGATACACAGCTATTAAAAAGTTTGGTGGAAGTCCATTCCTGGGGATGGCGATTGGTGCTTCGTTAGTTTACCCAACACTGGCGGGAATACGCGCTGGGGAACCGATGTATACTTTGTTTGCAGGTACCTTGTTTGAATCACCGATTCGGATTGAGTTTCTAGGTATACCGGTCATTCTGATGGATTATGCCTCATCCGTTATTCCGATTATTATAGCAACGTTCTTCGCAGTTAAAATTGAGCGTTTCTTCAAAAAGGTTATGCCTAAAGTAGTTAGTAATTTCCTGGTTCCATTTTGTACTTTGCTTGTTATTGTACCCCTTACATTTTTGGTTATTGGCCCGGTTGCGACATGGGCGGGTCAACTATTAGGAGCATTTACTTCTTCCATTTACGGTCTGAGTCCGTTACTTACAGGTCTTGTAATCGGTGGTTTGTGGCAAGTATTTGTCTTGTTCGGACTCCACTGGGGACTCGTTCCATTGGTATTCGTTAACCTTGCAACTCTGGGTTATGATTCGATTCTGGCATTGTCTTTTGCAGCTTCCTTTGCTCAAATCGGTGCAGTGCTTGCGGTTATGTTGAAAACGAAAAGCCAAAAGCTGAAAACACTCGGTGCACCTGCGTTCATTTCCGGAATATTCGGTGTCACTGAGCCAGCGATTTACGGTGTGACACTACCACTCAAAAAACCATTTATTATGAGCTGTATCGCTGGTGGTATTGGTGGAGGTATCCTTGGGTTGTTCGGAGCAAAAGGTTACATCATTGGTGGTCTCGGGATCTTCGGTTATCCGAGCTATGTAAGTCCTACAGAAGGAATGAATTCCGTATTCTTCTGGGTTGTTGCAGCTACAATTATCGCATTCATTCTTGGTTTCATCCTGACATACGTTGTTGGCTTCAAAGATCCAGTTGAAAAAACGGCTGCGCCAGCTCCTGTTCTTGATCCTAACCCGAACAACCGTTATGAAATTGTTAGCCCAATGACTGGTGAAGTGGTTGAACTGAAAGAAATTAACGATGTTACGTTTGCCGGAGAACATATGGGTAAAGGTATTGCTATCCGTCCAACTAGTGGTAGAGTGGTGTCCCCAATTACTGGTGTTGTGCAAACGGTGTACCGTACCAAACATGCCATTGGTCTTGTTACAGATGATGGTGTAGAGATGCTGATTCACATTGGTCAAGATACGGTGCAATTGAAGGGCCAACACTTTACCGCACATGTCAAAGATGGGGAACGTGTCAATGCAGGTGATCTGATCATGGAGTTTGATCTGCAAGCGATTAAAGATGCGGGTTATGAGATCGTTACTCCGATTATCATTACAAATACTTCTAACTATCTGGACGTTGTCCCGACTAAAAGCGCAAGTGTGAACGAGAAGGATAAGCTGCTTACTGTATTGAGCTAATCTGTGAGCTTGATCTAATCTAATCCGATCATAGTTGCCTATGATTGAATAGGAGGGTTACTTCGATGTTTGAAAAAATGAAGGCCTTCCCGGAGAATTTTCTCTGGGGAGGAGCAACGGCAGCTAATCAGCTGGAAGGTGCTTATCTTGAAGGAGGGAAAGGGTTAACAACGGTTGACCTGATTCCGATTGGAGCCAATCGTTTTCCGATTGCACTCGGTAACCTTGATTCGTTTGAACCAAAAGAAGGAGAGTTTTATCCTTCGCATAACGCGATTGATTTTTATCACAGGTACAAGGAAGATATTGCATTATTTGCAGAAATGGGATTCAAGTGTCTCAGGCTTTCGGTAGCCTGGGCACGGATTTTCCCGAATGGTGATGATACAGAACCGAATGAAGCAGGACTTCAATTCTATGACGATGTGTTCGATGAACTGTTGAAGTACAATATTGAACCTGTCGTGACCATCTGTCATTTTGATGTGCCTGTGAATCTGGTGAAAAACTACGGTGGCTGGAAAAATCGCAAGATGGTCGGATTTTTCGAAACCTATGCCAAAACACTGTTTAATCGCTACAAGGATAAAGTGAAATACTGGATGACGTTTAACGAGATCAACATGCTGCTTCATCTGCCTTATATCGGTGCTGGGGTTGTACTTCAGGAAGGCGAGGACAAAGAGCAGGTGTTGTATCAGGCGGCTCACCATGAGCTCGTTGCAAGTGCGCTGGCAGTTAAAGCTTGTCACGAGATCATTCCGAGTGCACAGATTGGATGTATGTTGGCTGCGGGTACGGTATACCCTTATAGTTCACATCCGGAAGATGTGTGGAAAGCGATGGATAAAGATCGGGAGTCATTCTTCTTCATTGATGTACAGTCAAAGGGTGAGTATCCGGGTTATACCAAGCGTTTTTTCAGAGAAAATAATATCCGTATTGAGATGCAGCCGGAAGATGCCGAAATTTTGAAGCAACATACGGTTGATTACATTGGTTTCAGTTATTATGCAAGCCGTTGTACCAGTGCTGATCCGGAAGTGTTGAAAGAGTCCACCGAAGGCAATGTGTTTGGATCGGTCAAGAATCCGTATCTTCAAGCGTCAGAATGGGGCTGGACCATTGATCCCAAAGGGCTTCGGATTACATGTAACCAACTTCATGATCGTTACGGCAAACCGTTGTTTATTGTTGAAAATGGACTTGGTGCTACCGATGTTTTGCTCGATAATGACACGGTTGAAGATGATTATCGTATTGAGTATCTGAATAGCCACTTCGCTGAAATGGCCGAAGCGATTCAGGATGGTGTAGAACTGATTGGTTACACCAGTTGGGGGCCAATTGATCTGGTTAGCGCAGGCACGGGTGAGATGAAAAAGCGGTATGGCTACATTTATGTTGACAGAAATAACGATGGGAGCGGAACACTTCGTCGGGTAAGAAAGAAGAGCTTCCATTGGTACAAAGAGGTTATCGCAAGTAATGGCGCACAATATTTCTGATTTAAGGTGTTCATATAACTAGAAGTATTCTACAAATAAAAGTATACCCAGAACAGTCCCGTTCGCACGGGATTGTTTTTGGTTTGATATGGCATCGTTGACTTGACGTCCGTTTGACTCGTGTTATGAGTTTTATTATAATTTATTAATGTAGAAAATCTTGTCAACTAAGAAGGGGGAGTAACCAGCTATGAAGAAAAAATCACTTGCGTTTATATCTTCAGGATATGGCTACTCCACTGCGGTATTTTTCTAGAATCCAAAACACGGGAGAAGTCTGCCCAAATGCAGAAGGAAATAAGGGAGAATCGCAGAAAAATCTTAGGAATGATGAGGTAATGAACATGACAAATGAAAAAATCACGAGAAAAAATCCAACCAATATGCCATCCCCTGTAGGGAATTATACGCATATTACAAAAATTCCGAGGAATGCAGAGTTGTTTGTGACATCAGGGCAGGTTGGCGTAGATGTGAATGGCCAATTTCCTGATACTTTGAATGAACAAGTCACCAATACATTTCACAATATCAAAACCGTTATGCAATCCGAAGATTTGCAAGCTGAACATATTATTAAGGTGAATGTATGGGCAACGGAGAAAATAGATTGGGATTACCTTTACGGCGAATGGGAGCAATTATTCGATCATGATTATCCCGCAATGACCATTGGATATATTACAGAGTTAGGTCTACCTGAGATCAAGATTGAAATTGAAATTTGGGCTGCAAAACTGTAAAACCAAATACATTTCTATAAAAACAAACGATGGAGCTCCTATCTTATAGAAGCTCTATCGTTTTATTTACATATTAATGATGAGATAGAAGAAAAGACTTGAGTCTACCTTTATGTTAAAGATAATTGAACGGATGAAGGATTAAGGGACGTGCACACTTTGATCAGCATTCAGCCGCCCGTAGGTCCAATAGATGCCTGAACCGGATACGGGGTCTGAAGCGAAACAGAGGGCATCGCGGATTTGGGCATTCGTTTTGCCTTGAGCAGCGAGTAAAGCAGCTACGCCAGCAACTTGCGGAGCGGCCATTGATGTTCCGCTGAGATAGGCATACGAACTGCCAAGATACGTGGATAGGATGCTATCACCCGGTGCAGCCATATCGACCCAAGGGCCGTAGTTCGAGAAGTTGGATTTCAGGTCGTATGAATTGGTGGATGCCACTGCAATGACATTGGGGTAAGAAGCAGGCACGATCGGGAATGAGGTATTGTCATTGCCAGCGGCTGCAATAATTACAGCTCCGCGATCCCATGCATATTGAACAGCGGCTTGAAGAAACGCATCTCCGGTAGGACCACCCAGACTGAGATTGATCACTTGAACACCGTTATTGGCAGCAAAAACAAGCCCGTTACCGACATTACCAATCGTTCCTTGGCCGTTATTATCCAGTACACGAAGCGGAACGATAGAAGCCAGAGGTGCTGTACCTGCAATGCCAACACCATTATTCGTAATGGAAGCGGCAATACCGGCAACATGTGTACCATGGCCATTTCCGTCCTCAGGAATGTTATCGTAATCGACGTAATCGTAACCAGGCAAGAGTTTGGAAGCCAGTTCTGGATGATTCAACTGTACACCTGTATCAATGATAGCAATTTTAATGGAGCTGTTACTTTGGCTAATATCCCATGCAGCAGGCGCTTTGATTTTGGTAAGATTGTATTGATAAGGAAAGAACGGATCGTTCGGTATAAAGGAAGCTTCAAGCAGATAGTTGGGTTGTACATGTTCGATGAGATCATGATTTTTATACAGTTTGAGCATGCGGTGCATTTTTTTGCGGGATTCAATACGATACCACCCCAGATCTTCATAGGTTTCAGCGACTTTACATTTGGTTTTCCGATAGAGTGTGTGCATCTGATCAGGGGTCGTACCTTCCTTGAACTTAAGAAGCAGTTGATGGGGAGCGTGCGGATCAAATTTACTTGCGTCCCTTTGGTCTACATAACGAAGGGTGAACCAGATGGATATCAAAATGAGAATGGCCACGATGCTAAACCATAACCACATTGGCTTAACCCCTTTCCACATTGAATTTTCACACGCCTTATCCTATGCGGACTCTATGAAAATGCGCGGGCTTGCTTCCAAAATGGGTCGGGAGTATTGATAGATTTATAGGTTAATCTGAATTCAGTAAATCATACATTAGATTAAGTTTAGTCAATTGATAGGTCCGCTAGAATTCGTTAAGATGAAGAGAGGCACCTCATAATTGAACAAAAGGGAATGTGATATGGTTGACAGAACATCAGATGAAACCGGAAGTAAGACCTGTTCAATCCCATGAGATACAGGAAGCGATTCATTTTGCTATGGGTGTGCGTAGCGAAGTATTTCCCATGATGGATCACAGCGTACTTCCCAAGGATTTTGAACAATTCAGCGAACATTATATGAACCGAAAGGATACTGTTTTTGTGATTGCGCGATTGGGTGAAGCGGGCATTATCGGCTCGATCGGTATTATTCCTTACGATGGACGAATTCAGGTTATTGATGGTCGATACCCCGAACACACTGCAGCTGAGATTGTAAAATGTTACGTTGATCCTGCCTTCCGCAGGTACGGCATTGGGTCACTCTTGGTGAGGGAACTGGAGCAGTTCGTAAACCAGATGCAATATACAACGTTATATCTGCACACCCATCGTTTTCTGCCGGGAGCCGTAGATTTCTGGGAACGTCAAGGATTCACTTTTATTACGGAAGAGCAGAATGAATGGCAGATCGTGCATATGGACAAACCCATCAAATTTTAGATCGGAGAGTTGTAGGAATGTACACAAGTCTGATTGAGAAACTGGCCCACACAGGCGTTAAAATGGTTCCCGAACCGTCAAGTCGAGGAAAGCTGGATCGTTGAAGTTGAACAGGAACTTGGGTTTTTGTTACCGCCTTCCTACCGATGGTGGCTTCTCAATTATGGGCAAGCGATGTTAAGCGGGACAGCAATTTTAACAAGTACTTCATCAGAGCACAGAGAGTACACAGATACGGACATTCTCTATATCTACAGACTTGCAGATGAACAGGCGAAGCAGGAAGGCAAGCTGGAACTGTTTGTTCCTGATGAGGATATGTTGTACTATTTTGATACACGCTCAGCTGATGAAAGCGGCGAATTTAAGGTGATGTGCTTGGATTACTTTAATGGAGAGCCAGAAGTGTATGCGAATTCTTTTGCAGAATTTCTAGAAAAGTTGATTGATCAACGAACACCTCGAAACGCGTAGTTAGTGAATCGTATTGTTTCAGACAGATAATGCAATTGGGGGAATAACAGATGAGCAATATTAAACAAAAAGTTGTATTTATTGATATTGATGGCACATTGGTAGACGACGACGGCAACATCCCATTGTCTGCACAAGAGGCTTGCAAACAAGCTCGTAAGAATGGACATTTGCTCTATTTATGCACAGGCCGCTCCAAGGCTGAGATCTATGATTCGATCTGGAATGTAGGCTTTGACGGATTGATTGGAGCAGGCGGAGGGTACGTCGAATACGGATCTGATGTGTTATATCATAAAAAAGTAACTGCAGAAGATGTTCGTCATATGGTCGATTTCTTCAATGAACACGGCATCGATTTCTATCTTGAATCCAACTCTGCATTGTATGCGAGCAGTAATCTTCAGACTCATCTGGAACGCCGCATCTATGGAGATATCGAGAATGATCCAGTTGCCCGGGAGAAAAAGGAAACCAAACCTCATCCGTTTATTGCAGGCTTAACCTATGGTGAAGCCGACCTGTATAAGGATGATGTTAACAAGGTCTGCTTTCTGGAAAGCCCGGTGGTTGCGTTTGAACGAATCAAAGAGGAGTTTGAAGGCAAGTTCGAAGTCATTCAATGCACTGTACCTGTTTTTGGAGAGGGCAGCGGTGAGCTGATGATCCCGGGAATCCACAAAGCGATTGCCATTGCAGATTTGTTACAACATCTGGGGATGTCGCGGGAAGATACGCTGGCTATCGGAGATGGAATGAATGATGCCGAGATGCTGGAATTCTGTGCTGTAGGTATTGCTATGGGGAATGCGAAACCCGGTCTGAAAGCAATTGCCGATGATATCACGGGCTCCGTGGAAGAAGACGGACTGTATCATAGTTTTGTGAAGTATAGGCTAATTTAAATCTTGAGAAAAAGAGAATCATAAGATTCAATCCGTTAAGACAGACATCTCTGTAGTTGGAGGTGTCTGTTTTTATTTTATACCCGAGCTTATTGCATATCTTGGTATGAAAGTTTAAAATGAATTTTGAAAACAAGGAATTTATTGGGTTTAAATGGAGGTTGGAGGAATATGAATTTGAATAGATGGAGGACACCAGATGAGTAATATCGCCCTGTTGTTTCCTGGACAAGGTTCTCAGATCATTGGGATGGGAAGAGACTTCTGGAATCAATTTAATGTAGCCAGGCATTTATTTGAAGAAGCTAGTGACGCTATTTCTTTCGATTTAAAAAAGCTGTGTTTTGAAGGACACATGAATGAATTGACATTAACGATGAACGCCCAGCCCGCACTGTTAACCGTTAGTGTTGTTGCATTTCAGATCTATATGCAGGAAATTGGAGTGAAACCGGCTTATATGGCCGGACACAGCCTGGGAGAATATTCGGCTCTGGTATGCGCAGGAGTTCTATCTTTCCGAGAGGCTGTTCAACTTGTAAGACGAAGAGGCATGATTATGCACAATGCAGATCCAGATCAGCAAGGTACCATGGTGGCTATTTCCAATATCTCAATCGGTACGCTTCAAAAAATATGCGAAGACGTGTCTATTCAAGAACGCCCTGTCTGTGTTGCCTGTATAAATGCGAACCAGCAGTTTGTTATTTCGGGCCACCGCCACTCTGTACAAGAAGTCATAAAAAGAACGGCATTCAAAGAAACAAAACATTCTTATCTCCAGGTATCCGGGCCATATCATTCTCCCATGATGAAAAATGCGGCAGACCAATTCAAGATCGAATTAGAGCAATATCAATATGATCATGCAGCATACCCGATCATTTCCAATGTCACAGCGAAGCCCTATCCGTCGGACCAATCCGTTGTAGATTATTTAAATAGACAAATGACTTGGCCAGTAAGATGGTTGGAGTCCATGCAGTACTTAGTGGAACAAGGGGTTACGGAGGTCATTGAACTGGGTTCGAAACAAGTGTTAGTGAGTCTTATGAATAAAATAGCGAAGAACGTTGTGCCTTATTCTTTAGGTCAACCTTCCGATTTAACGATACTCGCGAATTCACAGGCAAGACAAGACAAACTCTTAGCCATACGCAAACATAAGTTGTCGGAACTGATGTGCACAGCACTCACTTCACGGAATTACAGTCAGGACCCAGCAATATACAACAAAACAGTTGAGCCATTATTTCCTAAATTACAACGGATGAAAGAACAGCTAGACAATCATCGCCATGAACTTAGCGAAGCTGAAATACAGGATTCAATTGTGCTATGTGAGCAGATTTTTGCAGCCAAGCAATCCCCAATGAACGCAAAAATGATGATAAGTACGATTTAGTTTTCCGGCTCCACCAATTGCTATACACTCCAGGTTGCCTCATCTGAGGCAGCCTATTTGCCATTGGATTACATGTTGAATTTAATTGGAAAATGTATGTGCATTGTTATGTAAGTGTAAAAAGACGTTCCTGATTAAAAACTACATTTTACCAAATAGTAACAATAATTTTCTTGAAAATACATATATTTCTATGGTAAAATTTTGCAGTAAATATGTGTAACTAATTAGATAAGTTACATAGAGATGATTCTTTTGGAGGAGAGATATGTATACCAGTCGATTTCAAACACTCGTAGACGTTATTCGCGACAGAAGTAAAATAACAGACCGAGGTATTCGTTTTATTGATTCTGATAAAATGGAAACTTTGATGTCCTATCGTCAATTATTTAACGAAGCCAGAGGTTATTTGGGATACCTACAAGAAATCGGCATAAAACCAGGGCAGGAGATTATTTTTCAGATTCAAGAAAACAAACGATTTATTGTCGCATTTTGGGCTTGTATATTGGGTGGAATGATACCTGTACCTGTAAGTATAGGTGAAGATGAAGAACAAAATATGAAAGTATACCGTATTTGGGATTTGCTGAAGGACCCTTTCATGATTGCTTCTGAGAAAGTGCTAGGTAAAATGAAAAAATTTGCTTTGGAACATGAAATATCAGATTTCCATCATCAGCTGGAGAAAAGAACGGATATAATACATGACCAGGTATATAAGTATGATGTTGTTAGATATAACGAGCCCAAGTCGGAAGACCTGGCATTCATTCAATTCTCGTCTGGATCAACCGGTGATCCCAAAGGTGTTATGCTCACTCATCGAAATCTGATATACAATGCGTGTGCTGCAATCAATGGTACAAAAATCAGCTCGGATGATCGTTTCCTCTCTTGGATGCCGCTCACCCATGATATGGGTTTGATCGGATTCCACCTCGTTCCATACGTGGCAGGTATTCATCAATATCTGATACCAACGGAATTATTTATTCGAAAGCCAATTCTATGGATGAAAAAAGTCAATCAACATAGAGCCACTATCCTCTCATCTCCTAACTTTGGTTACAAGTATTTTTTGAATTTTTTCCGTGAAGACAAGGCCGATGGATGGGATCTGTCATGTGTCAGAGTCATCTATAATGGTGCCGAACCTATATTGCCAGAGGTTTGCCATGAGTTTCTGAATGTGTTATCAGCCTATCAGTTGAAGAAAACGGCTATGTTTACCGTGTACGGATTAGCAGAGGCATCCGTAGCAGTTTGCTTTCCTCCAATAGAGAAAGAATTTGCTGCGGTATATGTACACCGCGATCATCTGAATTTTGGTGAGCATGTCATTGAAGTCGAGAAGGATGCAGAGCATGTGGCATCGTTTGCTGTCGTTGGTCAAGCTGTGGACTATTGTCATGTCCGAATATGTGATGAGGATATGAATCCCGTTCCAGATTATGTTATCGGTAGGATACAGATTCAGGGAGATAACGTCACCCAAGGATACTACAATAATCCGATGGCAACCGAGAACGTATTTACTCGTGATGGTTGGGTAATTACAGGGGATTTGGGTTTTACGATGAACGGTACTCTTGTGGTCACAGGACGAGAGAAAGACATTATCTTCATGAATGGTAAAAATATATATCCTCATGACATCGAGCGTGTAGCTATTCAATTGCACGAGATTGAACTCGGCAGAATTGCCGCTTGCGGTGTGTACGATTCGAATAGTCAGAGCGAAGAAATTATTGTTTTTGTCGTTTATAAAAAAAAGATCGAACACTTTCTGCCACTCGTAAAAGACATTAAAAAGCATTTATACATCCATGGAGGATGGAGTGTCAAGGAAGTACTGCCTATTAAAAAATTACCGAAAACAACGAGTGGAAAAATTCAGCGCTATCAGTTAGCCAAGCAATATGAAGCTGGAAGGTTTTCAGCAGAATCTGCACTTATCCAAGAAGCACTTATGAAGGATACAGGAAGAGAAATGGAAACCGTTTCTGTTCAAGTCTTGGAACGGGAACTGATATCCCTATTTTCTGATGTTTTGGTGGGGAAAAGGATAAAAGTTGAAGATAGCTATTTCGATATGGGTGCAACTTCATTGCAGCTGGCCCAGATCGCTGAACGTATCGAAGAGAAATATGGAGAAGAGTTAGCCGTTACGGATCTCTTTACCTATCCATCAATAACGGATTTAGCAGGATATTTGGCTGGTAGTCGCAGTGAAAATAAAAGAGTTCATCCCGCTCGGGAACAGGAGTCATCATCAAATGGTATAGCCATCATCGGTATGTCTATGAATTTTCCCGGAGCATCAAATGCAAGTGATTTTTGGCGTGTCATGGAAGAGGGAGAACACTGCATTAAGGATTACCCTGAGCATCGGATACAAGACGCAGCGGATTATATTCAGTCCATTCGGAGTGAAACGGACCAACTGGAATGGATCAAAGGCGGTTATTTAGATCAAATCGATCAATTTGATTATTCATTCTTTGGATTAACCCCGAGAACTGCCCAATTTATGGACCCGAATCAAAGAATGTTTTTGCAAACAGCATGGCATACGATCGAAGATGCGGGGTATGCAGGTGCAGGGATTAATGGAAGTCATGTTGGCGTGTATGTGGGTTATTCCAAAGTCGGGTATGATTATGAACGACTTATCACGGCAAGTTATCCTTCAGAGATCAAACACTATATTATTGGAAATTTACCATCTGTACTGGCAAGCAGAATCGCATATTTTTTAAATTTGAAAGGTCCGGCACTGACAATTGATACAGCTTGTTCTTCCTCGCTTGTTGCGGTTCATATGGCATGTAAAGGTTTGCTTGCAGGAGATTGTGAAATGGCTATTGCAGGAGGGATTCGAACCGCGTTGTTACCGATCAGTATCGGACTGGATATGGAATCTCCAGATGCATTGACACGAACGTTTAGTGAAGATGCGAACGGTACAGGCTTTGGTGAAGGTGTTGGAGCGGTTATGCTGAAGCCATTGCAACAAGCTATGCAGGATGGCGACCATATCTATGGCGTAATTAAAGGAAGTGCGATTAATCAAGATGGTAGAACGGTTGGTATTACAGCACCTAATCCCGAGTCACAGACGAATGTCATTGAACAGGCGTGGAGAGAGGCTGGCATTTCTCCGGATACACTGCATTTTATAGAAGCACATGGAACAGGCACCAAATTAGGTGATCCCGTTGAATTTAATGCTTTACGTAAGGCTTTTGAAAAATATACGGATCGAAAACAATTTTGTGCGATCGGGTCAGCCAAGGCCAACATAGGACATAGTTTTGAAGCGGCGGGGATCGCCGGATTAATTAAATCTGTTCTCATGTTACAACATAGGACGATTCCACCGTTGGTTCACTTTAATAAGCCTAATCCGGCACTGAAATTTGAATCTTCTCCTTTTTATGTGAATCAGGAATTGATGGCTTTGACTGACGAAGATCGACCTTTACGATGCGGGGTCAGCTCGTTTGGCTTCAGCGGCACAAACGCGCATGTGGTTCTTGAAGAATATGTTCCATCACAGACAGTACAACATACATCGGATCAAGAGCCTCACCTATTTGTGTTATCTGCTCTTAATGAACGGGCACTGAATGACCTGATCAGCATGTATATCCAGTATATAGAAGAGCACAGCAATGTTAACATTCAACAAATCTGTTACACAGCAAGTAGGGGAAGGGCTAGTCTGGATTATCGGCTTGCTGTCGTTGTAAAGAGTACACAGGAACTGTATGCAAAATTGAAACAAATTGCACAAGGAGAAAACAAGATTTCCGACGTTTATTTTGGTTATGCCAAACAAGACAGGGCAATCGCTTCCGAACATCTCTATGCATTGACAAAGCCAGAATCATTACGTTCATTCGGTGAGTTATTTACACAAGGGGCAGTAATCGATTTGGAGAGGTTGTATGAAGGCGAGATCATCCCTAAAATTCCATTACCTTTATATCCATTTGAGCAGAAAAGGTGTTGGATCGAAGTCAAACAACCGGTATCTGCAAAACATAAGGAAGAAAGGAATGGGGTTCCAATGGAAGAAAAAACAAACGACGTGCAATTGAAAATTAAGACAAGCATCAGTCGCGCATCCGGTCTGAAACTGGCAGAACTAGATGAACATGCCCATTTTCTTCAGATGGGACTGGACTCCATCATTCTTGTGCAGATCAAGAAAGAGATATTAGACGAGTTTCGCCTGGATATTCCGATGGAGATGTTTTTTGAGAATCTTACGAATATCCATTCCTTAGTGCAATATGTGTCAGAGAATAGAAAAGGTTTTGATATGTCTGCACACTTAGATGATGCGCCAGAACAGGAACATTCCGAAYAACAACATCTTGCATCGGTGCCTCATACAAATCAAGCCAGATCAGCGAATTCAGACCAAATTGTGATGTCTGCCATCCAGTTGATGGAATCCCAATTAAAAAGCCTGAATTTGCTATTGGGTGAGCAAACAGCTGCTCAAGTGAATCATTCACAAATGAAACAACCTAAACACGATGAACTCAATGAACTTAATGAGGTTAAAAAGGTCAGAGAAATGCCAAACATTGAAAACAGCAAGGGGATTCGAACGGAAAACGTTACATCCGATCCCGATTCCAAAGAAATCAAGCCGTTTATACCGTATCAATCACTGAAAATTCAAGAAGAAAGTCCATTCTCTGAGTTGCAGAACCAATATATTGAACAATTTATAGCCAAGTATACTGCTAAAACCGAAGGCTCTAAGCTAAAAACGGACCAAACCCGTTATGTACATGCCAACAATCGTAATGTTGCTGGATTTCGTTCTTATTGGAAAGAAATGGTTTATCCCATCATTGCTGCACGTGCTGCTGGGTCAAAATTATGGGATGTAGACGGGAACGAATATTTGGATTTGACGATGGGGTTTGGTGTCAATTTATTTGGTCATAATCCATCCTTTATTCAAAATATTATGGCTGAGAGCATTCAAGAACAGATGCCCCCATTAGGCCCTATGTCCGATCTGGCAGGAGATGTTGCAGCGAAAATTTCAAAGCTGACAGGTGTAGAGCGTGTCGCATTTTATAATTCAGGGACTGAAGCTGTCATGGTTGCGCTGCGTTTGGCAAGAGCTGTAACGGGACGTTCCAAAGTTGTATTATTTTCCGGATCATACCACGGTACACATGACGGCGTACTTGGAGTAGCGAATCCCGAAGAAGTTTTATCATCTGCACTGCCCATGGCTCCCGGAATTGTGCAAAGTTCTATGGAAGATTTGATCATTCTGAATTATAACCATCCGCAATCCCTTGAACGGATTCGTCATATGGGTGATGAATTGGCTGCTGTGCTGGTTGAGCCAGTACAGAGTCGAAGACCTGATCTGCAACCAACGCCTTTTTTACATGAACTTAGAGAGATTACTACGCAATCCGGTACTGCACTTATTTTTGATGAAGTCATAACTGGATTTAGGATCGGGTTGGGAGGAGCACAGGAATGGTTTGGAGTTCAGGCGGATCTGGTTACCTATGGAAAAGTGGTTGGCGGCGGGCTGCCAATTGGTATCGTTGCGGGCAAAGCTGAATTTATGAATGCTGTAGACGGAGGCATCTGGAATTTTGGCGATTCTTCTTTTCCCTCCGACGCAGACAAAAAAACCTTTGTTGGTGGAACATTTTGTACCCACCCGCTTACTATGCGAGTAACGCTAGCCGTACTGCAGCATCTTCAATCCGAAGCAGGAGTTTTATACAAAGAATTAAATGATAGAACAGATTATCTTGTCAAGGAATTGAATGAGTTTTTTAAAACATCGAATGTGCCTATGCAGATGGTGAACTTTGGATCACTGTTTAGATTTATTTCCTTTGGGGATATGGAGTTGTTTTTCTACCATCTAATCCATAAAGGTTTATATATTTGGGAAGGCCGTAACTGCTTTATATCTACAGTTCATTCCATGGATGACATGAATACCATCATTAGGATTGTGAAAGATACGATCAGTGAATTGCGGGAACTGGGCTTTATTCCTGGTGCTTCACCTGTTATGGAAGTTCCGCTGTCCTTGGAGCAAAAACAATTATTACTAACTACACTACACGGTGAAGATGCAAATGCCGCATTAAATCAGAGTGTTATTTTGAAAATGAAGGGCCAGATGAATCTGGCCGCTCTGGAACAGGCTGTGAATCAGATTGTACAGCGTCATGAAGCTCTGCGAACTGTTATTCATGCGGATCGTGAGACACAACAAATCAGGGAAGTAATGGAATTTCACTGCACATGGCTGGATTTCTCCATATACGTTGGCGAGAAGCAAGAGCAGGAACTATCCGATTGGTTATCTACCGACGCGAGTGAAGCATTCAATCTGCAATCCGGGGAACCTTTGTTTCGAATTACGTTGCTTAAAGAGGCAGCGGATCAATATGTTATGGTGCTTACCTTTCATCATATTATTGCAGATGGCTGGTCGATTGCTTTATTTATTCAAGAAATGGAACAAATTTATTCTTCTCTTATTCGAGGAACTCCAGTTCAATTGCCAGAAGCCACTCTATTTCGTGAGTATTTAACATGGCAGCGGCTTGAACAGGGCAGAGGTGCGTATGACCAAGGGATCCAGTTCTGGCAAAAGCAATTTTCCTTATCCTATCCGAATGCAGTTCTACCAACGGCGCAGTCCGTTGAAGTGCAAAAGGGATATTCAGGCGCACGATACTCCTTGAAACTGGATCATTCCTTAACAGCTTCCTTGCGAACATTGAGTATAAGTAATAAAAATAGTTTGTTTGTCACGATGTTTGCCGCGTTTCATTTATATTTGCATCGGCTCACAGGGCAGTCTCAGCTTGTGATTGGAGTGCCTACGGCAGGTCAATCTCATATGAGGAAAAATGCTTTGATGGGCAACTGCGTCAATATTGTACCAGTTCATCATAGCTTGTTAACGGAGCAGTCTGTTGCGAACCATATTGTTCAGCTTAAGGAGAGGTTGCCTCTTGTCATGGAACATCAGCATGTTCCATTAACGCTTGTATCCGAGCAGCTTGCCCCTATGAGAGCACCGGAGACCCGCATTTTATTTAATATGGATCGAACGTTTCATCACCTGCAATTCGATCATATTGAAACGAAGCTTGTGGCGTATCCGATCAAACATATTTCATATGATTTATTTCTCAATATCACGGATGTAAGCCATGAACTTCATCTAGATTTTGATTACAATACCGATCTGATTGGACATGAGATCATGAAATTATGGTCTGAAGGGTTTATAGGTTTACTGCAACATATGGTCAGTCGTCCTGAAGCTGAGATTTCGTCGTTGACATTATTTACAGATCAACAACAGGCACAATTAGACGATATGTACAATCAGTTTAAAACAGAACGTGCTGTTAGCATTAGGCGTACTGCCGAGTTTGCGCATCCGGTCAATGCTATTGAACGAAAGCTGGCGCGGATTTGGGAGGACGTATTGTCTCTGGATCAAGTGGGCAGAAATGATCACTTCTTTGATCTCGGAGGCAACTCTCTCCAGGCGACAGTGATGCTCTCCAAAGTCCATCAGCAGTGTGCACAACATATTTCAATCGTTCAATTATTCAAGAATAAACACCTGAAGGAGCTTGCCAGTCTGATTACAGACGAGAACGTAAGCCCACTTGTTCCGATCAGTCCCCTGGAGGTCAAAGAGCTATACGAGACTTCTCCTGCACAACAACGAATCTATTTTCTGGATCAATTCGAGCCCAATAGTGTGTTCCAGAATATGTGCGGTTATCTGACAGTCAGAGGAGATATAGATGAAGCTAGATTAGTTGATGCGTTAGAACAAATGGTGCAGCGTCACGAAGCTTTTCGCACCAGCTTTCACCTCGTTGAAGGAGAACTTTACCAAGCCATTGCTCCTTCAATTGATTTTCAAGTGAAACGATCAGAGCAAAGCTATGATTCATTTGAACAACATATCAAGGCGTTTACCAAACCGTTTAATTGCTCACAAGCTCCATTAATACGCGCCGAATTCATTCGTGCAGAAGCGGATTATGCAGTGATTCTGATTGAGATGCATCATATTATATCGGACGGGTATTCCGTGGGTATTCTAGCGAATGAACTTATTGATGCATATGCCGGAAAAAGTATGCCGGAAATCAAGATTGAGTACAAGGACTTTGCTGCTTGGCAGAAAGAGTATATGGCAGGTGAAGCATATAAACAGCAGGAGAAGTACTGGCTGGATCAATTCAGTGGGGAGTTACCTTACCTAAATCTGCCCACTGATTTTGTTCGGCCACCGCACTTGACTTCGGCTGGGTCAAGATTGTCATTTGTTCTGGATCTGGATTTGAAAGAGTCTCTGAATAGACTAGCCAAACAAACAGGTACCACACTGTTTATGGTGTTGTTAGCTGCGTACAACGTGCTGCTTCATCGATATACAGCGCAAGAAGATATTATCGTAGGAACGCCAACATCTGGAAGGAATCATCCAGATGTTGAGCATATGATCGGTGTCTTTATTCAGACGGTAGCGATTCGATCTCAGCCTGCCGGGAATAAATCGTTTCGATCCTATCTCGAAGAGATCAAAAATCAATCTCTCGATGCATTGAATAACCAGGACTATCTATTTGACCATCTTGTTGAAAAATTAAACACACATCGGGAGTCGACAGGAACAGCCTTATTTAATACCATGTATATTTTTCAAAATACAGCGTTGAATTCAAGGCAGGAAAAGAACTGCGATTTTAAAGTGAGGGAGATCAACCTCGACGTATCATTATATGATCTGATGTTCATCGTTGAAGAAGATAACGAGTATCTGGAGATGCACTTGAATTACAAGACAGAACTATTTGAACGGAATACCATCGACCGAATGAAGACACATCTGCTCAATATCCTCAGAGACATTGTGATGGAGCAGGATGTTGTATTATCTGATATTCAAATGTTGTCTGAACGGGAGCAGTATGTCCTTTTACATGATTTTAATGATAGCTCAATCGAATATTCCCGAGATCAGACCGTAAAGGAACGCTTCGAAGCACAGGTAGAACGATCCCCTGACCAATTGGCTCTTAGTTATGGCAATGAGCAGTTAACATATCGTCAATTGAATGAACGAGCGAATCAGCTGGCATATACGCTGCGGGCTGAAGGTGTGTGCACGGATCAACTTGTAGGAATCATGACAGAGCGTTCCATTGACATGATTGTTGGCATCTTTAGCATTATCAAAGCGGGCGGGGCATATGTACCGCTTGACCCGGATTCTCCTGAAGAGCGTATCCAGCATATCTTGCGTGATTCAGGAGCGATGGTGTTGGTCACACAAGAACATCTGAAACAAAGGGTCATTTTCGATGGGAAAGTTATAGATTTAAACGATGAAAAAAGCTACGCATCTAATCTCTCCAACTTAGAACGGGTAGGGGATTCCAGCCAGCTGGCATATGTACTCTATACTTCCGGTACTACGGGGATGCCAAAAGGCGTCATGATCGAACATCGTCACGTTCAACATTTAGTTGCCTCGCTGTACAGCCAGGTTATGAAAGAAACACATAACGGTATGCATGTTGCAGTACTAGCTCCTTACTATTTCGATGCATCGGTTAAACAGATTTTTGGCGCCCTGCTGTCAGGACATGCCTTGTTTGTTGTAGACAAGGAAACGGTTGGGGATGGACAAGAGCTAATGAATTATTACAAACAGTATGAAATTGAGGTAACCGACGGTACACCTGCTCACCTGAAATTACTTGCCAGGGCAAAAGACGTTCACGGCATATCATTGAAATATGTGCTTATTGGTGGAGAGGCTCTTTCTCAGCAAAGTGTGGCTGAATTCAATGCTTTATTTTCACTCCACTATACGCCGCCAACCATATTTAACGTTTACGGTCCGACTGAATGCTGTGTCGATGCTGCGACATACCGTGTTGTTCCTGAGGAGTTGGACACAGAAAACAGAAAAAATCATCTGCCGATTGGCCGAACATTAGGCAATAATCGTCTGTATGTATTGAACAATCATGAAAAGGTTCAGCCTGTGGGTGTTGTTGGGGAATTGTGCATTTCAGGTGACGGAGTAGGCAGAGGATATTTGAACTTGCCTGAACTGACAGCAGAAAAATTCGTGCGTGATCCCTTCGTCCAAGGCGCGACGATGTATAAGACGGGAGATCTGGTGAGATGGTTGCCTGATGGAAATGTAGAGTATTTGGGGCGAATCGATCATCAAATGAAGATTCGAGGCTATCGAATTGAAGTGGGCGAAGTTGAAGCAGCATTATTGCTTGTACCAGGTGTGAAAGAAGTAATCGTGATTGCACATGAGGATGAGAACGGAGACAAATCTCTATGTGCCTACTTTACGGCGGATTCCGAAAAGACCGTTGGAGAGTTGAAACAAAATCTCGCTACTCTGCTGCCCAATTATATGGTTCCAGCTTACTTTATACAGCTCGATAATATGCCTCTGACCTCCAATGGGAAAATTAATCGACGTATACTCCCGCCTCCACTAGAAAACATACAAACGGGAAGTGAATATATCGAACCCCGGACATCCTTGGAAAAAACGTTACTACCCATTTGGAAGGATGTACTTGGTATAGATCAAATCAGTATAAAAGACAGTTTCTTTGATGTAGGAGGCAACTCTTTACGTGCGACAAAGCTGGCGTACAAAATCAATCAAAACCTCAGTGTTCGTATCACAGTCAGAAACGTATTTGAATGGCAGACGATAGAACAAATGGCCCAGTATATTAATCAGATGGAGCAACAGTTTAATCAGTCTATTGTACAAGCGAAGGAAAAAGAATATTATCCTATTTCTTCTGCACAATTGAGAATGTACATTATGAGCATGAAAGCCGGTGAGGAGCTCACCTACAACATGTCAGGCCTGTTTATGCTGGAAGGAGTGCTTGATCGGACACGATTGGACGCAGCTTTTCAGCAGTTAGTAGATCGTCATGAATCGCTCCGGACTGCTTTCAAAGTCATCCATGGAGAACCCAAACAAATCATATATCCTGAAGTGAAGTTTGTCATTGAATCCATTCAGGCGGTGGAAGAAGAGGTGGAAGACCAGGTAGAGCAATTTGTTCGTGCCTTCGATCTGGGACAAGCACCGCTTATGAGAGCAGGGCTGATTAAACTTCGAGAGGATTGCCATGTACTGTTAGTGGATATGCACCATATCATTGCAGATGGGCTATCTGTGCAGATTTTAATGACCGAACTCGGTCAGTTATATCGCGGAGAAAAGTTATCCCCTCTTCGAATTCAATACAAGGACTATGCGGAATGGCAGCAATTCCAACTTCACAGTGATTGGATGAAAAAGCAGGAGCAGTATTGGCTCGAGGTATTCAGTGAAAAGATTCCACTATTGGAATTGCCGATAGATTATGAAAGACCTGAATCGCCACGTTATGAGGGGGATTTATTGGAAATTTCTGTAAACGAAGAGCTGGTCATAAGCTTGAGAAAATTGGAAGCTCAGACAGGAGCAACGTTATACATGATCCTGCTCGCGGCTTATACCATTTTGTTGTCTAAATATAGTGGACAAGAGGATATTATCGTGGGTATGCCGATTGCGGGAAGAACACATGCAGAGCTGGAGCCGGTGATGGGCATGTTCGTGAATACACTTGCTGTTCGAAATCAGCCTGCGGCAGATAAAACATTTGCAGCCTATCTGCTGGAAGTCAAAGAACATATGCTGAACGCTTATGAGAATCAGGATTATCCGTTTGAGGAATTAATCAAAAAAGTTGATCTAAACAAGGATGCACGGCGGAACCCGCTGTTTGACACGATGTTTGTATTGCAAAATACAGGTCCGTCAGAGATGTGTATGGATGGTCTCACCTGTAAGCCATGTGCTCCCAATAATCGCGTATCCAAGTTTGATTTAACGCTGTATGTTACCGAGTCGGATCAGCAAATGGATGCCGCTTTTGAATATAGCACAATTCTATTTGAAAAAACCACGATTGCAGCCATGTCACAACACTTGTTTCTAATTCTGACAACGATATGCTGTGAACCTCATATTGAAATCAATCAGATTAAATTTACTGAAGAGGACATGAATGAAGGTACACTGACTGATCTGATCGAGATGGATTTTTTCTAAATGAATATAAAATATAAATACTGATTGGGGTGTCGTATGTCTATATTTAAGAAACAAGAATTGTATTGGGAGAGCCGATTCCAAGAAGATGATGTTCTTGTTCATTTGCCATATTGCAAGATCAAATCCAAACACACATACGATATAAACCAACAAAATTATATTAACAAGCCATTGTCAGATGAAGTTTCTACTAAAATCAAATCTATTTCAAGAAACATTCCTACGGCCATGTACACGATATTATTATCCGGAGTTCAGTGTCTCTTATATAAATACACCAATGAAACCAACATAGTTATGGGCATGAAAGTGATGGAAGAGAAGAACAGTGACTTGACGCTCTCGAATAAGGTTCTTCTCTTAAAAAACAATATCGATCATACGATGTCGTTTAAGTCCATATTTAATCAAATGAAGGTCATTTTCAGTGAGGCTATCCAACATCAACAAATTTCTTTCAGAAAAATGGTTGAACGTTTAAATATTCAGTACGATTCGAACCACGTACCAATGATCCATACATTGGTTTCATTAGGGAAAGCTCAGACGGTCCCTGATGACAATAACGTAAGAGCGGCGACGATGTTTCACTTTGATCTGGAGAACGAAAATGTTCAATTGAAATTAACCTATGATGCAGAGCGTTATGATCAAGATTATATGATGCAAGCCGCAGAGCATCTGGATCAGTTGTTTGCTGTCCTATTGCACCAACCCGATCTGGCGTTGAGTCAAGTCGAAATGTTGTCAACTGCTCAACGGAACGAGCTGTTGTTCGATTTTAACGAAACAAAGGTGGCTTATCCGCAGCATAAGTTAATGCATCAATTATTTGAAGAACAGGCGGAGCGGACGCCAGATCATCCTGCTGTCAGATTTGAGAGTAGTGTATTAACCTACAGAGATTTAAATCAACAATCCAATCAATTGGCCCGGACACTTCAAGCTAAGGGATTGCAGACAGGGCAATTCGTTGGAATAATGGCAGAACGCTCACTGGAAATGATTGTGGGATTATTGGGTATTCTGAAAGCTGGGGGGGCGTATGTTCCGATTGATCCGGAATATCCGGCAGATCGTATCCAGTTTATCCTAAAGGACTCAAATGCGGCTTGGTTGCTTCATCACAGTCACATCCAAATACCTGAATCATATGAGGGTACGTCTATTTTTCTCGAAGATGATGCCCATCGCAGTAACAGTCATTTGAATCTGGAGTATTCGGCCAGTGATAGTGACCTGGCATATATGATCTACACGTCAGGAACTACTGGCAACCCCAAAGGTGTCATGATTGAACACGCTAGCATTGTGAATTCCCTGCAATGGAAATCGGATTTTTATCATTTTAGCGGAAACGACCGGGTGTTAATGCTGAATCCCTTTGTGTTTGATTCGTTCATTACTCACTTTTTTGGCCCGATCATCTCCGGAGCAACCGTGTACGTATTGAACGGGCAGCAGTGTAAAGATGCGGTAGCCATCAATTCAATGATCAAAACACATGCAATTACGCATATTCAAAGCCCGCCCAGTTTCTTGATGACTCTTTTGGAACAAGCGCAAGCTGCGGATTGGACTTCAATGAAAAATGTAGTCGCAGCGGGAGAGAAAATTGTGCCTTCCTTAATACATCGATTGAAACATATCAATCCACGGATCGAAGTATGTAACGAGTATGGCCCAACTGAAAATAGTGTGGTATCTACCGTTCTTCCCATTAACTCGACGGAGCAATATATCTCGATTGGAAAGCCGATTGCGAACAATAGAGTCTACATTGTAAGTGAACACCGTGAATTGCAGCCTGTTGGAGTACAGGGAGAATTATGTGTAGCTGGAGCGGGGATTGCAAGAGGTTACTTGAATCGCCCTGACCTGACGGCAGAGAAGTTTGTTGATGATCCGTTTGTACCTGGAGCGAAGATGTACAAGACGGGTGACTTTGCAAGATGGCTGCCTGATGGAAATATTGAATATATCGGAAGAATGGACCATCAAGAAAAAATTCGTGGATACCGGATTGAACTTGGTGAAGTAGAAGCTGCCCTTTTAAATATAACCGGTATTCAAGAGGCTATTGCAATCGCCATTGAAGACGAAGCGGGTACAAAGCAATTATGTGCCTATTTCGTAGGAGTGGAAGCAATGACCATTACGGAGCTGCGTGAAGAACTATCCAGGTATTTGCCAAGCTACATGATACCAGCCTATTTTGTGGAATTGGATCAGATGCCGCTTACATCCAATGGAAAGCTGGATCGTAAAGCACTGCCCGCCCCCAAAGAACATATGTTGAAGGGAATGGAATACGAAGCGCCGCGCACCATTATGGAGCAACAACTGGTATCTATTTGGGAAAGTGTACTGGGGGTGCAGAATATCGGGCTCCGGGATAATTTCTTTGAGCTGGGCGGGGATTCGATTAAGTCCATTCAAGTATCTTCGAGGTTATACCAGGCCGGTTATCAGGTACAGATGGACCATCTGTTTAAGAACCCAACCATTGCCAGCCTAATTCCTTATGTTCAGCCCATAAGTACAAAATCTGACCAGGGAATCGTCACGGGCAAAGGGTTACTGACGCCTATCCAACATTGGTTTTTTGAGCAGTACGAGGTGGATGCTCATCACTATAATCAGTCCATCATGCTGTATAGGCAAGAAGGTTTTCACGAGACTATCCTTCGTCAGGTGTTAAATAAAATGATTGAGCATCATGACGCACTTCGCACAGTGTATCATCAAACCGAACAGGGTTATGAGCAGTGGAACCCAGGGCTGGACCAAACCAAGTCATTCTATACGTTAGAAATAATGGACTTCAAGTCGTTAGCAGATCCATCGTTTCAAATCGAGAAGAAAGCCAATGAACTCCAACGATTGTTCGACTTGGAGCAGGGCCCTCTGATGAGATTGTGTGTGTTTCAATGCGCAGACGGCGATCATCTATTGATTGTGATTCATCATTTGGTGATCGACGGGGTTTCATGGCGAATTTTAATTGAAGATTTATCAAAGAGCTATGAACAGTTAAGACATGCAAGACCGATGCAGTTGCCACTGAAAACGGCATCATTTCAATTATGGGCGGAGCAGTTGCAGTTATACGCGGACAGCGAAGTTATGAGACAGGAATTGGAATACTGGAAAGAAATTGAGCAAACCCCCTTTACGCCATTACCGACCGATTTCAGAACGAACGATGCCCTGGAAAAAGACAGCGAAGAACTAACGCTGGAATGGACGGCAGCGGAAACAGAACAGCTATTGAAACATGCAAATCGTGCGTATAATACGGAGATTACCGATCTTCTGCTTACTGCATTAGGGATGTCTATTTATCAATGGACGGGCAGTGATCAAGTTCTTGTGAATCTAGAGGGACATGGCAGAGAATCTATTATTCCGGATCTTGATATTACACGAACGGTCGGATGGTTTACAAGCCAATACCCTGTTGTGCTTAACATGAAAGAACATTCCAATCTATCTCTGCTCATTAGAACAAACAAAGAGGTCCTTCGCAATATCCCTAAAAAAGGGATTGGATACGGGATTTTAAGATATTTAAGTGTACATCGGAAAGAGACTTCATTTACCTTGAATCCTGAAATTAGCTTCAACTTTTTGGGACAATTCGATCAGGATCTTCAACATAGCGGAATGCAAATGTCTCCTTATTCCGGTGGAGCTACAGCAAGCGAGAATCACAGAAGAAATGTTCTTATCGATGTTAATGCTTTGATTATGGATGGGAAATTGTCCTTGTCCTTGAAGTTCAGCCGTACACAATATCATAAAGAAACGATGGGGCGAGTGGCGGCCTATTTCAAGAACCATGTGCGAGAATTAACCAAACACTGCTTGAGCAAAGAGAAGCCGGAATTAACACCAAGTGATCTATCCTTGAAAGGCATGACCATTGAAGAGTTAGAAGGTCTGGTTCGCGAAGTTGAACTCATGGGTGAAGTTGAAGACATATATGCGCTGTCTCCGATGCAAAATGGAATGTTATTTCATGGTTTACTTCATTCGAATTCGGAAGCTTATGTGCTTCAAACGACGCTAGATCTTCACGGTTCTTTAGATGTGAGAGCATTTGAAAGAAGTTTGGATAAACTCATTGAGCGGAATTCGATTCTCAGAACGAATTTTCATAGCCAATGGAAACACGGTCCCCTACAAGTGGTTTACCGTCATAAACCAAACGGGATTCTATATGAAGATTTGCGAGAAATGAAGGAAGAAGATCGTGACGCATACGTGGCAGCTTATATTCGAAAAGATAAACATAAAGGTTTTGATTTGTCCAAGGATGTGTTGATGCGGATATCGATTTTGCAGACGGATGATCAAACCTATCGTTTCATTTGGAATTATCATCATATTTTAATGGATGGCTGGTGTCTTTCTCTTGTGATCCAGGAGCTGTTCGATGGTTATTTTGCAATCCTGGAACGACGGCAAGGTGAACAACAAACAGTTGCGCCTTACAAATACTATATCGAATGGCTAGATAAACAGGATCATAAAGCATCACTGAAATACTGGAGTGACTACTTGCAAGGATATGAGGAGCAGACCGCTTTGCCAAAAGAGCATAGCATTCGGAAAAGCAACGAATATCAATCCGAAAATCTGATTTGCCCACTGAGTCAGGAATTAACAGGGCGCATCACACAGGTTGCAAGTCAGAATCAGGTAACGCTGAACACGCTAATGCAGACGGCTTGGGGAATGTTACTGCAGAAATACAATAACAGTCAAGATGTCGTTTTTGGGAGTGTGGTATCCGGCAGACCCGCAGGGATCGCTGGTGTTGAACGTATTATCGGCCTATTCATTAATACGATCCCTGTGCGAATTCAATCGCAAGGAAACGAAACATTCGCGGCGATGATGAAACGGATCCAAGAGCAAGCTGTCGCTTCGCATCCGCATGAAACGTATCCATTATACGAGATACAAGCGGAAACCAAGCAAAAGCAAAATTTGATCGATCACATTCTCGTGTTTGAGAATTATCCGGTACAAGGCATCACGGAACAGTTTGGGGATCAAGAGCAGACCGTTCTTCGCATTACGAATGTAGAAGCAGATGAACAAACCAACTATGATTTTAACCTGATTATTAAGCCGGGCGAAGAAATGAAATGCATGTTCTACTACAATGCCAATGTCTATGATCGGGCAAGCATAGAACGGATCCAAGGGCACTTGATTCAACTGTTAGAGCAGGTCGCCCTGAATCCATATATCTCCATCGATGATATAGACCTGATGACAGCACAGGAGAAAGTGCAGATATTGGTATCTTTTAATGACACGAAGGCCACATACCCAATGGACAAAACGATTCATGGACTGTTTGAAGAACAGGTGGAACAAACTCCTGAACACATCGCGGTTGTGTTCGAAGGTCAACAGCTCACCTATCAGGAACTGAACAGAAAAGCCAATCAATTGGCAAGAACTCTGCATGCTATAGGGATTCAACAAGATCAGTTAATTGGAATTATCGCTGAACGATCGTTAGACATGGTGGTGGGAATGCTTGCGATTTTAAAAGCTGGCGGTGCATATGTACCGATTGATCCTGAATATCCAGAGGAACGTGTGAATTACATGCTTGAAGATTCGGGTGTGCATGTATTGCTACTGCAGCGGCATATACAAGAACGTATCTCTTTTACAGGAGAACGCATCTACCTTGATCAGTTAGACGTTTATGAAGATGATTCCAACTTGGGAGTAACGGTGTGCCCAACAGGGCTGGCCTACGTAATCTATACTTCGGGAACAACAGGGAAACCCAAAGGCACATGCATTGAACATAAAAACGTGGTTCGATTGTTGTTTAACAGTCAAAATAGGTTTGATTTCAAACCATCGGATACATGGACGCTGTTCCACTCCTTTTGCTTTGATTTCTCAGTATGGGAAATGTATGGTGCTTTGCTCTATGGAGGCAAATTGGTTATCGTCCCCCAAATGACAGCTAGAAGCCCGCAGCAATTTTTACGATTGTTGAGAGATGAGCAAGTAACCATTTTGAATCAAACGCCAACGTATTTCTACCATCTCCTTCAGGAGGAGTTAACAAGTCAAGAAGAAGGGCTGAATGTTAGAAAAGTGATTTTTGGAGGGGAAGCACTCAATCCGGCTTTACTAAAAAACTGGAGAGAGAAATATCCATCTATTCAGTTAATCAATATGTATGGCATAACGGAAACCACCGTTCATGTCACCTATAAGGAAATTACTGAAATTGAGATACAGGCAGGAAAAAGCAACATCGGTAAACCGATCCCGACACTGCATACCTATATATTGAACACGCATCAACAGCTGCAGTCGATTGGTGTTCCGGGAGAGTTATATGTTGCAGGAGAGGGACTGGCCAGGGGGTATCTGAATCGACCTGAGTTGACAGCAGAGAAATTCGTAGAACATGCCTGGATTACTGAAGGAAAGATGTACCGAACTGGAGATGCTGCCAGATGGCTGGCAGATGGAAATATTGAATATTTGGGACGAATCGATCAGCAGGTGAAAATTCGGGGTTATCGAATTGAACTGGGAGAAGTGGAGACCGCTATTTTAAAAATAGAAATGGTCCAAGAAGCGGTTGTAATCGCCCATGAACAGGAGGACGGATCCAAGCAATTATGTGCTTATTGGAAAGGTAGCAGTGCATTGTCAGCCAAGGAGATTAGATCAGCATTAGCTCATGAAATCCCGGATTACATGATCCCGTCTTATTTTGTTCATGTAGAGCATATTCCGTTAACTTCCAATGGTAAGGTTGACCGGAAGGCATTACCTTTACCACAAAAGCATGTAGATCAGATAGCCGAATATGAGGCACCGCAGAGCCCAGTAGAACAAGCAATTATCTCCGCCTGGGAAGCCGTGCTTGGTGTTCAGAGAATCAGCAGATCAGATCATTTCTTTGAGCTTGGGGGAGATTCGATCAAATGTATTCAAGTGGCATCACGATTGCTTCAGTCAGGCTATAAAGTGGAAATGAAGCATTTTTTCACCTACCCGGTCGTATCCGAATTAAGTGAACACGTCACCTCTGTGAACACTCATTATGACCAAGGGGAAGTAACAGGGGAAGTCTTACTGACACCTGTTCAGCGCTGGTTCTTTGATCAAAACATGGTGGATGTACATCATTACAACCAGGAAATGATGTTCTTCCGCAAAGATGGGTTCGATATCGGCTTCATTCACAGCTTCATGAAGAAAATGATCAAGCAGCATGATGCACTTCGCATCGTTTATCGTCAGGTACCAGAGGGTGGATATGAAGCGTGGAACCGCGGAGCTGAAGAAGATGGATTATACAGTTTGGACATCTTCAATCTGACGAATGAAACGGATCCAGCACCTTTGGTTGAAATGAAGGCAAAAGAAATCCAGAGCAGCTTGGACCTGTCTCACGGTCCATTGATCAAACTTGGCTTGTTTCAATGCGCTGAAGGGGATCATTTGCTCATTGCCATTCATCATCTGGTGATTGATGGGGTGTCATGGCGTATTTTGTATGAAGATATTCAAACGGGGCTTGATCAGTTCCTCAGAGGGGAAAAAATCTGTTTGCCTCAAAAAACGATGTCGTTTAAACAATGGGCAGAAGAGTTATCTGCCTTTGCAGTTCAGCCTGTGATGAAGCAGGAATATTCTTACTGGTGTTCTGTGGATCAAGTCGAGCGAACTCCGTTGCCTAAAGATATAGTTTGTAAAGAAAGCATTGGAAAAGACAGCGAAACGATTACCTTGCATTGGACGGCAGAGGAAACGGAGCAGTTATTAAAGCGGACCCATCGTGCGTACAATACGGAGATTAACGACATTTTGCTAACGGCTTTGGGAATGGCAGTTCATGATTGGACAGGCATGGATAAAGTGGTCGTGAACCTGGAAGGGCACGGCAGGGAGGATATTCTTCCAGAGCTGGATATTACGCGTACCGTGGGATGGTTTACGAGCATGTATCCAGTCATGATTAGGATGGAAGCGGGGGCTGACATATCTAAAAGAATCAAGTCTGTCAAGGAAGGACTGCGACAGGTCCCGAGTAAAGGGATCGGTTACGGGATCTTAAGGTATTTGTCAGCATGGACTGAAGGAGACAAATTAGAGCGAAATCCCGAAATTAGTTTTAATTATATGGGTCAGATAAACCAGAATTCGGACCAGACTGGTATTCAATTTTCAACTTATTCCAGTGGACCTTCCGTCAGTGAAAATAACAAGAGACCGTTTGTGCTTAATATCAACAGTATTGTTGTAGAGGGGAAATTGGTACTGACTATCAATTACAGTCAGAAACAATATCAACGAGAAACGATGGAACAACTGGCCTATTCATATAAGGAAAACCTTCGTAAAATAATAGAGCATTGCATCATTAAAGAACAAAGGGAGCTCACCCCAAGTGATCTTTCACTTAAGGGATTGACGATAAATCAATGGGACCAGATAGTCGAATATACCCGAAGTATTGGTCAAATTGAGAATGTGTATCCACTTACCCCTTTGCAAAAGGAAATGCTGTACGAAAGCGAGCGGAATCCTGTTTCGGGTGCGTACTTTGTACAAATCTTGTTTGATATGGCCGGGGATTTGGATGTTGCCTCTTTTGCACAAAGTCTGGATCAAATCATGCAAAGGCATGCGATATTAAGAACTAATTTTTACACGGGAATGCTGGACATTCCTCTTCAAATTGTGTATCAGGAGAAGAAATTTGAATTTAAAGTTGAGGATATAACAGGCAAAAGCGAATTGCAGCGTAAAACGTATATCGATCAATACATCAAGCAGGATCAGGCTAGAGGATTTGACTTGCAAAAAGATTCGTTAATCCGGATGTCTGTTATACGAACTGCCCCAGAAAATTATCATGTCATTTGGAGTTTTCATCATATTTTGATGGATGGCTGGTGTATGTCTCTGATCAGTAAAGAGATTTTCGAGAATTATTTTGCGATCCGGGAAAATCGAAAACCTGAAATGAGGCTGTTAACACCCTATAGTGAATTCATTGAATGGTTGGAGCAGCAGAACAATGAAGGAGCGATAACCTACTGGAATCGTTACCTAGAAGGTTATGAGGGACAAACCAGATTACCTGGAGGGAAAACTAAACCGCAGCATGAAAGACAGGATTCCAGAACGCTAAACTGCCATTTGGATGAGGCACTGGTTAAGAGAATGAAACAAATTGCGGAGCAACAACAGGTGACGGTGCATACATTTATGCAAACCGCGTGGGGTGTATTACTGCAGCAATATAATGAAAGTAAAGATGTCGTATTTGGTAGTGTTGTATCGGGCAGGCCACCCGTTATTCCTGGGATTGAAAGCATGATTGGACTATTTATTAATGCTATTCCTGTTCGTATTCGGGCTGAGGGTGAAGAATCCTTTATCACACTGATGAAAAGGACCCAAGTACAAGCTGTGGATTCACATGCTTATGATACGTACTCGTTATATGATATTCAAAATTTGACTAAACAAAAACAAGCCTTGATCAACCATGTGGTCGTATATCAAAATTTTCCGGTACAGGATCGGTTGGAGGATTTGGGCAAAATAGGTGAAGTGCCGCTTGAAATCATGAATGTTGGGGGAACGGAACACAATAGTTTCGATTTTACTTTAGTTATTAAACCCCATGAGCAAATGAAGATCATATTAATGTACAATGCTAAGCTATATGACATCGCTACGGTTGAACAGATTCAAAAACACTTTGTTTCTATCATTCAACAAGTGGTGACGAACCCTGAGGTTCATATCAACGAACTTGGCTTGATTACATCGGAAAGTTATTAATTTATGAAACAACCCAAACAACGGTTTTCAGTGATTAACAGCTGTTTGGGTTGTTCTCTCTGTTGATATGTTGATCAGGTTTTAACAATAGCTTCCCTTCTGACCGATATATAATGAGTATGATCACATGCGAAGATAAGGAAGGAGAGATCACATGGATATTGCAGCAATGTCAATGGCAATGAGTCAAGCTTCCATGGCACAGGCGGCAAGTCTAAAAGTCATGTCGATGACCAAAGATATGGCAGAGCAGCAGGGTCAGCAGATGACCGAGTTGTTAAAGTCAACGCCGGCTCCCCACCCCAATCTGGGCAGAAGTCTGGATATYTCGGGTTAAGCTAGTTCCGACGGCATTTTAAGTTTATTATGCTTTACAAAACATGCAGCAAGCAAAACACGAAGCAGCTTCAATTCATTGGAATTGAGCTGCTTCGTGTTTGTTTTGCGCTATTCAATATTATTTTGTGCTTGTTAATATGCAAGGTTTCAGTGTAGATATTAGGATATTAGATTGAACTTGGTAAGTCCGGTGCAACGATCCCAAAAGGTAGCGTATCCTTCAATGTCCATAGCTCATCATAACTGGAAATTTGCACGTCGGCTTTGGAGAGATCCTGATTCCCCGACCCCGGGTTATGATAGCCGATGCAGCGCATGCCTGCACTCTTCGCGGCCTGAACACCATTACGTGAGTCTTCTATAACCAGACAATTCGCCGGAGATACGCCGATTCGCTCGGCTGCCGCCAGGAAAATGTCCGGGGACGGTTTGCCATGTTCAACCTCTTCACCTGTCATGCGTACTTCAAAGTAAAAGCCCAATCCTGTTTTCTCCATGATTAGATCAATGAGTGACCGGGGGGAAGAGGAGGCAACGGCAATCGGGATGCGCTGTTCATGCAGCCATTTAATCCACCGTTCCACGCCAGGCATGGCAGTAAGTTCAGGATGAGTAAGCATCTTTTCCATCACATGTTGCTGATGATACGCAAGAATCTCTTCCAACGGTACCTTCACCTGATACTTGTCGATGACTTGCTGCCACATGGATTCCAGCGTTACTCCGACAGAAGAATGATGTTCTTCTTGCGTAACGGCTGCACCGAAATGATCAAATGAACTGCGCTCAATCTCAAAATAGATCGGTTCACTGTCAATCAGTACGCCATCCATATCAAAAATGACCGCTTGTATGGACGGATCGCCTTTAGCCTCCTCATTTTTCTTCATACAGAGATCAAGACGTTCAGCTTTCTCTTTTGCTGTCATGGTGTGTTCCTCCTATTAAGTGAGTGATGTTAGATACTTTTAAGTCTAACTTCTTTTTATCCAATGTTCCAGCTTGAGGCAAACTGAATTAACTGGATTGCAACACAACCTTAATAGCATGAGATGAAGCTTGAAGGGTACGTCCAGGGATATCACATCCCAGTGTGCGGAACGCTTCTTCATAGTCTTCCAGGGGGAAGGAATGGGTTATGATTTTTTTGGCAGGTATAATCTGTTGTTCAATCATATAATGTGCAGTTGCAAATGTTCCAAGTGAGTCGATAGAGCCAATGATCTTCAGACTGCGATCCACAACTTCCTTCGGATTGAAGGACGTATTGCCATCACGTAAACCAACCAGCATTAAATATCCACCACTAGCAAGCTGTGACAATACCTGTGTACCCACAACACCAGTGGTATCCACAATCATATCGACTTGTCCGGTTGCAGGGGCAATGTCTGCAATCGCCTGCTCAAAGGAAGCATGAACTTTCCAGCGGTCTGGTGCAATAGTGCCTGCAATGGCTAAACGTTCTTCCGAGATGTCGACAAGACTTCCCGTGACGCCTTTGGAAGCGAGTGCGTAGCTGTAAAGGATACCAATGGGCCCTGCCCCTAAGATAATCGTTCTGAAATTTGGCAACAAATGAATCTGGTTAATGCCTGTCAACATACAGCTTAGCGGCTCGGTTAGAGTAGCTTCTTCATAGCTAACATGATCTTTTAATGGATATAAAAAGCGATCTTCGGTCACGTAATAATCCGTGAACGTGCCATCCGCACTTACTCCCGTTTCCGTAACGGACTTGTGAGTACAGTGGTTCTGCCTTCCTGTTCTGCACATCTCGCATTGACCACAGTAATACGTAGGGTCGATTACGACACGATCTCCTGGTTGCAGTGTGTTGACGGATGAGCCGACAGCAATCACTTCACCTGCGGATTCATGTCCAAGAATGACGGAAGGAATGGCATGATATTTTCCACTGACAATGCCTAAATCTGTTCCACAGACCCCGGTTGCACGTATACGCACAAGCACCTGATTATCTCTGGTAATTTCGGGAACAGGTCGTTCCTCAAGAGCGACATCCCATGCAGATTTATATACTAATGCAAGCATGATAGAACCTCCTAAAATTTTTAGAAACTACATAAATTCAATCCATAGGTCATTTGCTCCATAACACTTCCGATAATTAATGAACGCTGGCAAGCACAGAATCCAATCGGTCAACAATCTCAACCAGTTCGTCTTCGGTCGTTGTCAGAGAAGGGCGTACTTTAACGACGTTTCCGAAACCGTAACGCGAGCTGCGCAGAATCAGATGTTGATCTTCAAAAGCACGGTCGATGATCGCGTTAGTTTTCGGGGTATCCGGCTCATTGTGGTCACCCACAATTTCGAGTCCCCACATGAGTCCCACTCCGCGGGCCTCACCGATGCTAGGATATTTTAGAGCGAGTTCCTGTAGTAGCCCCCCAAGCAAAATTCCTTTTCGCTTGACCGCATCCAGAAATCCCGGTTCTGAGACCACCTCCAGTGTGGACTTGGCAGCAGTGACCGAGATGAGATTACTGCCTGAGGTGAAAGAATGCTCATGTTTTTCCAGTACATTCAAGCGCGATTGCATCAGAACTGCAGCTACAGGTACGCCGATACCGCCAAGGCCTTTGGCCAGTGTGATCAGATCGGGCTGGATATCAAATAGTTCGCTAGCAAACATCGTACCCGTTCGTCCAACACCCGTTTGGACTTCATCGGCAATGAGAAGCATGTTGTTCTCATCACATAATTTGCGGAGACGTTTAAAATATCCAAGCGGTGGAACGATGTTGCCGCCATTTCCGAGAATGGGCTCAATGATCATACAAGCAACCGAACCTGAGCTGGCATACTCTATAGCATCAGATATTGCTTCAACACATTGATATCCGCACTCGCTGCTTTCGCTTTTGAACGGGCAACGATAACAATATGGTGCGGGTACATGGACCGCATTAGGGGCTGACGAGTTAGGGAAACGCTTGCGTCTAAAGGCATTGCCTGAGATGCCCGTTGCAAATTGGGTCTGTCCATGGTGAGAAAGGTACAAGCTGACAATGTCCGTTGATCCTGTGTATTTCTGGGCAATTTTAGTTGCACACTCATTGGCTGTAGACCCGGTAATATCCCGCATCCATCCGGCATCGATATTGTTCGGAGCATACTCAATCAAGTGTTCCAGTACTTCATTGACGTAAGGTTCGGTGAAGGAGGAAGACATATGCGTAAGATTGCCTACTTGTTCCTGAATTTTATTGACTACATGTGGATGATTATATCCCAAGGACAGATTAAACGTACCCGAGACGCCATCGAGATATTCCACACCTGAATCGTCAATCAACTTAATCCCTTTTCCGACTGTAAAGCGGTTATTGGTTAAAGTTTGCATTCGGATTCCTCCAATAGTTTAGTGTACTAGCTAAATGAACAATATGATTCATACCGGATGGTTTGGGCATCCCCCCTTTCAAGTGTGGAATTCCGTGAGCCTTACAAGTTAAATTTCTTTGGTTTGTTGTGGGAATGCAGAGCTCAATGATTCATCTCGGGTATTCCACATGTGGGAGAGGATCAGTGTCAGCAATAAAAGTAGACAGAATCCGGCTAAAATCATGATGGTRCCGACAATCGGCCAGGCGCTCATACTCCATCCCGTGAGGTACTGTAATGTTGCACCGCCAATACCGCCAGAGGCAATCAATATACTCGTTGTTCTTTCAGTCATACCAGGAATTAGCACATTCGCATAAACGAGTGCGATGCAGAATAAACCCGACATAAATAATCCCGTGCCAAAGATTAGCCCATACGTTACCCATTGACCGGACACGAATATCATGGATACTGTAAATAGCAGCGTACCTATCGTGCTCCAAATCAAGAAGGGCATATAATTAACGGCTTCAGCGATTTTGCCAGAGAACAGGCGTCCTACAATCATGGCAATCCACAGAATGGATACACTTAGGGAAGCGATAGATTCTTTCAGTTCCAAACGTTCTACCAAAATGGAGGGCAGGAAATTCATCAATCCGAGCTCCAGTCCCATGTAAACGAAGAAAAAGACAACGAAGAGGGAGAGTAGCCCCAGATGTTTTTTGGAATAACTGGTTTTGCTTGTCCCCTGTTGTATTGTGTTTTCTCCAGCCTGTTCGAGATATTTTGCAGCAGGACGAGGCATGGTTACCCATGGGACCATGAGGATGAGCGCGCATGCAGCAACTGTGAAGAACGTCAAGTGCCACTGGCCCAGCCAAATGAACAGAGCGGCTGCCGCGGGGATGAGAAGTGCGCCTAGGGCGAAAAATACATCCAGTTTGGACATGGCGACCGCTTTCTGATTTTCCGTGAACTCAATGGTGAAGGCTCCTACGGAAGGTTCAATGATACCTGAGCCAAACCCTACGATTATGGTCAACAAAAGCATGACGTTCCACGAAGGTAACCCTCCGAGCACCAAATAAGCTGCAATAATACAGATCAATGCCAAGGTGAGCATCCATTTCCGACCGATTCTGGCTGTCAAGGACGGTGACAAGAGTACGCCGACAAGAAATCCGATAAACTGCAAAAAAAGCAAAAATCCTCCGTCACTGTAACCACGTTCATAATGAGGCAGTAAAACAGGCAGAAGCGCACCAAGCACAACGCTGGTTATGCCAATCAGCAGATAGAAGCCGCAACTTAAAACGAATATTCTTCTCAAGTGTCTCCCTCCTAAAATGGATAACATTTTTATAAAATGAAATAAATGTTTATTTTATATATAACTTATACCATAATTTTGAAATTGTACAAGCTTTTTATTGTAAAATTATGTTAAAGTTTGGCGAGAGCATTCATTTTTTGATTCATCCTGTCTAAATGCAAAATGGATGTCGAAAATGACTCTGTTGCGTCACTATTCAATTCATGAGAAGATGAGGTTTGGTGGTTTGCTATGGAGTAGAGTGAATGATTGTACGCTATTATGCTGAGAAGTGGTGAACGAATGTTAATCAACAAATACATAAGTGAGACGGGACATTTCTCCCGCAGAGAAACGACTCGGCGCATTGCAGCTGGAAGAATTACGATCAATGGCAGGGTATGTGTAAAAGGAGATACGGTTGCACCAGGAGACATTGTGCTGATGGATGGGGAGAAGATTCCGGAGCGGAATCCGGAGGCCGCGTATATCGTTCTGAACAAACCTATTGGCATTACCTGCACGGCAGCTGAACATGTTGAGGGCAATATCATTCAGTTTGTGAATTATCCTTCACGTATTTTTGCAGTCGGCCGGCTGGACAAAGCGTCAGAGGGGTTAATTTTACTCACGAATAATGGAGACATCGTGAACAAAATGATGCGTTCGGAGCATCATCATGAGAAAGAGTATGTTGTTACGGTGGACAAACCGGTTACTGATGAATTTATAGAATCCATGTCACAAGGTGTGGAGATTCTTGATGTAGTGACCAAACCGTGTGAGGTGTCTAGGCAAAGCGAGAATGTCTTTCGAATCATTTTGACACAGGGGCTTAATCTGCAAATACGCCGAATGTGCAAAGCACTGGGGTACAGAGTTTTAAAGTTGGAGCGTATTCGCATTATGAACATTATACTGGATGAACGGATAAAAAGAGGAGAATGGAGACATCTGGATAAGCAGGAAATTAAGCTACTTATGTCTCAATTGAATCATAACGAAACAGAGCATGAGTGAGAACACGCTTGCCAAGCAATAAAGCTTGAGGCACTTTTTAGAGAAGAACATAGAAAACACGCCCCCTTTTGGAGGAGGTAGTGTTTTTAAAGTGAACACGTTTTTACGTGAATTTTCAAGTTAAGTAATTTAGGTGTGACGACGTAATCTGCCAAAAGAATTTCTTGTTTTTTTCTGCTTCTTACTGCTCTCCGAAATATAAGATCCATACAACGTAAGGGATGCACCTATTATGCTCACCCATGTGATTCGTTCATGAAGAATCAGTGTAGAAGAGACAACGGTGATGACAGGTACGAGATAGATATACACACTTGAATGAATGGCACCTAATAGTTTTACAACTTGATTCCAGGTTACAAAACATAGCGCAGAAGCACCCACACCAAGAAAGAGAAAGTTTGATATCGTGCTAAATTGTGTGAACCGAGCAACATTCAGTTCTATTTCAAACCAAACGAGTACTGGCAACATGAAGAGAAGGCCGTAGAAAAAAACCTTTCGTGTTGCCCCTATCATAGGGTAGTTTCGCACGCCAATTTTGCGCATAAGAACAGAGTATATGGCCCATACTGCCGGAGCGATAAAGGCAAGCAAATCCCCTATGGGATTAACCTGTAACATAAAGCTTCCGTTTAGTGTGATCAGAATGATCCCGCACATCGCAATACTAAATCCGATCAAAAAGCGACGTGTTAACGTTTCTCCATCCAAAAAGAAGTGGGCAAGCACAGCGGTGAAGAAGGGAGCAACAGATACAATCACGCCTACGTTGGAAGCTGTTGTATACACTAAAGCGATATTTTCAATGAGAAAATACAAAGCTACCCCGCATAACCCCGCACCCATAAACAAGGCTTCTTCCCCAAAAGAAACGACTTTTTGAGCACGCGGATAGATCATCCACAGGATCAGATAACCGATTAGGAAACGGAACAACAAGATTTCTACAGGTGTGAAGTCCTCTAGCAGCACCTTCGTTGAGACAAAGGTCGTTCCCCAGATCAGGATAGTAAACAAGGCGAGCAGGTGTCCAGTCTTGCTACTTGGATGACGTATCGAAGTCATCGTTTGTTATCCTGCAACCGTCGTGGCTCCGAACCGTGATTGAAGATACGTAGATATTGTTTAGGGGTTAGACCGATCAGTTTTTTGAAAAAGTTTGTAAAGTGGCTTTGGTCACTGAAGCCGGTCTGTGCAGCTACATCAATAGGCAGTACGCCATGTTCCAGCAGGCGTTTAGCTTGATTAATCCGTATCGTTTCCAGATAACGATAGGGTGATATGCCCTTCTGACGAGTGAAGAGACGCAGCAGATGGTACTTACTAATCCCTGAAAGCCCAGATAGTTCATTTAAGCTGATGTTTTTCATGTAATGGGCATCCATATACTCACACAGTTGCCTTATTTCCAGCGTTACATTTTGTTCGGCTTTAGGTGGTTCCATATCAGCGTAATCTTTCAGTAATTGATCCAGCAGCAGCAAAAGCGTCTCTTCTTTACTGAAATCAGACTGCTCTTCAAGTATGAGCTGGTGCAGGTCATGGAGCGATGAGACGAGTTCGCTCTGATATAGAACATGGGTGGAGAATCTAGGTAAATAAGCTTGTCCGGTAACTTCACGTACATACTCTCGCATAACCTTAGGTTCAATATTGATACAGCGGTAATCCAGTTTCCTTCCGTCTACCTGCTCACAGGCATGTGGATCTTGGGGGTTGAAAATAATGATGTCCCCGCTGTTTAACAGGTATTCCTCGTTGTTGCAGACCAGATGTCGTTTACCTTCCTCGATAAATCCAATCACGTAATAGTCGTGAAAATGATTGGGKAATTTCTGCATGATACCTTCGAATTGGTAAGCCTCCAGCTGCAAATCCGAATCAAAAACGACGGTACGCACTTCGCGACTCATGATGCACCTTCTTTCTGGTATGTTGAGGTGAGTATAACGTTTGCCTAAGCTCGATTTCTTGAATGATATTGCTTATTATAGCGGAGCAGTAAATCGAGAACATCTATTTGAGTTCAGTTTAGGTTTAATTTAAAATAAGGGTGGTGGAGATGAAATGAAAGATTTTCCACCACTTAAATGAAAGATTCCTTCCAATGGATATGGATAAGGAGATGGGATGATATGTTTGAACACTTGGTTATTTTCAAATTTAACGATAAAATCACACCTGCCAAACAGCAGGAATTTGTAGCCCAGTTGCTTGCTTTACAGGATCAAATCCCTGGAATTATTGATCTGACAGCTGGAGTGAATGTGACGGAGGAAACGGATCGCATTCAAGGATTTAGCCTTGGTTTAAGAGTGACATTCGAAGATCAGGAAGCGCTTCGTGCGTGTGGGCCACACCCCGCACATCAGGCTTTCGTAGCCTCTCTGGATGGCTGGATCGAAAACGTGATTGTATCCGATTATCCAATCCCCGCCAAATAAGAATTATGCAATTCAGCTTTCGGATGATCCTGTTTTAGAGAAGAACTATTTTCACCTTGGAATTTCCATGTGACCACATAAATGAGCATGGGTTCACAAAAGCTACATGAAGATAAAACAAAGAATTTTCTTTGTTAGGAGAAGGAGTGTGACCCATGGTAAAGAGTAATATAAACGCAGGCTGGAAGCTTGAACACAGCTATGCAGAACTGCCTCAAACGTTTTATACCAGCCAACATGCAGTGCCTGTTCAGTCGCCAGAGTTTATCATTTTTAATAAAACATTGGCGGCCAGTCTTGGATTAGACGCAGATGTGCTGCAAAGTGCCGAAGGCGCAGCCATTTTTGCGGGAAATCAAATGCCGGATGGAGCCAAGACCCTTGCACAAGCCTATGCAGGTCATCAATTTGGCAATTTTAATATGCTCGGAGACGGACGTGCCTTGTTGCTGGGTGAACAGATTACCCCGCAAGGAGACCGAGTGGATATTCAGTTGAAAGGTTCAGGCCGGACACCTTACTCTCGCGGAGGAGATGGGCGTGCTGCCGTTGGACCCATGCTTCGAGAATATATTATTAGTGAAGCGATGGTTGGTCTCGGGATTCCGACAACACGAAGCTTGGCTGTTGTGTCCACAGGGGAGAACATCTATCGTGAAACAGAACGTCCTGGAGCTATTCTCACACGGGTTGCGACCAGTCATATACGTGTAGCCACTTTCCAGTATGCAGTGCAATTTGGTTCGGTAGAGGATGTACGTGCACTCGCAGATTACACATTGCAGCGCCATTTTCCACAGGTAGAGCCTAACGAACAGCGTTATTTGAGCCTACTGCAGGAAGTGATCAAACTTCAGGCAGAGCTTGTTGCAAAATGGCAGCGCGTTGGTTTCATTCACGGCGTCATGAACACGGACAATATGGCGATCAGCGGGGAAACCATTGATTATGGGCCTTGTGCCTTTATGGATACGTACAATCCAGCAACGGTGTTCAGTTCGATTGACAGACAAGGTCGATATGCCTATGGAAACCAACCTTACATTGCAGGCTGGAATCTGGCGCGTTTTGCCGAAACGTTGTTGCCTTTGCTTCATGAAGATGAAGAACAGGCCGTACAAATCGCTCAGGATGCTATTGCACAGTACTCGGAGCAATATCATTATCACTGGTTAAAAGGCATGCGAGCCAAGCTCGGTTTGTTTACGGAAGAAATAGAAGATGAGACCTTAATTAAGGATTTACTTGAACTAATGGAAAAGCATACTGCAGACTACACGAATACGTTCGTGGCGCTGACATTGAACAAACTGGAAACGTCTAATCTGAATGATAAGTCAGATTTTCAGGAGTGGTATTCACGCTGGACAGACAGATTAGGCAGACAGCCCGAATCGAGAGATGAAGTGGTAGAGCAGATGAAACGAAATAATCCTGCGGTTATTCCACGGAATGATAAGGTAGAGGAAGTACTTGAACGAGCAGAGCAGGATGGCGATTACAGTTTGATCCAGCCTTTGCTGGATATTCTCCAGAGCCCTTATGTGTATACGCCGGAACAGGAAGCATTTGGGGCGTTACCTGTGTCCTGTGATCCTTCTTATCAAACATTTTGCGGAACTTAATTTTTGCAATTTTGACCCGAAAAGATGAGAGAGAGCTGCCCGAATGGCAGCTTTTTCGTTAGGGGGTAGCTGTCATGTCTAATATAATAAGTATGCAAGAATTGACCGAACAACTTCTTGAACTGTTATCAAGAACGGCATATCCTAGAGAACAGATGGAGAGTTATGTGAACCGATTGGGTGAGTCATTTAAATGGGAAGGCGCACCTTATGTAGAAATCGGTGAAAAACATTACATCGTAACGATCTATGAACGTGGTATACCTTCGTTGATTAAAAAGCTGGAGCAGACTGAAGAGGTGCTCTATTGGTTATTGGAAGATATGATTTTTACAGCTGCCCATGTAACATTGCTTAAGAAATACGGTGTGGATAATGTGAACACCCATCTGGATTACACAAATGAAGTGTGGCAGGAGATAGAAGATAACGTATTAAGAGCTTTTCGAGCAATCGGTGAACCTTATTTTAGCTGGCATCAAGAGGGGAAACGCCGTGAACTGGAAACGCTTTAACCCAAAAAGGGGAAATCTTCGATATGAGTGAACAGGATATACACGATATTTGGTATGATTATGCACTGACTTTTGTGGAGAAAAAGAACAAATCTGAACAAGGATGGGCTGGACTTTCTCAGACGGAACAAGAGATTGCTGCGTTATGGCTTCTAGAGGCCGATGTCTATAATGGCGGCTTTATACAGTTCTTTTGTAACTGGGGAGAAGAAGTTTATGTGGCGGCTTGCAGGGCTTTACAAACCATCGGCGCCAACCAGGTTCTGGATAATGTACAGCAGCAGTATACTTGTTTTGAGCATTTGGAAGGTGATCATAGACTGACTAGTCTGTGGGACATCCCAAAATATTTGGAAACAGAGCAAGAAGAGCGTCTGGATGAGCTGGATCAACAGCTCTGGAATAATGAGGATCAGGTTGCGGAGAAAGCTTACGTTTATTACCATGACCGGCTTTGCATCAGGTTATAGTTTATTTTTCGCAGAATAAAAATGTCTTGCAGCATCTCTTATTTCATGGACCAGGACTAATTTTAGATATGAACTTGTTGATGATCGCAATACTTACGCTTGCAATGTGCAGAACGTTTCGCTATACTGGCTATAATTAAATACATGAATTACGTTGATAGAGCGCAGTAGCGGCTTTGTCCCTGTTACAGAAAGTCAGGGGTTGATGGAACCTGATACATACAAGGGCTGCGAATTACACTCTGGAGTACTTGGGTAATGCCAAGCGGATGGGCAAACGATAACTTGCTGAAAGTGGTATGGATTACTGGATTTGAGCGTATGAACGTTCGGAGAGGTATCCATGCAAACTGGGTGGTACCACGGTTATTCTAATCGTCCCTGTGTCTATGAAGACAAGGTGGCGATTTTTTTGTGTCCAAAAATCAAAGTAGCCGTTTGAATTCGTAGCAGAACGTAAAATCATGACTGAATTTTGATCAAAGAAAAGGGGTTATTGTGATGAACATTATTGACGAACTACAGTGGCGCGACGCCATTAATCAACAAACGGATGCGGAAGGGTTACGTGAACTGACGGAAACAAAAGCGATCTCTCTGTACTGCGGTGTAGATCCTACAGGCGACAGCATGCATATCGGACACTTGATTCCATTTATGATGCTGAAACGTTTCCAATTGGCAGGACACCGTCCAGTAATTCTGATTGGCGGCGCAACGGGGACGATTGGTGACCCAAGTGGGCGTCAGTCTGAACGTTCCTTGCAAACGCTGGAGCAAGTGCAAGAGAATGTTGATGCGTTAACGGCGCAGATGAAAAAGTTGTTTGTGACCGACGGCGACAATCAGGTTCGCATGGTTAACAACTACGACTGGACACATAAAATTAACGTCATCGAGTTCCTGCGTGACTACGGGAAAAACTTTAACTTGAACACCATGCTTGCAAAAGATGTAGTAGCAAGCCGTCTTGACGGCGGAATTTCATTCACGGAATTCTCCTACCAGATACTGCAATCTCTGGATTACCTACACCTGTTCCAAACGGAGGATGTACAGCTGCAGATTGGTGGATCTGACCAATGGGGGAATATTACAAGTGGTCTCGATCTGATTCGTAAAAAAGAAGGATCCGAAGCGAAAGCATACGGGTTAACAATCCCGTTGATGCTGAAATCGGACGGTACGAAGTTTGGTAAAACAGCTGGCGGTGCGATCTGGCTTGATCCAAACAAAACGACACCGTTTGAATTCTACCAGTTCTGGGCGAACACGGATGACCGGGATGTGATTAAATACTTGAAATACTTCACATTCCTGAGCAAAGAAGAGATTGAAGCCTTGGCTTTGAAGGTGGAGACAGAGCCGCATAAACGTGAAGCACAGAAAGCATTAGCCGAGGAAATGACCAAGTTTGTGCACGGCGAAGAGATGCTGGAGCAGGCGAAACGCATTACCGCAGCATTGTTTAGTGGTGATATTCGTTCCCTGACAGCAGATGAGATCGAGCAGGGGTTCAAGGAAATGCCAACGTATGAAACAGATGGCGAAGCTAAAAATATTGTAGACTGGCTTGTGGATCTGGGCTTGGAGCCATCCAAACGTCAGGCTCGTGAGGACGTGACCAAAGGAGCCATCTCCATGAACGGTGAAAAGATCACCGAGCTTGAATTCACGGTATCTGCAGAGCATGCAATCGGCGGCAAATTTATTATTATCCGTAAAGGTAAAAAGAACTACAGCCTGGTTAAGCTTCAATCCTAGGGACTGGGAGTGAGAGCCTAACATAGGCTTGTAAAATAGCAATCTTACAGGTGTGAGAACTCGCTGTTATACAATCACAAATCAAGGAAACTAAAAAGACCGTCTCTCATTTCTGTCAGATGACAGAGGAGAGACGGTCTTTTGAATAACAAGCTAGTAGCTAACTATATTCTAATGTTGATTAACAATCGCTGTGATCTCTTCATCCAGATCCAAAGTAACGTCTTCACGGTACGCACGAATGTTATACTCGCTGTGCAAGTAACGAAGAATCGCTTCGATCATGTTGGATTCCACCAGGAACTGACTGCGACCCTGAATCCAGACTTCTGCGGAATAACCTGTATCTTCTTCCCAGCTCAGCTCTACATTCACGTCCGTAGGACGTACACCTTTACGCTCTGCCATGTGAATGCAAATGGCATTCACAATCTCGTCCATGCTCAGAACCATAGATCTTAGTACCGTCCGTTTCTGTTACGATCATCATCACGCTCGTCACGACGGTCATAACGGCCATCTGCTGCAGGCTTGCGACGATTTGTGATCGCTCTGAACAATGCCATAGCGAGCATAACAATCAGCATAATTGCAGCTACGTTAACGAGCAATCCGAGAATGTTACCCAGTGCTCCCATACCGCCAAACAGTCCGCCGAACAACATACCTGCGAGACCGCCCAGCATCATACCCTTCATGAAGCCGCCGCCACCGCCAAAGAATCCACCACGGTTATTCGCCGCTGCGCCATTGTTGGAATTGTTACGGGAATTGGACTGACTTACGTTACTGTCGGATTTCTTAGGGGTATTGCTATAACTTTTCGTACCGGATTTGAACCCACCGCCACCTCGTCTTGCATCAGCACTGTCCGGATTCGTAACACCAACCGTTGCGAACAATAGTGTAAATGCCATGAAAACCATCATTAGATGTTTAATTCCGAATTTTTTCTTCATTGTATAGATCGTAACCCCCTGAATAAATTTGTTTAATTCCCCAAAATGGGTCTTACTCTAGTAATACGGTCCAACCTGCTGAACGTTTCAAAATTTAATTTAAATTTCTGAAACACTCGGGCTTGGGTCTTGAATCGCAGCTTGACCATCGAGAAGTTGGGTCACCCAATGACACCATTCCAGACCCGTTTGGGCATGCATTAACCCTTTTTGTACTAAAATGTAGCTTCCAAAATCCCGGTTGCCTACTCGAAGATTATCCTGTGGTATACGTGATTTCAAATCCTCGAAATACCGTATGCGCTCCATGAACCAGCTTTTACGCTCGTTCAGAATGCGTCTCATGCTGCCATCTTCGGCAATACCTACACAGAGAATGCGAAGATTGAATTCATCACGCGTAACGGGCGCCGTAACCGGAGTAATCATCCACTCCAGTAACTTCTGAATGCCTTTTTCCGTAACTGCATACATTTTTTTGTCCGGTTTGTCAGACTGTTGTACCCAGCGGGAGGCGAGTAACTCATCGTTTTCCATCTTGGACAGGAGCGGGTAGATCTGGCTGTGTTTGGCCTGCCAATGCGGCTGAATCTTCAGCATTAGATCATAACCGGAAGACTCCTCGCGGGTAAGCAGCCCGAGCAATCCGTAGGAAAGTATGTTCATGCACATGTCTCCTTAATATTAGGGCTGGGCCAACGAAAACAAACGTTTTGCATTCGTTGACCGCTTTCATAAAAGTGTACACTGAAACTGTATGGTTTGACAACCTGACAGGATAACTGCCTCAATTTAGACAAAAAAAAGTGCGAACCATGAAGGTCCGCACTCCAAACCATTTAGAGAGATGCCTGCTGTTCATACCCGTCAGCGACAAGATCAAGTTCGCCTGTAGCCGAGTCAATGACCATACCGTGAACAGGTACATTGGGAGGAAGTAATGGATGTTTCTTGATGACTTCCACAGTTCCTTTTACCCCTTCTTGCACGCTATCAAACCCGCGTAACCATTTTTGCAGACGGATGCCTGAATTTTCAAGTGTGGACATGACCTCTTCGGAAACTCCACGTTCTTTCATGTGACCAATCATCGTTTCAGCATGCAGTGAAGCCATACCACACTCTGTATGACCCACCACCAAGACCTCGTCTGCGCCCAGCTCATAGATAGCTACCAGCACGGAACGCATAACACTACCAAAAGGCTGGGAGATGATTGCGCCTGCGTTTTTGATGATTTTTACATCGCCATTCTTCAGATTCATCGCTTTTGGCAGCATCTCGACAAGACGGGTATCCATACAAGTGATGATTACCATCTTTTTGGTTGGATACTTGCTAGCCGTATACTTCTCGTATTCTTTAGTCTCGACAAATGATTTGTTGTAAGCCAAAATCTCCTGAATGTTGTTCATGTCCATTGCCTCCTGTTATCCAATACGACGAGCACGGCCCTTTGCATGAGATGCAGCCTGTCCTACACGCCTTTGATTAGTTGAATGCCGCGATCAGCAGACCACGTTATTCTTTTTTTTAGTAGAATAATGCAAGATGGTTCTGTCAAAAGTTGATTATACGCAATGCAAAAAGTATCATCAATAGGGTGTACAAATTTTTTTTCAAGAGGTGAGCGGTAACAATGAATAAACAAACACAGCAGCAATTGCAATCTTTCCTTATTCTGGCCCGTAAAATAAAAAGTTATCATGAAGCCATCGGTTTGCTTCACTGGGATTTGCGCACAGGAGCACCGAAAAAAGGCGTTCCAACTCGCTCGGAGACGCTGGGCTTGCTCTCTACTGAGGCATTCAAACTGCAAACCTCCGCTGAGATGAAAGCATATCTAGATACGTTGACCCAACCGGATGTGCTGGAGCAACTCGAAGACACCGACCGCCGCCAAGTGGAGGAGTGCAAGAAGGAGTATGATCGCAGTCAGTCGGTACCGCCGGAAAAAGTTCAGGCATATACCGTGCTGACTGCTAAATCCGAGACGGCTTGGGAAGATGCCAAACATAACAGTGATTATGCTGGATTTTCGCCATACCTCACCGAGATCGTGAAACTCAAACAGGAATTTATCGACTATTGGGGTGTCAAGGATACAAGATATGATACATTGCTGGACATGTACGAACCCGGATTGACTGTAGAAAAGGTAGATGCTGTATTCGCCCGCCTCAAAGCGCGTCTCGTTCCACTTCAGGAGAAAATCAATGCGGCTGAGAACAAGCCCAAAACCGATTTCCTGAAACAGATTTTTGATACCGATCAGCAGGAGAAATTCAGTCTGTTTATCCTGGAACAGATGGGATATGACTTTGAAGCAGGACGTCTGGACGAAAGTGTGCATCCATTTGCAACAGGGCTGAATCCAGGTGACGTCCGAATTACGACCAACTACCTGCAGGACGATGTAACAAGTGCCATCTTCAGCTCCCTGCACGAAGGTGGACACGCTTTATATGAACAAAATATCGATGAAAGTCTAGCAGGCACATTGCTGGCTGAAGGTACATCGATGGGCATTCACGAGTCACAGTCTCGTCTTTGGGAAAATATGATTGGGCGCAGCTTGCCTTTCTGGACACGTTATTACAAAGATCTGCAGCAGCATTTCCCGCAACTGAGTGAAGTGAAGCTGGAAGATTTCTACCGCGCAATTAACCGGGTAGAGAGTTCCCTGATCCGAATTGAAGCGGACGAACTGACTTACAATTTGCATATTATCATTCGTTATGAGATTGAGAAAATGCTGTTCAATGAGGGTCTGGAAGTCAAGGATCTGCCAGAAACATGGAACAACAAATACAAGGAATACCTCGGAATTATGCCGACCAACGATGGTGAGGGCGTGCTTCAGGATGTGCACTGGTCCGGTGGAGATTTCGGTTATTTTGCTTCCTACTCATTGGGCAATATGTATGCTGCACAGATTGTGCATACATTACGTCAGGAGATGCCGGAGTTCGATCGTCTGATTGCCGAAGGTAATCTGATTCCAATTAAAGAGTGGCTTACAGACAAGATTTATCGCTACGGTAAGAGCCTTACACCATCGGAGTTAATTGTTGCAGTGACAGGTGAAGAGCTGAATCCGGATTATTTGGCTGATTATTTGGAGGCCAAGTACGCTGAGATTTATAAATTATAAATGCGTCTGAGTGAAGGTCAGCCAGAAAATTCTGGTTGGCTTTTTTTGTGTGCAAGTTCTTAACCTTTTACTGGGCCTCGGCATATTCATAGTAAAGAGAAGCTGCTGAACTCAGAAAAGGAGGGAAACGAATGAAATATACGCCATGGTTTGTGCGAGGCATTGTGATTCTGTTAATTCTCATTGTGGCGCTGACGAGCTGCAATAGGGAAGAGAATGAAGCCAAGATTACGATTGGTGAAGTGACTCGTTCTGTATTTTACGCACCGGAATATGTAGCCGCGGCTCAAGGTTTTTTTGCAGAAGAAGGACTTGAAGTGGATATCCAAACAACGGCTGGTGGCGACAAAACGATGGCGGCACTGCTCGCTGGTTCAGTAGATATTGCACTGGTGGGCGCAGAAACGTCTATCTATGTCTATCAACAAGGGGCAGAAGACCCGGTCATTAACTTTGCTCAGCTCACCCAGACGGACGGAACGTTTTTGTTCGCACGAAATACCCAGGGTAGCTTTGATTGGGAACAACTAAGACAGAGTGTATTTCTCGGACAGAGAAAGGGTGGTATGCCTCAAATGGCCGGGGAGTTTGTCTTAAACAAACATGGAATTAACCCGTCCAGTGATCTGGAACTGATTCAGAATGTGGACTTTGCGAATATTGCTTCTGCCTTTGCTTCAGGCACAGGGGATTATGTTCAACTATTTGAACCGCAGGCTTCGATCTTTGAACAGGAAGGCCGAGGGAAAGTAGTGGCGTCGTTCGGTACGGAAAGTGGGAATCTGCCTTATACGGTTTTTATGACTAAACAAAGTTATCTGAACGCAAACAAAGAACTCGTACAAAAATTCACGAATGCATTGCACAAAGCTCAGCTTTGGGTAGATTCCCACACAGCGGAGGAGATTGCACAAGTGATCACCCCTTTTTTCAAAGACATTGATCCAGCGATTCTAACCAGCAGTGTAAGCCGGTATAAGGAACAAGGCACGTATGCAACAGATCCGATTATTGATAATGATGAGTGGAACAATTTGCTGAGCGTGATGAGCGCTGCGGGAGAATTGAAAGAACGGGTTGAACTGAACACCATTGTCGATCCGTCATTTGCAGAACAGGCGCTCCAGGGAAGGAAGTGAGCATCAATGGCTGATTCCGGGAACGTGATCCGACTGGAGAATATCTCTCAAGTGTATGTCAGTGAACGCGAAGCCTCACTCGTCATTGAGGATTTAAGTCTGGAGATCAACCAAGGAGAATTTGTGAGTCTGGTAGGGCCGAGTGGATGTGGCAAAACAACATTATTGTCGATTATAGCTGGACTGCTTAAGCCCACACGAGGAGAGGTTGAAGTTGAAGGCAAGCCGGTTCAGGGCCCCTCTGCCCGGATGGGTTATATGCTGCAGCAGGACTACCTTTTCCCATGGCGCACCATTCTGGACAATGCATTAATTGGGCTTGAGTTGACAGGAAATCTGGACGCGCAGAGCAGAGAACGTACTCGTGAGCTTCTTGTCAGCATGGGGCTTGGCGGGACAGAGGAGCAGTATCCGTCTGAGTTATCTGGAGGCATGAGGCAGCGGGTAGCCCTCGTTCGGACACTTGCGACAGACCCTGCAATTCTTCTGCTCGATGAACCTTTCTCTGCACTTGATTATCAAACCAAGCTGCAGCTTGAAGATCTCGTCTCGGATACGCTAAAAGAGTATGGCAAAACCTCCGTGCTGGTTACGCATGATTTGTCAGAAGCGATTGCGGTCAGCGACCGGGTCATTGTATTGGACCGTAATCCTGGACGCATCCGGCGAGAGTTTGATATTCCCGAACACATTCGTCAGGCACAGCCCTTTCATGCAAGGGAACAGGCAGGCTTCAACGAGCTGTTTCAGTCGCTATGGAACGAACTCGTTCAGTCTGGAGGAGGTGAGAAAGATACGTGAGTCAAAACCATTCAGAACAAGGCAAGCTGGAAGTACGTGAAGTCTGGCTTGAAGAACTTCATCGTGATCATAATCGCAAAATGGCCAAGTGGCGGCATCATATTCTGGCGGTGCAGCTGTCCATGTTAGTCTGTATGTTTTTACTCTGGGAGCTGGCGGGCAGAATGCGGTGGATTGATGTGCTGCTCTTCAGTTATCCGAGTAAAATCTTCAGTCAGATTGGCAAGGATGTTGCCAGCGGCGAAATATGGGCACATGTCGGGGTAACCGTAGGTGAAACGGTTGTCGGATTTTTACTGGGGACACTTGTCGGAACGTTGCTTGCTGTTCTGATCTGGTGGTCTCCTTTTTTGTCCAAAGTGCTCGATCCCTATATGGTAGTGTTCAACAGTATGCCGAAGGTCGCGCTCGGACCTATCTTTATCGTGATGTTCGGGGCCGGATTTACTGCCATTGTGATGACGACTCTCTCCATTACTGTGATTATTACAACACTCGTTGTATACAACAGTTTTAATGAAGTTGACCCCAATTATATAAAAGTTATTCGCACATTTGGTGGAGACCGCTCTGAAATTTTCGCTAAGGTGGTTTTCCCTGCATCATTTCCCACGATTGTATCCACGTTAAAAGTCAATGTGGGTATGGCCTGGGTTGGGGTCATCGTCGGCGAGTTTCTGGTCGCCAAACAGGGGCTGGGTTATTTAATCATCTACGGATTCCAAGTATTCAATTTCACGCTTGTTCTATCAAGCTTGCTAATCATTGCAGCCGTAGCTACGGCGATGTATCAGTTAGTCGTGTATACAGAACGCAAGTTGTTAGCTGGTCGCAGATAAATAGATATAATAAAGGATAGAAGAGAGAGGTTTTTACATTTGTTCACCATATGTATACAATTTCACAAGAGGTGTCACGTTGCCCCACATTGTAAAATCAAGTAGGATATTTGTATGGAAAAAAAGTACTTCGTGCCGAGCAGAAACACATGGGATAAATAGAAATTTCGTTTACGAGTTCTAATATGGTTGCCGCATTGGCAAAGGCAGTGTTTCTTCTTCGTGGCATGTTTCTGTGACCGGCATGTTTTGTGCATGCCGGTTGATGTCGTCTAGTTTCTAACTGGTTGAGTTATACTAAATGGACGACCTATGGATCACGAACTTTTGTACAGCTTAGAGGAGATGGAATGATAAATGGGTTTTAGAGTCATTAAAACGGCAATCGCAGCGCTGATGGCTGTACTGATAGCGGACTGGTGCCGCTTGCCAGGACCAACGTCAGCAGGCTTGCTTGCGATTCTGGGTGTGGATGTAACCAGAAAAAGGAGTATCCGAACGATATCGGCACGTTTCTTTGCATCCGTGGTCGGTCTTTTGTTTGCAAGTGTACTTTTTCACTTTCTAGGCTTCCATTATTGGGTGCTGGGAGTATACATACTAACGGCTTTTCCGGTCATTGTTCGAGTGGGCTTTAAGGAAGGTATCGTTACGGGTTCAGTCGTGGTGTTTCGGGTATTTAGCGGTGGAGAGATGGATGTACATGTCATTCTCGTACAGATTGCGCTGCTCTTGATTGGCCTTGGTTCAGCGATGGTTGTGAATTTGGCTTATATGCCAGCGGCTGATCCACAGATGTTCCGGATCCGTAAACGGATTGATGAGTTGTTTTCGAAAATTTTCCGGGAGTTCGCGACAACCCTGCGTAATCCCAATGAAGTATGGGCAGGCAAAGAATTAATCGAAGCGGATAAAGCCGTACTCGGCGGAATTGAAGCGGCCAAACGATCACTCGAGAACCAGGTCATTCATCCCAATGAAGGCTGGAGCGTATACTTTTATATGCGCAAAACCCAACTGGATTCCATACAGCATATGATGCATCTTGTATCCCAGGTCTATCAGAAAATGCCGCATGCCGAGATGGTGGCGGAGCTATTTGACCAGCTTAGTCAAGACGTGTTGACCGAATCGTATACCGGACGAACGGAAAAACTGCTGGCGGATGTACAGGAAGAATTCAGACAAATGGAGTTACCAGATACAAGGGAAGAATTCGAGATGCGTTCCGCTATTCTCCAGCTGTGCCGCGAGCTCTCTATGTATCTGAAAATCGCCAAGAAGGACAAAGCGCCTTCTCCAATCTCAGATCGCTCCCAATCTGTAAACGAATCATAGAAAATAGTTGTCACCCTAGACGGATGTCCTGCATACACTTGTAGTGAATGATTGTATGGAGGAGGTTTAAAGATGTCATTGAGTCATAAACATCAATGTAGAGAGATTATCACGAAGGCGATCTGCGGCAAAGGTCGTAAGTTCTCTACCGTAACACATACCGTGACTCCGCCAAATGGTCCGACCAGTATTTTGGGGGCTTGGATTATCAACCACCAGTATGAAGCCGTATCAGCGGGGGACGGGATTGAAGTTATTGGTACTTACGATATCAACATTTGGTATTCCTATGACAAAAATTCGCAGACAGATGTAGCTAAAGAAACGGTATCGTATGTAGAACATGTGCCTTTGTCCTATCTGGACCCGAAACACCGGACTTCCACAGTAGAGGTATCTGCGGATGCAACGCAGGAGCCTAGCTGTGTGGAAGCCACAGTGTCCGCGGGCGGCAGCAGCGTAATTATCCGGGTTGAGCGGGAATTCGCTGTAGAGCTTGTAGCCGAAACGAAAGTCTGTGTCAAGGTATGCACGGATGGTTGCGGTGATTACGAAGACAAGGATTATGACTATGGCAGCGCGGATGGAGACTATGATGATCTCGATCCGGACCTGCTGGATGATGAGTTGTAAACCGCTCATCCGAAAAGCGAAAGTGAATGTTCATAACCTAAGTTATCATATGCACCATAAGGTGCGGTGAAGAGGGCGTAAGCCCTCTTTCTTTCATAAAGTACAAAAAATGGGTTGTGACGAGCCTGATCATGTGCCTGAACAATGTTAACGGGGAGGCTCCGCAGCTGCGGGGTCTTTTTTTAATAAGCAGGGAGCATAACGAGAGGGGGGGATGGAATGAACGTCATGGAAGAAGCCGAGGAGGCTGTCCGATTATATACACGCCTGAGCTCTGCTGATCGAATAACACGATTAAAACAGGCGGGAATCGAGGTGCTGACCACAAGGGATCAGCGAAAGCGGGAACCGGGGCTACGTGTGCGGTACGATGTCGATGTCAGTTGCCTTCGGGCGATTCGAATCAGACGCAAAGACACCAGCGGAATGGGAGCGAAACAGGAAGGAGAATTGGACCGTGAAGCAGCTTCATCCGTGTATAAACGTGTGGAGCGCCTTGCAATCAAGACCTTATATACTTTAGGACTGGATCATGGGGCTGTACGTTTGGAAGCTTCGGGGAATGGCGGGTGTGCAGTCATTTCGGTTAATCCCGACCCGTGGAAAGTGGGAACAGACCTGGCCCTGCTGTATAGGGAAAACTGGCAGCAACATCAAACGTTATTGAACCAGGAGCGGCAGGAGAAGCGATTTCCTGTGCTCGGCATGGACCCGGAATTTCTATTGGTACAGATGCCTGAGTCCAAAATCGTGCCTGCCTCCCGTTTTCTCGAACGTACGGGTATCGCAGGCTGTGATTCAGTAACGATCGGTGGCAGACGGGTGTACCCTGTTGCCGAGCTTCGCCCTGCCCCGAGTGCGGAGCCGCGTGAGTTGTTGTCGCATCTGTTGCGAGCCTTCACGGCTGCTTCACGCAGCATCAGCGACTCGTCATTGATCTGGCAGGCAGGAGGCATGCCGCAACGAGGGTTGCCGCTCGGTGGTCACATTCATTTTAGCGGGGTGCAACTGAATGGTGGGTTACTCCGTGCACTGGATAATTATTTAGCGTTACCACTTGCAGTGCTGCAAGACCCGCGCGGATCGGGGAGACGACCGAGGTATGGGACGCTGGGTGACTTTCGCCTGAAATCCTATGGGGGATTCGAATATCGGACACTGCCGAGTTTTCTCGTTTCTCCAGTTGTGGCCAAAGGAGTCGTTGCTTTAGCAGGACTGATTGCGTGTAGCTACGATCAATTAAAGCAGCGTCCTCTATTGAAGGCAGAGGTTCATTCCGCGTTTTATGAAGGACAGCGGGATGTCATGATGGCATATATCCCTTCTTTGATGGACGATCTGAAACAGCTGTCCTTATACGCTAGGTATGAACGATATGCTGCTCCCCTGATGCGGCAATTCAAACGGGGCCATACTTGGGATGAGAGTCGGGATATCCGTAAACTTTGGAATATTCGGGCAGGTTCATGAAGAAGCAGCATTTTTTTGTTATAATGAAATATAGGACTTTTCAAAACGATAAGATACGGAAGATATGAAACAGATGCTATTGAAGGAACAGGCGAATAGACCGAACATAAGGCGGAGGTGCGATCTTGGTGCCTGACCGCCTTATTGCCTTCAAGGGACATTTCTTCCTGACATCATAGGAACGGATGGTGGATCGATATCATGGCTCAGTACACGCCAATGATTCAACAATATTTGCAAGTAAAGGCCGAAGCGCAGGATGCATTTCTTTTTTTCAGATTAGGTGATTTTTACGAAATGTTCTTCGACGACGCAATCAATGCTGCAAGAGAACTGGAGATCACGTTAACAGCACGCAACGGGGGAACAGATGACAAAATTCCGATGTGCGGCGTGCCCTATCATTCAGCTGAAAATTACATACAGCGTCTGATTGAGAAAGGGTATAAAGTAGCGATCTGTGAGCAGATGGAAGATCCGACAGTAACCAAAGGCATGGTAAGACGCGAGATTGTTCGTGTAGTCACACCCGGAACGGTGATGGAAGGCAAGACGTTGGGGGACAAGTCCAACAACTATATGGTATGTCTGACCGGTAACCAAAATACGCTCGCTCTTGCTGCCTGTGACCTGTCTACAGGAGAACTGTACGTGACTTCGGTACCTTATTCCAAGGAATGGCTTAAGGACGAAATTGGCATCTACGAGCCGTCTGAACTTCTGGGAGATGCAGCCCTGCTCGCACTCGTAGAATCGGAGTCATCTCCGATTGGACGTCCGGTGGTCTACACCGCCTGGACTAAAAGCAAGGAGGACCTCGTACGTCAGCAGTTTGGCGAGTCGGTATGGGCAAGGCTGGAGCCGGAACGTCAGGCATGTGTAGCCCGCCTATTTTCTTATCTGAGTGAAACGCAGAAGCGTTCTCTTGGACAATTGACACAGATATCTGCATATGAGCCGGATCATTATATGATTCTAGACCCATTTACACGTCGTAATCTGGAGCTTGTAGAGACGGTGCGAGAACGATCCAAGAAGGGCTCTCTGCTATGGCTGCTGGATCGCACAGAGACGTCCATGGGTGCCCGTATGATGCGGCGCTGGGTGGATAAACCGCTTTTGCAAAAAGGGAAGATCAACGAACGATTGGAAGCAGTAGATACGCTCTATAACCAGTTTATTCTTCGTGAAGATCTGAGAGCAGAGCTAAAGGACATCTATGACCTGGAACGCCTCGTGGGACGAATTGCTTTTGGCAATGCGAATGGTCGCGATCTGAATGCGCTCAAATCGTCACTGGACAAAATTCCGAGTCTGCGCCAACACTGTGCAGCTTCTTCGTCTACAACGCTCAGGCACATTGCTGAGATGATGGATGATTGCGCTGATTTACGTGATGCCATTGGGCAAGCCATCGTAGATGAACCGCCGGTTTCGGTTAGAGATGGGGGATTGATTCGCGAAGGATACCATGTCCGTCTGGATGAGCTACGGGAGGCTTCGGTGAACGGTAAGCAGTGGATTGCCGAGCTGGAAGCAAGAGAACGTGAAGCCACGGGCATTCGCTCGCTAAAAATCGGGTACAACAAAGTGTTCGGTTATTACATCGAAATTACCAAATCGAATCTTGCTTCACTTCCTGAGGGACGATATGAGCGTAAACAAACCCTTGCGAATGCTGAACGTTATATTACGCCTGAACTGAAAGAGAAGGAAACGTTGATCCTTGAAGCTCAGGATAAAATGATGGATATTGAGTACAGCTTGTTCGCAGAGTTGCGTGATCGTCTGAATCAGGAGATTGCGAGGTTGCAGAAGCTGGCTGAGCAGGTCGCTGAAATTGATGTATATCAATCGTTTGCAGTGATTAGTGCAGAGCGTAATTTTGTTCGTCCCGTTCTGACGGATGGATATAATCTCGTCGTCGAGCAAGGACGGCATCCGGTCGTGGAGGCCGTCATGCGTGATGGGGCGTTTATTGCTAACCATACTGCGATGACGAAGGAAGAGGCGCGTATTCTATTGATTACCGGGCCGAATATGGCGGGTAAAAGTACGTATATGAGACAAGTGGCGCTCATCTCGATTTTGGCGCAGATCGGATGTTTTGTGCCTGCGGGCCAAGCGGAAGTACCTATTATGGATCGGATTTTCACTAGGATTGGTGCTGCGGATGATCTGATTGGTGGACAGAGTACGTTTATGGTGGAGATGGCAGATATTCAGGTCATGACCGAAAAAGCAACCCCCCGCAGTCTGATTATCATCGATGAATTGGGTCGCGGAACTTCCACCAGTGAAGGCATGGCGATTGCGCAATCGGTCATTGAATATGTGCATGACGTGATTGGGTGTAAAGCACTGGTATCGACACACTTCCATGAGCTGGCTCATCTGGAGGAAAGCTTGGACAGGCTGGCTAACTATTCGATGGCAGTTCAGGAAAGTGGCGATAAGGTGAACTTCCTGCGCAAGCTGATTGCAGGGGCGGCAAGTAGCAGTTACGGCATCTATTGTGCACGGCTTGCGGGTCTGCCTGATAGCATCATTGAGCGTGCCAACGGACTGTTGCATGGCTTCGAACAAGCGGCATCACAGGTAGCGGTAGGCAGTGAGTTCGTTAGTGAGAACAGACCATCAACGAGACAGGGGTCAGAGGATCAGAAGCAGTCGGAGCCTCAGTCGACAAGTCGTTTGGAATCATCTGTTACCGGAGGAGAATCGTTCATTCGGGAACGAAACACGAGTGAACTTGTTGCGCCAGCAGAAGGGGTAACAGCAGGAGATGTGGTAGTTTCTCAGGAACGGCATGAGGTTGTACAGTTGTCCATCTTCGACGACGAGGAGCCGGCAGCTATGCAGCCTTCACGAACAGTAGTGGTGGAGGATAAACCTGCGCGCGAACTGATTCGCCATATGAAAGAAATAGATGTGATGAACATGACGCCTTTGCAGGCGATGCAAATCTTAAATGAACTTAAATTAAAGGCACAGCAATTATCCTGAGTAACCGGGAGGAGGAGAACCTGTGGCGAAAATTCATGTGCTTGATGAACATATTGCCAACCAGATTGCGGCGGGTGAGGTGGTTGAACGGCCTGCATCCGTTGTAAAGGAACTGCTGGAAAATGCAGTGGATGCGGGGGCCTCCAAGATTGAAGTTGCGGTGGAGGAAGGTGGGCTGCTTCGCATCCGGGTAAAGGATAACGGCTCAGGCATTGAGCCGGATGATCTGGAAACAGCTTTCTATCGTCATGCAACCAGCAAAATAACCCATGGACGGGATCTGTTCCAGATCACAAGTCTTGGATTTCGCGGTGAGGCGCTGCCAAGTATTGCAGCCGTCTCTAAGGTGGAAGTGCTGAGTGCTAGCGGAGATGACGGACGAGGGCGGCGTATCGTGATTGAAGGCGGTAAGCTCTGCAAGCATGAGGATGCTGCGTCACCACAAGGAACGGAGTTTGTGGTGAAGGAGTTATTTTACAATACACCTGCCAGACTAAAGTATATGAAAACCATTCAGACCGAGCTGGGGCACATCTCGGATGTACTATATCGGATGGCGATGTCGCATCCTCATATTTCGTTCACCCTTCGCCACAATGAAAATACGTTGCTGCAGACGCTGGGTAATGGCGATCTGTTACAAGTGGTCGCAGCCATCTATGGCACGAGTGCGGCTAAAGCGATGCTGCCGATTGAGGGAGAGAACCTGGATTACAAAATTAGCGGTCTGATCAGTCTGCCAGAATGGACACGCACGAACCGTGCGGGAATGTCAACGATTGTGAATGGTCGATATATTCGTAACTATGGGTTGAACCAGGCGATTCTGAAAGCTTATCACACGCTGTTGCCCATTAATCGCTTCCCGCTGGTGGTTCTGCAACTTGAGATGCATCCTTCGCTGGTGGACGTGAACGTACATCCGGCTAAGCTGGAGGTGCGATTCAGCAAAGAGACGGAGCTATACGAGTTTGTGGAAACCACACTGCGCGGTATTTTGCGGCAAGAGGTTTTGATTCCGCAAGTACGGAAACAGCAAATCAGGCGTGGAGATGACAGTTCGTTTATTCAAGAGCAATTTCTTTTCCCGCGCGGCCCAGTGAAAGAGCAGGACGTTAGCGAAGGTTATGGTCAGCAAGGTCCGCTCGGCAGAGATATTCAAAACAGTAGGAATGGTAAAGATGTGGAAGACACGAAAGAAACACATATTCCCAAAAATTTGTCATCTACATCTGTGTCACTACGTCAAGGTTTAGAAGACGATCATTCCGATCTGGATGCACCAGCGGAACTTGAAACAGCAACAGGAACAAACAAAGATAACGGGTTAGCACTAGCAGTAGATCAAATCGCATCCACTTTGACGCAAACGCCTCCTTTACCTGAAGCGCCGCCAGAATCAGCACCCTTATATGAGCCACAAGATTCGTGGAATAGTGCCCAGATTGAGCAAGGAAAGGGGTATAGGAACTCTGATTTGCCTGACGGTAATCTAGGTGAGCCACATAGTAGACCCGATGGAGAAGCGAATGGTGACCATCAAGGTACAGAAACGCGCTTGGATTCAGGCAGTAATGTAACGGAGGGTAAGCGTGTATATTCCGATGAACGTTCAAGTGAGAAGGCGGACGTAAGCCCAACGGCTAATAACGGCGAAGGGGCTGCTGCGAGTGAAACTGGAACCCGGGATACTGTGCAGAGTCAAACGGGAGCATATTATTCAGCATCCAACAGCACTTCTGTAAGGGAGAGCCGTTCACCATATAATTCAGCAGGCTCAAAAGGAGAACGAAGCTGGAAAAAGACGTCTATGCCTGATCCAGCCAAACTTTCAGCTGCAATGCACTCAGATCCTTCCATGCCTGCGTTCCCTGAACTTAGTTTGATTGGTCAGCACCATGGAACATATTTAATTGCACAAAACGATGAAGGTTTATATTTGATCGACCAGCATGCCGCTCACGAACGGGTGAACTACGAGTACTATTACGAGAAGTTTGGTAATCCGGCTCAGGCCTCGCAGGAATTGCTGCTACCGATTACACTTGAATTCACACCTTCGGAGACGGAAAAGTTGAAAGCTAGACTCTCTTGGTTTGAACAGGCGGGGGTATATCTGGAGCATTTTGGCGGCCAAACCTTCCGCGTACGTTCTCACCCCTACTGGTTCCCAAAAGGGGATGAAAAGGACATTATCGAAGAAATGTCCGAATGGGTTCTCAGCGAACGTAGCATTGATGTGGCCAAGATGCGGGAAGCGGCTTCGATTATGTGCTCCTGCAAAGCTTCGATAAAAGCAAATCAGAAGCTCACGGATCGGGAGGCTGAGGTGTTGATACAGCGTCTGGGTACATGCCGGCAGCCATATACCTGTCCACATGGACGGCCGATTGTGATTTCATTTTCAACATATGATCTGGAGAAATTATTTAAACGAGTGATGTAGTTTTATAGGGGGATATTATGTATATAACGACGGGTGACAAGGAGGCGGCCACTCTGGTTGAACGTGCGCAAGCGCTGGCTGTTTCAACTGGAGGCACCTACGTAGCACGCAACAGAACATCTCTGCCCAAATTGCTTGAGCAGTATGGTGTACAGGAGATTCTGGTCGTGTTAAAAGGTAGAGCACGCTTGTTCCGAAAGAATGCGTCGGAGCTTGAATTCCACCCGAGTATGGGGTTTGTACGTGCCAAACGTGTTCTACGTGGAGAGTCTGATCCAATGCTGGAAGCAGGTGCTGTACTCAAAGGAGATACCGTTGTGGACTGTACGGCAGGACTCGGTTCGGATGCACTCGTATTTGCGGTTGCGACAGGTGTTCAAGGCTGTGTAATTGCCTGTGAAAGCTCCGAGCCACTCTATACACTTCTACTTGATGGCATGTCCCATTATGAGAGCAACGAGCCTTCCATAGACGAGGCGTTTCGGCGCATTGAACTGCGGAATCAGAATCATCTGGAACTGCTTCGTTCTTTGCCTGACCGGAGCTGTGATACAGTATATTTTGATCCGATGTTTCGAGAGCCGTTGATGGATTCGAGTGCAATCCAGCCTTTACGGGACTATGCGAATGCCCATGCATTAGCGGAGGAGAGCATTAGCGAGGCGAAAAGAGTCGCCCGCAAGCGAGTGGTCATGAAAGAAAAACGCGGCAGCGCAGAGTTTGACCGACTGGGATTCCAGGTGCTGGATCGGGCCAATGCAAAAACCTTGTACGGAGTGATTAATGTTGAGAGCGGAAGTTAAAACAAAACCTAAGTTGCTGGTGCTCGTTGGACCAACAGCTGTAGGCAAGACAAGATTAAGCATTGAGCTGGCACGGGCTTTTAACTGTGAAGTCATTTCGGGAGATTCCATGCAGGTTTATCGAGAGATGGATATCGGAACCGCCAAAATAACGCCTGAAGAAATGAAGGGAATCCCCCATCATCTAATTGACATTCATGAACCGGAATATCCTTATTCCGTCGCCGAGTTTCAAGAGAGTTGCACACGATTGATTCCTGAAATCCATGAACGGGGTAATTTGCCTTTTATCGTGGGTGGAACGGGGCTGTATGTGGAATCGGTTTGTTATGGTTTTCAATTTTCAGATAGCGGTTCGGATGAAGCATTCAGAGAAGAGCAGTTCAGTTATGCGCAGCAACATGGGGCACAGGCACTTCATGATCGGCTCAGAGAAGTTGATCCAGCGAGTGCGGATCGTCTTCATCCAAACGACCAACGACGGATTGTACGTGCGCTTGAGATTTTTCATCTAACAGGAGAGAAATGGTCAGAGCAGCTGGCTGTTCAGAAAAAAGAGTCTCCGTACGATCTGCTCATCATCGGTTTGACGATGGATCGCCAGAAGTTATATGCACGCGTCGAAGAACGAATCGATCTGATGATCGAGCAAGGACTGGTCGATGAGGTAAAAGCGTTGCTGGAACGCGGAGTCGCGCGAGGTCATATTTCCATGCAGGGCTTGGGATACAAGGAAATTGCCGCGTATTTGCAAGGAGAAGTTAGCTGGGAGGCTGCAGTGGAGTGGCTCAAGAGGGACACGCGCCGTTTTGCCAAACGCCAGTTGTCCTGGTTCCGTCATATGAAAGATATTCAGTGGGTGGATATGACAGACACTGAAAATTTCGAAGGGCATTACAATCAAGTAAGTGAATTAATTACACGTACGTTTAATTGACTTTAGTCAAACGAAACCTCTACTTTTCAATGAAAAGCTGGAGGTTTTTTATTATGTTTTAAGTTTACTGTTTGTATATGAACAAAGGAGTTCCCCAATATGATTCAAATTTCTGATTTCAGGATAAAATTTAATTAGCTAATCTTCGGAAATTTGAGTTTTTGAGCTCGAAGATAAAAGAATCTGTTCTGCTAATTAGTGTTAGAGTAACGCTCACATAGAGCGGAATATCGTCCTGTCATGGAACCATTTACTAGTAAAGTGATGTTAGATAACTCGGTATAACGCTGTAGAATTTGTATCCACAAACCTCGTTATACGGTTATTAGGTGAAATTTGTCCCTCTTTTGCAAATCTGTAAGGCAGTGTATAATGGATAAGTCTTCTAATTCTAAAACCTTCCTTAAGGAGCAACGAAAAAGCAGACAAGGGGTTTTTGTGGATTATATGAAACTGTTCATGATATAATAGCACGAAAGCTACTCAGCGATATTGAATAATACTTACACTACGAATTCAAATGAACCAATGGGGGTACGGCTAATGAACAAGTCCATCAACATCCAAGATACGTTCTTGAACCAACTGCGGAAAGAAAATATTCCGGCTACGGTCTATTTGACCAACGGCTTCCAAATCCGCGGGACGATCAAGGCATTTGACAATTTTACGATCGTCATTGACAGCGACGGACGCCAGCAAATGGTCTACAAGCATGCCATCTCCACGTTCACGCCGCAACGCAGCGTATCGCTGATGCAGCAAGACAACGGCGGCGAAGCTTAAAAAATTCCGAAACCTTTTCACAAACCATTTCGTCTACAAGTATAAGTATTGAAACAGAGCAACCTAATAAGGGTTGTTCTTTTCATTCCGGGCAAAATAGGTTTAATATAAGCTTGTGCTCGTCAGAGAAATAGAAAACATGCAACTGAAAGGGAGTCAGGAGGTAACATGCCAAACGATCCGTTATCGAGGTCTAACAATCGCAACACCAATAACAAGTCAAACCAAAAAGCGAAACCTAAAACCTCTAAAAAGAAAAAAATTACGGGGAAACGCGTTGGTTGGACTTTATTTTTCACAATGGCAGTCGCCATATTCTGTGCGTTAGGCGGATATCTTTTTATTTTAATTAGTGGTGAACGCCTGCTTACAGCCAACATGGATAAAACAACGATTAATGAAACGTCAAAGGTATATGACCGTAACCGCAACATTATTGGTGAACTTTCGATTAAAAAGCTGGACCCTGTGGAATCCGATGATATTCCGAAACTGGTCAAGGAAGCTTTTGTTGCAACAGAGGATAAACGTTTCTATGAACATCAGGGTGTAGATCTTTGGTCTATTGGCCGTGCGGCAGTCAAAGATATCATGGCACGTTCCATGGTGGAGGGCGGCAGTACGCTGACCCAGCAACTAGCCAAAAATATGTTCCTGTCACGTGACAAAACGTTTTTCCGGAAAGCTACCGAAGTTTCGATTGCGATGGCTTTGGAACGTAAGTTTTCCAAAGACGAAATATTAACGATGTACCTTAACCGTATTTTCTTTGGTCATCAGCGATACGGGATCAAGGCAGCATCGGAGTTTTATTTTGGGAAAAGTAACCTGAAGGAACTTGAATTGTGGCAGATTGCTACTTTGGCTGCTATGCCTAAAGGGCCATCTGCATACAACCCACTAAGTAATCCAAATGATTCCAAGACACGCCGTGGTGTTGTTCTGCAGTTAATGTATGAGCAAGGTTACATCACTGAAGCTGAGATGAACAAAGCCAAGGCTGTGGATTATAAATATACGCCGCCGGAGAAAGATCGAAAGTATCAAGCCTTTATTGACTATGTGCTCCGTGAAGCGGAACGTGTAACAGGCATGACGGAAGATGATCTCAACATTGGCGGATTCAAAATTTTCACAACAATGGATGCACAGGCTCAAACGGCTATGGAAAATGCTTTCTCAGAAGATAGTTTGTTCGAGGCAAGCAAGGATGATCAACAGGTGCAAGGTTCGATGGTCATTATGAATCATGAAAATGGCAGTCTTGTTGCCTTGTTAGGCGGTCGTGATTATCAAACCAAAGGGTATAGCCGCGTAACGCAAAGCCGGAGACAGCCAGGATCAGCGTTTAAACCAATCGTATCGTACGCTCCTGCACTTGAGTCAGGACAGTACAGTGCGAATTCCGCCCTCAGTAACGCGAAGCAATGTTTCGGCAACTATTGCCCAGGCAACCTTCATGGGTACTCTTCCACGATCAGTATGACGGATGCCATAACAAAGTCGGAAAATATTCCTGCTGTTTGGCTGCTGGATAAGATCGGGGTAAATACCGGGGTTAATTTTGCGAAAAGTGTAGGTATTCAGCTGACTGATCAGGATAAAAACCTGGCAATTGCTCTCGGCGGTCTTAGCAAAGGGACCAACACGCTGGAGATGGCTCAAGCCTACAGCGCATTTGCTAACCTTGGTGAGTATCAGCAAGCATACTCGATTAAAAGTATTGAGGATAGCAGCAATAAAACCATTTACAAACGTGATAAATCAGAGACCAAACGTGTCATGAGTGAGCAAAATGCGTATCAACTTACTCAGATGCTGCAAAATGTAGTAAATGACGGTACAGGACGCTCGGCTCGTCTGGATCGGCCAGTAGCAGGTAAAACGGGAACGGTGCAAAGTGGCATCGCTGGCAACAGCTCTAACCGCGACGTATGGTTTGTTGGATATACGCCAGAGTGGACCGCTGCTGTCTGGATGGGTTATGACAATCCGGATGCAAAACATATGCTGAAGAACAGCAGTAAGCTGTCAGCAGCGTTTTTCGCCAAAGTTATGGGCGACGCATTAAAAGGAGTTCCTGTGAAAGATTTCAAAACGCCAGCCGGCGGTCAGGCGCCTCCACCAGTGGAGGAACCACAGCAACCCGCATTATCAGTCGGCGGTTTGAATGCATCTTATGATCCTTCTACACAAACCGTTTCTCTCAACTGGACGGGAACTGGTGATGGGAGTACACAGTATCGTATCTATCGGAAGGAAACCTCCGAAGCTCAATTCACGCACCTGATCGACTCTATTGGCTCAACGAGTGCGCAGGATTTAAGTGCGCTGCCAGGTCTGACCTATGAGTATTATGTAACGGCATTTGATCTGTCAACCGGGCAGGAAACGAGCCCATCGAATACTGTTTCACTTATGATTGAAGCACAAGAGGTCGAACCGCAGCAGCCAGACCCAGGCACAGACTCTGGAACTGGTACTGATCCTGAGGGAACAGGCACGGATAATCCGGACAATGGCGGAGGCGATAACGGTAATCCAGATGGCAACAATGGCAATGACGGTGAAAATGGTAATAATGGAAATGGGAATAACGGAAACGGGAGTAACGGTAACAATGGCAATAATGGCAATAATGGTGGCCCAGGCAATGGTCAGCCGGATGGTAGTGGAACTCCGCCAGGCCAAGGAACCACAGATCCTGGGAGCGACGGCTCGACTGATGGTGGAGTGACTACGCCGGGTCAAATTGTTACACCAGATAGTGGAACAGGTGGAGATAGCGGGGGAGCAGAAGCCCCTTCCACGCCTCAATCTGGTTCAGGAGGATAAACATCATAGCCTCAAGGTGAAATATTTGTTCTGAAAACTGCTTCCCGGTTTTGCCGGTGAAGCAGTTTTTTTATATAGAAAAGGCAGGTTGCCTTACGATATCCAAGATCATGTGACACGTGAATAGCGACAGAGCAAGCTTGTTTTGAGTGTATCCTCTAAATATGGTAAGCTGTAGCTATTCGTAATACGTTGTAAAGAGCAGAGACTCAGGTGCTTGCTCTCGGGTCAGCGTATAATTGTTCACCAATCTAAAAGCAGATCGCGGATCTGCAGTCGGCAAAGAGGGGTTCGTATGAAACGGAAATTCGGGGATCGCGCAAACTGGCGCCGGATTACGAACCGACAATTTACATGCCGGTTCGTTCAGTCCAAAATTTTTACAGGTTACATTACGCTGTATACCATACAGGATTTGAAAGAACCTTTGTGGAAAACGTATGGAGGTACTACCTTTTGTATTGCTGACAAGGGTTATTCTTGGCTTCAGTATTATCCGAAGGGAGAACACTTTGTCGTTACAGCCATGTTTGATGATCAGCAGCGAATTGTAGAGTGGTACATCGATACTTGCCGCAGCCAGGGAATTACGGATCAGGGCGTTCCATGGTTTGATGATCTTTATTTGGATGTTGTTGTACTTAAGGATGGAGAGATCTTTCTGCTGGATGAGGATGAGCTGGAAGATGCTTTGTCACGGAAACATATTACAACGGGTGATTATGATCTCGCGAACAAGACGGCGAAGGATCTGCTGCACGCGATTGATGCTCACGTATTTCCATACTTTCAATTATCATTGAAGCATAGACAGACGTTATTTGAGAACGGTGAGTTTCGGAAAAACATCCAGATCTGAAACGAATTTTTCTGATCCGAACTTTTCTTGTACATCCTTCTAATATCTGGACACCTGATAGAATACATTAATAATCAGGAGAGATCAGCCCGATAAAATAGAGGTGATGGCGAATGAACGGACGGGTCATGGCTGCAGGAGGGCAACCGGGGGGCAGACCATCCAGACAAATTAATGTGGTATTACGTAACCAGGAACCTCAAATACTTGCTAAAGATGAAGCACTCTCGGTACAAGCGGCCAAAAGTATAACAAAGCATGCGCATTTTCAGGAGATTCAGGGTGAATTGGAGCAGCTGGTTGGACTCGAAAATATCAAAGAGTTAGTGTTTGAGATTTATGCATTTCTTCAGATTGCGCAGATGCGCTCCGAGGCAGGCCTGATTAGCGGTGCACACGTATATCATATGGTTTTCAAAGGTAACCCTGGAACGGGAAAAACAACAGTAGCAAGAATCGTTGCCAAAATGTTTCAGAAGATGGGTGTGCTCAGTAAGGGGCATCTTATTGAGGTAGAACGTGCTGACCTTGTCGGTGAATACATTGGTCATACGGCACAGAAGACCAGAGACTTGGTTAAGAAAGCCCTTGGTGGTATTTTGTTTATTGATGAGGCGTACAGTTTGGCTCGCGGCGGTGAGAAAGATTTTGGCAAGGAAGCGATTGATACTTTGGTGAAATCAATGGAAGATCATAAAAATCAGTTTATTCTGATTTTGGCGGGTTACTCGGAGGAAATTGATTTTTTTCTGCAGACGAATCCCGGTTTACCTTCCCGCTTTCCGATTCAGGTTGAATTTCCAGACTATACGATTGACCAACTAATTCAAATCTCTGAAATTATGGCTAAAGAGCGTGATTATATTTTGATGCCACAGACTATACTCAAGTTAAAGCAGCATCTTCTTCAGGAAAAGAATGATTCGTTGCACGCGTTCAGTAACGCCAGGTATGTAAGGAATGCAATCGAGAGATCGATCAGGCATCAGGCGGTTCGTTTGCTGGAGCAATACGAGGATGGAAGTCCAGGCAAGCTGGAGCTAATGACAATCCGTACAGAGGATTTGAAGTTTGAACGAAAGTAAGCGATAATAACCTTTTAACAGAGCCGGCCGGGTTAACCGGTCCGGCTTTAACCATACCACGAGATGATATGCTTTTGAAGCAATGCATACGTAGCAGAGGAGTGAACTGATATATGACAAATGGCACGCATGATACAGATACTACTAAAAAAGACCGTGCAATACTGGTCAGCCTGGTCACCGATGAAGTGAAACGTTCTGGCATTAATCATGAATATTCATTACAGGAGCTTGTGAAGCTGGCTGAAACCGCCGGAGTTGAGGTTCTCAGTGTATTAACTCAGAACCGGGAAACACGGGATACCAAATGGTTTATTGGAAAAGGTAAAGTGGAAGAGCTTCGTTTGGTTGCGGACGAGCTCGGAGCAACAACAGCCATTTTTGATCAGGAGTTGTCTGGCGCTCAGGTTCGAAATTTGGAAGAGACTCTGGATTTAAAAATCATTGACCGTACACAGCTGATTCTCGATATCTTTGCACAGCGTGCGAGTACACGAGAAGGGATTATTCAGGTGGAGCTGGCTCAGCATAGTTACTTGTTACCACGTTTGTCGGGGCACGGTAAAAACCTGTCACGACTTGGTGGCGGGATCGGTACTAGAGGCCCAGGTGAGAGCAAGCTGGAGACAGACCGTCGTCATATCCGGGGACGGATTGATGATTTGAAACGTCATCTCGAAGAGGTCACACGTCATCGTAAATTGCACAGAGAACGCCGTAAAAAAACAGGGATTATTCAAGTAGCATTGGTAGGTTACACGAATGCCGGTAAATCCACATTGTTGAAGCAGTTAACTGCTGCAGATGTGTATATTCAAGATCAGTTATTTGCTACACTCGATCCAACATCGCGTACGATGGAGCTGCCAAGTGGCAAGGAGATCGTACTGACAGATACGGTCGGATTTATACAGAACCTTCCTCATGATCTGGTTGCGGCATTCCGCGCTACACTGGAAGAAGTGAATGAAGCTGACCTGATTTTACATGTTGTTGACGCTTCATCCGAGATGCGCGAGGATCAGATGAGCACGGTTCATGCCATTTTGCAGCAACTAGGTGCAGGGGACAAGCCTCAGCTTGTACTGTATAACAAAAAGGATGCCTGCACACCGGAGCAACTTGAAATGCTCCCTTTAGATAATAAGCATATCAAAATAAGTGCCTTGGACGAATCAGACTTAAACAAGGTTCGTGAATTAATTCAGGCTGAACTTACGGGCGATACTAAACGGTTTCGTATTCCAGCAGAGCGTGGGGATCTGACATCTGTTCTCTACAAAATTGGTGACGTGGTTGGAACGGAATATGAGGAGAATGATGTCATTTATCAAGTTGAACTGCAAAAAGGAGAATATGAGAAGTTTAGTTATTTACTCGAAGATTTCATTGAACTGTAATATTCATGACATATTTATGTGATAAGTCGACACGAGAATTGGTCCGAATACGTCCGTTTCGTGCTATAAAGGGGAATGAAGCAAGATGGCAAGGTTTGATTCAAACATTGTAGAACTTCAACATCAGGTGGAACATCAGATTGAAGGGCAGTTGCATCAGGTTGATCGCATTGTAGATCATAATCAATGGAAGGTTATTGATGCGTTTCAGCGCAGAAAAGTAAGTGATTTTCATTTTGCTGGCTCCACAGGCTATGCCTATAATGATCGTGGTCGTGAGGTGTTAGACGAGGTGTATGCAGATGTGTTTGGTGCGGAAACGGCACTGGTACGTCCTCATTTTGCCTCGGGAACACATACGATAAGTACAGCACTATTCGGCGTACTACGTCCAGGAGACGAACTGTTGTACATCACAGGTAAGCCTTATGACACATTACATAAAGTCATTGGCAAGCCGGGTGACGGAACGGGTTCTCTCCGTGATTTTGGTATCGGGTATGCGGAAACCGCACTGACAGACGCAGGGCAAGTGGATTGGGAAGCGGTGGAACAGTCTATTACGCCAGCAACGAAGGTTATAGGCATACAGCGTTCCCGTGGATACGATTGGCGTTCTTCTTTTACGATTGCCGAAATCGCGGATATGGTCGCGCGTGTTAAAGCGTTGAAGTCCGATGTTATCATATTTGTGGATAATTGTTACGGCGAATTTACGGAGGAACGTGAGCCTACGGAAGTCGGCGTGGATCTGATGGCGGGTTCTTTGATCAAAAATCCTGGTGGTGGACTGGCAGAAACCGGAGGATACATATGTGGTAAAGAGAAGTATGTACAACTGGCGGCTTATCGTTTGACTGCACCCGGGATTGGTGGCGAGGTAGGAGCTATGCTTGGGACAACGCGAGCCATCTACCAAGGACTTTACATGGCTCCGACTATTGTTGGTCAAGCGATTAAGGGAAGCATTTTCGCTGCAGCGATGTTTGCTGCGTCTGGATTTGTGACTAAACCGGCGTGGGACGAGCCACGTACCGACCTGATTCAGGCTGTCCAATTCAGCTCAGCTGAGCATCTAATCGCCTTTGTTCAAGGTATTCAGCAGGCTGCTGCTGTGGATAGCCACGTTGTGCCAGAGCCTTGGGACATGCCTGGGTATGAGCATCCTGTCATCATGGCGGCAGGTACGTTTATTCAGGGTGGAAGCCTGGAGTTGTCAGCTGATGCACCGATTCGAGAGCCTTTTATCGGCTATATGCAGGGTGGATTAACTTACTCTCATGTTAAATATGGCGTTTTGATGGCATTACAAGCGATGAAAGATCGTAAATTATTGTGAGTTTATCTAACACGTCATTGACACTTTGTAACAACTAAATGTACAATAGGGTCAAGAATAGATGACTGGAAGGTTGATGAACATGGGCGACGAAATTCGTAGAAATATGGCCTTATTCCCGATCGGTATCGTAATGAAGCTTACCGACCTGTCCGCGAGACAGATTCGCTATTATGAGCAACACAGTCTGATTGTTCCTGCAAGAACTTCGGGAAATCAGCGTTTATTTTCTTTTAACGATGTTGAGAGATTACTAGAGATTAAAGCTTTGATCGAAAAAGGAGTTAACATTGCTGGTATCAAGCAGGTCATGAATCCTGTTACGAAAGAGTCTGAAGAAGCTACCGTAATTACGCCGGATACGGAAGTTAAACGAAGAGAACTTTCTGATACACAACTGCACCGTTTGTTGAAGCAACAGCTTGTCTCAGGCAAAAGACCTGGTCAAGTATCTCTCATCCAAGGTGAACTTTCTCGTTTTTTTAATAAAAAATAATTGTTTCGCCTAACGACGCGGGTAAGGCATATTTCAAACTTCTCATGTCAGACTCCTTGACCCGTGGCACATTCTAATGTACAAATATAACATGCAAGCCAAATACGCAGATAAGAAAGGGAGAGGAATCATGAGTTATACAAAAGAAGACATTCTCCGCATCTCCAAAGAAGAAAACGTACGATTCGTTCGATTGCAGTTCACCGACTTGCTTGGAGCAATCAAAAACGTTGAGATTCCAGTAAGCCAACTGACGAAGGCTTTGGATAACAAAATGATGTTTGATGGTTCTTCCATTGAAGGTTATGTTCGTATCGAAGAATCCGACATGTACCTCTATCCGGATCTTGACTCTTGGCTTATTTTCCCATGGGTATCCGACAATCGTGTCGCTCGTCTGATCTGTGACGTATATCTTCCAGACGGGAACCCATTCCCAGGCGATCCACGTGGCATCCTGAAACGAAACCTGAGGGAAGCCGAAGAAATGGGATTCACCTCCTTCAACGTTGGTCCTGAACCAGAATTCTTCTTGTTCAAGACAGATGAAAAAGGAAACCCAACGAATGAATTGAATGACCAAGGCGGATATTTCGACCTCGCGCCAACAGATCTTGGCGAAAACTGTCGTCGTGATATCGTTATTACACTTGAAGAAATGGGCTTTGAAATCGAAGCTTCTCACCACGAGGTAGCTCCTGGTCAGCATGAGATCGATTTCAAATATGCAGATGCTTTGAAAGCAGCAGACCAGATCCAAACGTTCAAACTCGTTGTTAAAACGATTGCGCGTCAGCATGGATTACATGCTACATTTATGCCAAAACCATTGTTCGGTATGAACGGTTCCGGTATGCACTGTAACCAATCCTTGTTCCGTGGCAATGAGAACGCATTTGTAGATGAGTCAGACGAGCTGGGCCTGAGCAAAACTGCACGTCACTTCATGGCTGGTACTCTGAAGCATGCACGTGCATTTGCAGCAATCACTAACCCGACTGTGAACTCATACAAACGTCTTGTACCTGGTTACGAAGCACCATGTTACGTAGCATGGTCTGCAAGTAACCGTAGCCCGATGATCCGTATCCCGGCTTCACGTGGTCTGAGTACGCGTGTTGAGGTTCGTAATCCGGATCCGGCTGCTAACCCGTACTTGGCTTTGGCTGTTTTATTGAAAGCAGGTCTGGACGGAATCAAACGCGAGCTTTCCTTACCAGCTCCGATTGACCGCAACATCTACATCATGTCAGAAGAAGAGCGTGTGGAAGAAGGCATTCCTAGCTTGCCGGCTGACCTGAAAGAAGCATTGAACGAATTGATCCGCAGCGAAGTGATCTGTGACGCTCTCGGCGACCACGCCCTGGCTCACTTCTACGAGCTGAAAGAAATTGAGTGGGATATGTACCGCACACAAGTCCACCAATGGGAACGCGATCAATATATCACGTTGTACTAGATAGACTATAAGCCTTGGTATTGCTGGATTTCCGGCATGCCAAGGTTTTTTTCGTTTTATCGTATTATTTGTGGGATTTCTATTTTGACCGCCGTTTTGACCGCTTATTTCAATTTTTTTTAGTGTATTCCATGTACGAAGAAAATTTATCGATGCTTCGAGCCTCTATAACTTCTGTGATGTGCGCATATATATCGGAAGTCACGTCTATAGAAGCATGTCCTAATTTCTCCTGAACTTCTTTCATGCTCGCTCCAGATTCTAACATCATAACCGCATGTGTATGTCTGAGCCCGTGTATGGTAATTTCTTTATCGATACCAGCTTTTTTGCATATACGCTTAATTGCTCTTTGTAGGGTTGATTTCGCAAATGGGCGACCGTCTCCTCGATGGAAAACTAGTTAAAACCCGCCTTGAGATTGAGAAACTGAAGAACGGCGATGGAGATACCGAGGATGACCTGATCGAAGATTGGGTTAAGGCGGTGGAGTCAGGTGAGTAAAGAGTCTCCACAAACTAAACGCCGATTTGCTGCATTTAAAAAACGAATTCCTGAGTACCGGAAGAATCCGGTTCTTTTTTGCGTGGAGTTACTGAAATTTACGCCTGACGAATGGCAAGCTGGAGTCTTGATGGATATAGCTGGCGATCCGCGTGTTTCTGTGAGATCAGGACAAGGAGTAAGAAAGACTGGCCTTGAGGCGGCGACTGCATTGTGGTTCCTTACATGCTTTCCCTATCCGAAGGTAATATGCACTGCTCCAACCAGACAGCTACTTCATGATGTTCTTTGGGCAGAAATAAGTAAGTGGCAAGAAAAAAGTCCTTTACTCAAAAAGATACTGAAGTGGACGAAGACTAAAATTTACATGCGTAATTACGAAGAACGTTGGTTTGCAACAGCTCGTACAGCTACAAAGCCGGAGAACATGCAGGGTTTCCACGAAGATTATATGCTGTTCATAGTAGATGAAGCGTCCGGGGTTGAGGATAGGATCATGGAGGCGATCCTGGGCACACTCTCAGGCGAATTCAATAAGCTTCTTATGTGCGGAAACCCAACCCGAACCAGCGGGGTGTTCTACGACTCGCACAACAGAGATAGGGCAGATTACAAAACTCATAAAGTTTCATGTTTGAACAGCCCTCGTACCAGCAAAGAGAATATTGCCATGCTTGAACGTAAATACGGAAAGGGATCTGATGTATGGCGTGTTCGGGTTGAAGGAGAAATTCCTCGCGGGGAATCAGAAACATTTATTGCGCTGGAAGTAGCTGAATTCGCAGCAAAAGAAGTCAGGTTGCCTCCGGTTGGTGACATCTTAACCATTGGCTGTGACGTTGCTCGTTTTGGCGATGATGAAACATCCATATATGCAGGCATAGGACCAGTAATAGTTGGTCAGCATCATCATTTTAAAAAAGATACGATGGTTACTGCTGGGTGGGTATTGAACTTAATCAAAGAGTTGTTACCACAGTATCCAGAAGTGGTTCATGTGAGAATCCGAGTAGATGATACCGGGGTAGGTGGTGGTGTCACGGATCGGTTGAATGAGGTTATAGCGGAAGAAGGACTTCACTATAATGTTATTCCTATCAATAATGGATCATCATCTTTGGATGAGCATTTTGGAAACCTGGGCACTGAGATGTGGGCATATATTAAAGCTCAACTGGAACAAAACATGAGCAATTATATAAACAATGATTCTGCGGTCTTACAATTACCCGATGATGATGTACTTACCTCCCAATTGACTACAAGAAAATGGTCAATGACTAGCAAGGGTAAGATATTACTTGAAAGTAAGAAGGACATGAAGAAACGCGGATTAAAGTCTCCGGACAGGGCTGATGCCTACGTTCTTACTTTTGGTGAATATTTAATGGGAACGCCTCAATCTATGATGCTCCCCACATTAGAGGAAGTTTCTATTAAAAGATAAATCAACAATTTGTTGTGAAACTATGGTTATAAGGAGATATTTTTTGATTTCTGAGGTAGCCAAATCAGTCTTTTCGGTACATTGTGTAGAAAAAATAAATAAATAAGAGACTGGCAATATCGGCCTGTCTCTTGTAAAAAATGTTATGAACTTACTTGGAGTGGGGACTAACAAACTTTTTTCGGTGAATTTCCTATAATGAATGGTTTTTCATTTTACACGAATCTAGTCATGTACCCATATTTTTTACTCCCAGTAGGTCTTCATAATCCCAAGTAATCTATGCTTGGAATTAACTTTAGCGAGACAATTATAAAAAGCGATTAATGTTAGGAGGGATGCACCGTAATTTAAATTGTCTTTGAGGTACGGTTTGATAAACAGATCATCTACTTAAAGAATGATCCATCCTTTATTTTCCTTGTAAATTACTATTTTTATATCGATAATATAAAAAGCTTTAGGTTAAGCCTAAAAATCTGTTATATAGAAGGAGATCCTCATGAAGAAAATGCAGCTAATAGTTTCCGCACTGATTTTTAGTTTGCTTTTTGCGAATGTTGCATCAGCAAAATCTTACGAATCATTGCCAAGCCCCGAATGGTCAACTGAATATGAATACTATAATCCGGATTTGGAAAAGGTAGGGGATACTGTCTATATAATTGACTCAAATGGAGTTCAATATATGCAAGATAGTAACGGTTCTAAAAAGAATTTTGTAGAAAATAGAGGTGAATTTACTCATTTTAGAGGAGATAACGCCCTTGACGAAAAAAATGGAAAATATTATACAGTAATATCTTCGAAAATAAACAATAAGAAAGTGACGCAGCTCTTCGCATATGACAAGATGGGTAAGAAATTATGGAATAAGACGTTTAGTGAGAAACTTAGGGATCTGAATAGTGTCTACATAACTAGTGATGGATATATATTAGTTACCGCTAGAATTTCATCTTATAATTTTATGGCATATAAATTTGATGAAAATGGAAAAATGTTAAAGAAAAAACAAATAAAAGAACATATATATTTTTATATGAATGGATTTCTAGTCACAACCAGCGATAGCAAAAACAAAATCTATGACTCATTTTATAATGATCAATTGAGTTTGAAATTTAAATATGAACGTAGTGGTAGTAAAATGCCTGATTATATTGATAAAGATGGCACTGTCTATTTCAATACATTCAACGGAAAATATTACAGCAGTTTTGGTGCACGTGGCACAAACGGGAAGGAAATTTGGTCGATCCCATCTAACGGCAACAATGGATTGGAATTTTTGAAAGATAAACTTCTCATTATAGATTGGAAAAAAAACACGCTTTTGTTACTTGATAAAAAAGGGAAATTATTGAAGAAGGCGAAATTTAACGAAATCATTAATGTTGATACAAATAGTGATAACAAAATTTTGATTGTTGAGAAGACAAAGCTAACTATCCTAAATGGAACGGATCTAAATCAAATTAGTGAAGTTATCGTTCCTGAAATTATTCCGTATAAAACAAAATTCCACTTAAAAGAAGGCTTCAATCTATATATAACTGATGCTGGAAAGACAATATCTAAGTATTTGTTGAATTAGTTTTTTAAATGCTACTTGCGATAGCGAGTGGCTCTTTTTGTAATTAACTTTGAATACTTCGTAATGGTATAACAAAAGGGATCGAATGCAATATAAAATGTACCCTATAAGATAGACACTTTAAAAAAGGTCATCTTGTAGGGTCTTTTTGTGTACAATGAATAAAAAACGAGCGGTGGTCAAGCAAATGTCAAAAAAACACTTTACAACTCAAGAGCAAGATCAGTTAAGAAAAAATCCCTATGTGAAAAATGTTAGCGCTAAAGCTATTACGTACACGGATGCGTTCAAAGAACGATTTATTCAAGAATACAGTCAAGGTACGCCTCTCAGTGAGATTTTTCAGGAAGCGGGCTTTCCCATTGACGTCTTAGGTGCAACCCGGATTCGAAAGGCTTCCAATCGATGGCGTACGGCTTTTCAAGAACAAGGACCTGCTGGATTAACTGACGGTAGAAAACACGCCTCAGGCCGTCCTCTGACCCGTGAATTAAGTCTTGAAGAAAAATATGCCCGTTTGGAAGCGAAAATGAAATGGCTTGAAGCGGAGAATGAATTCTTAAAAAAGCTCGATCAACTCGAAAGGCAGATGAGAAAAAAGACATCCAATTAAGTACGCAGCAAAAATTCAAACTGATTCAACAGATGATGCATACAACTCCTTCTCAGCGAAAGGTGCATGTTCTTTGTGAAATCGCTGGGGTTTCACGTTCCGGCTATTATCGATATCGTAGTGAATATGCTCAATTACATCGTCAAAAACGGGAACAAAACGATCAACAAGTGAAAGCGATCCTTCTGAAAGCCTACCATTATCGGGGAAGAAAGAAGGGAGCTCGTCAAATCAAAATGACGCTGGAGCACCAATATGGAGTCACATACAACCTTAAGCGAATTCGTCGTGTCATGCAAAAGTACAACATCGTTTGTCCCATTCGAAAAGCTAATCCCGCACGTCGTATGGCTAAAGCCACCCAAGAGCATCGAATCTGTCCTAACACATTAAATCGAGCTTTTAAGCAAGGGATCGCAGGCAAAGTACTATTAACGGACATCACGTATTTAACTTATGGGAAAAATAAGCGAGCCTACCTATCGACCATTAAAGATGCTGAAACGAATGAAATCTTAGCTTATGAAGTCTCTGCTTCACTCGGTTTGGACATTGCGATGGAGACGTTGAAACAACTCAAAAAACATCGTCATCTCACCTCGGATGCGCTGATTCATTCGGATCAAGGATTTCACTATACGAACCCAAAGTTCCAAAAGCTTGTGAAGAACATGGGGCTAGGTCAATCCATATCGCGTCGAGGAAACTGTTGGGATAACGCTCCACAAGAATCCTTCTTTGGGCATTTTAAAGATGAAACGAATTTCAAAACATGTATGACCCTGGAAGAGGTCAAGCAAGAAGTGAAAAGCTACATGATCTATTACAATTATTATCGAGGTCAATGGAACTTGAACAAGCTGCCGCCTGCACGATACAGACAGCAGCTTGAAGTAGCCTAACCTTTTTTAAATTGTCCTTTACAAGGGGTACATTTTAATACTGCAGCGATCCCTTTAGCATAATTATCTCAAAATGTACTTATACAAATCATACTTGGCTGTTCTAAACGCATAAAGTTCATTTTTCTTGTTAAGAAAAGCAAAGTTTTGAAGCGGAGCAACTACCTCTATTTGTTCCGTTGTATAGAATAAAGTACTTAAATTATTTGTATCTAACAGGTAGGCCTCATATTTGTTATCTTTGTAAGTGGAGAACATTAAGCTTTTATAATCGTATGACACAATCATTTTACCGTACATCCTAGATGAGTGGTCATCCTTACTGTCAAATTCCTGACTTCCAATTAATTCGCCATTATGGTTATACAGATTAAATAAATTTTCGGCTCCACCAACCATCAAGAAATTATTGTTTAGTGTGTATACAATCAAATCATCATTACTTCTATTCGTAAATGGTACTTTTTTAGTCCATTTCAATTTTCCTGAGGGACTATAACCTTTTAAAATCCGATTATTATCATCATAGTATTGAGTTATGATGGTCCCTCCAGACAATATAATTGCTGGTCTATGACCATTAACTTGTCCAGTTTTATAATGATCGTAGTCATTAATCCAAGTATTCTCTTTTATGCTAAAAATCTTCTTTCCGGATAGGAGATTAAATACAGTATACGTTGATTTTGGATAATCATTATTGTAACCAAATAAGTACCCTTTATTAATATCAGAAAATTCAACTGGAAGGGTGTACAGCTTCGATCTCTTACCATTTTTATCATAGTAATAAATAGACGATTTATGCTCAAAGTATTCTGAAACAACTACATATACACTTCCTCCTGTACTCGGATAAATATACCCACTAACGTTTCCTCTATATGAAGGTAGTGGTGCTGTCCATTTATCTTTACCCGTAGTAGGATCAATAACAGTTATGTTCCCAATTTTTTTATCATAATCGTACCAAGATATGTACCCATCCTCAGCATACTTTACAATCTTACCTTTAACATTTTTCTCCCATTTTTTCTTGCCTGTTTTTGCATTAATTCCTTCTAAGATGTAATCCTTTGGACGAATAATTATCGTTTCGTTTCCTTTAGAGTCAACAGTAAATATAGGTTTAGATATTGCTGGACGTCCTTGAAGTCTCTGAACCCATTCAGCCTCTGGCAATACTGTGTCTGCATGACTTGGTACAGCAATTAATGAACAGCACAAACTAAAAATAATTAATAAACTAAATATTCTCTTTTTCACGCTGTGTTCCCTCCAATTTTCTAATATCACAAGATACCATAAGCTACGACTGGTTGTGAAGTTATTTTGTAACAGTTTATAACATTCTTAAAATGCATACTTTATTTGACTTGAAAATTACAGTTTTTATACCGATATTAATAAGGTGATTGAATTTTATTTAGTCATAAAATTAGAAAGAGAGAGAAAATGTCTATAAAAACAAGAATCGGAGATGAAACTACATAATGAAATTATTTATCAGAGGTTTTTTACTGTCTATTGCACTTTTATTTATATCACTATTGCTATTCCTTGAGAATACTTCGTACGCTTTTGGTGTAAGTAGGAACGTTGTAATCCATGATGACAATTCCTTCGAAATTGAAGGATTAGCTTTTGAAAATAAAGAAAAAGAGTTTATGGTAATGGTCGTGACCGGAGAGATTACTGATCCAAGTCGTTGGAAAATAATAAATCAACAGTCTGTTACTGTAGACAAGAATAACTACTTTTCTATAACTACGCCTCCATTTGAATCTAAACAAGTGGAACAAAATAAGGTTGCATTTGTCATGATTAATGATAATACACCTTTAGTTAAGTTCTATGATTATCCTTTCAGTGACCGTAAGCCTGAACAAAATTACAAACCTCCAGTTGAAGTGGATAAGGATATGGACTTACCAAAGGATACTGAAGCGGTTAACAATGATAATTTACCGAATCCCAAATGGACCATGAAATCGAATTCATCTTATTTTTTCCAGACTGCCGGCCCTGAATATGATGGGTTTAACGCAAATAAAGACACTATTTATTTCCAATTAAAAGAGTTTAAAAATGGAAAAGTGAATGATTATATAGTCCAGTCAATTAACACAACAACAGGGAAAGAACATTGGAGTTATGATTTTCGAAAAAATGTAAAGATGTTAACCTTTGGAGGGACACCTTTATTGTATGGTAAGAACGGAGATGTATATTTCACATCTAGTACCAATGATGGAAAGGAATATAAAACATACTCTGTCAACTCTAAAGGTAATGTTAACTGGGTTAAGACATTTAAAAATGGAACTGCTAGACCATATTTGCTTTCTAACGGCAACTTAGCGGTAGTCGAGGATAAAGGAAATAAATATGATACTCGAATAACTATTTTTAATCCTAATGGAAAACAGGTATCTTTAACTAAATTGAAATCACGATACGCTGAGATTTTAAACACAGGACATGTTATTTCAAACTATCCTTCTAAATCCAACACAATAGAAATATTTAAAAATGTATCATCTCTTCAAAAACCTATAATTTCTCACAAAATTGCTGGTAAGTATTCGGGCATGCAAACCTATCAGTTAAGTGGTGGAACTATAATTTTAGATTTAATCTCATATAAAGATAAAGTGTCTCTTCACAATTTACACGCTTATAATGTTGATGGAAAACTTATGTGGAAACGCTCTTTACCTAAAGAAAGTTTTAACAAATCAGATCCATTAGTTGTAGTCGGAGATAATTTTTTACTGAGAGATACAAAAAACAAAACAATCAGTCTATACAATAAAAATAACAAGCTACTTTCTTCTACAAAAAAAGCTGAATACTATGAAGGATATCAGCAAATAACTCCATCTGGGGATATAACTTTCAGTTACGGTACTTATAATAATTCCAAATGGGAAGATAAGTTTTATGCGCTGAATGGAAAGAACTTAAGTATCAAGTATCAATTCCAGATAACTTCTGATGAATATCAACGGAATGAATTTTATTATGTTGGTAACAATACGTTATATCGTGTTACTGACAGTAAAACCGTGTCTAAATATATATTAAAATAAGTACAAGGCTAAATACGTGAGAGAATGGCTATCCAGTTGCTATCCGTATTTGTATTTAGCCTCTTTACTCTTTCTTAAAGCTTGGTATTTCCTAAAGTAGGCAATTGTTTTTCTAAGCATACGAAAAGTAATCGTATGAATCTCTGTAGAGATCCCTTTTTCAGAAATCATAAGAATACATATCCTAACGTTAACCACTAGTTTAAATACTTTTGTAACGACAAAACCAGCATTAGTTCATTACGAAGAAGCATTTCTATTGGTTTTCGCCTTTTTTATTAGCGGCAGAAGACGGAAAAAGCAACGTATCCGTCCCAGAAAGTAGCCGGAGAAGTGCAAAGGTTGTGTATGGGGTAGATGGGATGGAGTGAAGCAGTTTTGTAGTAGACCTATTTTTACTAAAAATATAAATATTAAACCAACATATTTTAAATAAACTAAATATTAGTGATAAGTTGCAAATATTTACAAATGATGTTATGGTTATATTGTAATAATAATACAATTAGAAAGAAGGGATTTTCGATGAAAGCAAAAGCATTGTTATTGTCAGGACTATTTCTAGCACTAGCAACAACAGCATCTGCCGCTCCATCAACTTCGTTACATACAGAGGCGGTTCCAACTTCTAGTTCAGCACGTGATTTTGCTGAAATTGCTCGGTCAGGTAATTTTGATGATTTGATTATTACACCTCAACAGCGCAAGGATGAATTTGGAAGTAGGATACAAAGTAAGCTTGGTTCAGGTTATGTTACTACTAATTTCAATGTTGCCGGTGGATATGGATATGTTAAAGTAGACTTTGTAAACAATTCTAGTTCGCCAGTAAAGATAGTGATATACCATACCGAAACTAAAAAAGAATATTATAATAAGGTAATCAATGGAAATGGGTCAGATGCTTGGCTAAGTCCCGATAAGAACCCCCAAGGCGTAAGAGCGGGTGGTTATACAATTAGCTTTACAGGTGGACCAAATGGCAATGGAAAAAAACCAGTCGATGTAACATTCAGTGGATATACAACAGATATCAAATCAGAAGTAAACTAATAGAAATGACATTCTTCAAAAGAGCCGTAGATTTATTATACGGCTCTTTTTTTGCTCATATATGACGGATTACGAGCCATTTTAAGCTTCTAAGCACGAGAATGTTTGTTTGCAGGGGCCAGTCCTTTGAAGAGCGGAGAACAGCGTCTGAGTGAGCGTACGCACGAATATGAAGCCTATGAAAACGTTGAAACCAACTCAACACAAAGAAAGGGTAAAGGATTGCTCCACAACATCACTTTTCAACCTCTTATGCCGAAATATTGGTATGAAGGGAGATGGCCAAAATGATTGAGAAAGACGCTCAAAAATATTTGCAATGCATGGAAGAAATCAAATCCCGAATCGCAGTTATAGTAACGTTTGTAATCCAAAACAGAGTCACGATTTATGAAATTGAATTCATTTATCTGCAGTTTAGAAAGATAGTCGAGCTCATAATGTTTTCTTCAATATCAGCAAATAAAGTTGAATATAAGAAACAACATCGAAGATTCAAAAATCATTGGAATGCTAAAAGATTTTAGAGAGTATGCTTGAAATTAATCCAAACTTCTATCCCCAACCAAGTAGACCGGAATATGACAGTGAGAGTCAAAGGACGGTAGATCCGATTTTAGATAGTTATCTGACGAAAGATGATTTAGTTAGGTTAAATGATCAGTATGGAGAAATATTACACGCTACGAACCCTTACAGTAGAGAAAAGAATTACAGTGCGTACTATGATGAAGTGGATCGGCTACACTTAGTTGGACAGAAAAAATAAGGGCTTGTAGAATAAAACTATCATGTTAAGGAGCGGATCTCTACAATGCCTAAACAACAACGACGTACATTCACAACCGAGTTCAAAAAACAAATGGTAGGGCTCTATGAAAA